>JAEYRC010000052.1 GCA_023409675.1 Bacteroidota bacterium
GTATATGTGACCGGTTGTTTGAGTGAACGGTACCGCAACAACCTCGAAACAGAAATTCCGGAAGTGGATGCGTTTTTTGGCACGATGGAACTTCCTTTATTGCTGAAACGTTTTGATATTGACTATAAAGCGGAATTACTGGGTGAACGACTGCTGGCTACTCCACGGCATTATGCCTACCTTAAAATTGCGGAGGGCTGTAACCGCACCTGCAGTTTTTGCGCTATCCCCCTGATGCGCGGGAAGCATGTGAGCAAAAGTTTGGAGGCTATTGTAGCTGAAGCGGAAACCCTGGTGTCACGGGGGGTCAAGGAGATCATGCTGATCGCTCAGGAGCTGACCTATTACGGACTCGACCTCTACAAAAAGCGGATGCTTCCCGATCTGCTGAATCGCCTGGCTGATATTCCCGGATTGGAATGGATCAGGCTGCATTACGCCTATCCATCAAAATTTCCGCTGGAGATACTGGATGTCATGCGCGAAAGACCTAATATCTGTAATTACCTTGATATGCCCCTGCAGCATGCCAGTGACCGTATGCTCAACGCGATGCGTCGCCAGATCACCCGCGGGGATATGGACGAACTTATAGAACAGATTCGTTACAGGGTTCCGGGTATATGTCTGCGCACTACCCTGATCGCAGGCTTCCCTGGAGAAACTCTTGAAGATGTGGAAGAACTCAAAGCCTTCCTGGTGAAACACCGATTTGATCGCGTGGGCATCTTTAACTATTCACATGAGGAAGATACCACGGCTTACGAGCTGGCGGATACCATTCCGGAAGAAGAAAAATCCCGGCGCGCGCAGGAGATCATGGAACTGCAGCAGGAGATCAGTCTTGAAAAGAACCAGGAAAAAGTTGGTCGCGTCTTTAAAGTGCTGATCGACAAAAAAGAGGCGGGCCGCTATATTGGGCGAACAGAATTTGACAGCGTTGAAGTGGATAATGAGGTGCTGATCCAGTCGGCAGAACCATTGGCCATCGGAGAATTTGTACAGGTTCGGATTACCCGTGCATTTGATTATGATCTGGAAGGAGAAGTAGTCAGGCTTCCCGAATCGTTACCGCTTTTCTAAATTAAAGAGGGAATCTACAAATTCATGTTTGTCGAACAACAGTGAATCTTCCATTTTTTCTCCCACACCAATAAAACGGACAGGAATTTTAAACTGATTGGAGATGGCCAGTACAATACCACCCTTCGCCGTGCCATCCAGTTTGGTGATCGCTAAAGCGCTGACATCGGTAATTGCCGTAAACTGACGGGCCTGCTCCAGGGCATTCTGGCCTGTAGATCCATCGAGTACCAGCAGCACCTCATGCGGTGCATCGGGCACATGCTTCTGAATAACCCGTTTGATCTTACCTAGCTCATCCATCAGGTGGGCTTTGTTGTGTAACCTACCGGCTGTATCGATCAACACGACATCTGCTCCCCGGGCAATACCTGCCTGAACGGTGTCAAAAGCCACCGAAGCCGGGTCGGAACCCATGGGCTGTTTGATGATCGGAACGCCCACCCGCTCGCTCCAGATCGTCAGCTGATCTACAGCCGCAGCCCGGAAGGTATCTGCCGCTCCCAGTAATACCGATTTACCGGCCTTTTTGAAATTATAAGCCAATTTTCCTACGGTGGTCGTTTTCCCCACACCATTAACGCCAATTACCAATACAATAAACGGCTTCTTTGGAAGCGGAGAGGTGAAGTCGTATTCTATTGATTCTGAAGATGATAAAAAAACAGCTTCAATTTCTTCCTGAAGTATTTTATTAAGTTCGCTGCTGTTCACGTATTTGTCGCGGGCAACCCGTTTTTCAACGCGCTCAATGATCTGCACGGTAGTTTCCAGACCAACATCAGCTGTGATCAGTGCTTCTTCGAGGTCATCCAGAACGGATTCATCTACAGTGCTTTTTCCGGCAATGGCTTTGGAAACTTTATCAAAAAAGCCTGTTTTGGTTTTCTGAAGTCCCTGGTCGAGACTTTCCTTTTCTTTCGATCCGAATAATTTTCCGAAAAAACCCATGCTATACTGGTTGATATTTGATTTCCAAAATACAAAAAGCTGTCCCTGGTTAGGAACAGCTTAAGGTATAGTACATACTACCATAATTATTTTTGCGCCAGGTAATCCTTCACTTTTTCTTTGTGCACGATCGCTTCTTTGAACGTGTACGCACCACTTTTCGGACTGCGAACCGCACGGATTACTTTTGTCCAGTTTTTAGCTTCAGCAGCGGATTTCTGGTCCTTTTTGATCGCTGTTTTTGCCGACTTTGCCATATTACGAAGTTAAATAGGTATAAAAATGTTTGCCCTGCAGGAGCAGATCCTTATTTGATCTCCTTATGCACGGTGTATTTTTTCAGGATGGGGTTGAACTTTTTCAGCTCAAGCCGCTCCGGTGTATTCTTTTTGTTTTTGTTACTGATGTAACGGCTGGTGCCGGGTTGACCGCTGGTCTTATGTTCAGTACATTCCAGGATTACCTGCACTCTGTTGCCTTTCTTTGCCATGATGTGTTAATTTATAGAGTTATCTCCATCCGTCGGGATGGAAAAACAGTTAGATCTTGTGCCCCTGCGCGCGTAATTCTTTAACAACAGGATACAGTCCGTTCTTATTGATCGTTCTGATCGCCTCAGTGGAAAGTTTCAGCGAAATCCACCTGTCTTCTTCTGCAAGGTAAAAACGCTTGGTCTGCAAATCGGGCAGAAACCTGCGCTTTGTCTTAATATTGGAGTGAGACACCGTATTGCCGGTAATAGGCCGTTTTCCGGTGATCGTACATACTCTAGCCATGAGTTCAAAAAATTTTGGATTGCAAAGGTCGGTAAATCAACTGAAAATGCAAAAACATTTTATCAGAATCGCCGCAGAAACACAAATATTTTTATGCCCGCGCATAATCTTGGGTACAAATGTCGGAAAATGAGCGCAAATATGGCCTGAAACTGCATCATTGCCCTGCCCGGTCAGAGAATTGCATCAGGTTCAGCCAGTTGTGGTAAATTCACGGCCAGGGGAATTTACAGGCTCATCTTTTTATTGGGTCAGCCCTGAACCTGCAACACGAAAAAATTACTATGAAGCGTAGAATTATACCAAGAGATATCAGCTGGTTGTCTTTTAATTCGAGGGTCTTACAGGAGGCGGCCGATCGCACCGTTCCCCTGAAAGAACGGATTCGGTTTTTAGGTATTTTTTCCAACAACCTGGACGAATTTTTTCGGGTACGGGTGGCTACGCTCAAACGTATGGCGGAGCTGGGCTCTAAAATCTCCAATATGCACCTGGAACAATCCCCCGAACTGATCCTGGATGAAATTCAACAGATCGTTTTACAGCAACAGGCAGTTTTCAATACCATTTGGGAAGAGATCCGGCTGGCCATGGAAAAGAAAGGGTTTTTTTTGAAAAATGAAACACAGCTCAATGATGCCCAGCAGAACTTTGTACGAGACTATTTTGAAGAGGAAGCCCGCTCCTATATCATTCCCCTGATGATCGAGAGTATACCCCAACTCCCCTACCTGCGGGAAAAATCCATTTACCTTGGGGTGGTACTGGCGGGTAAAGACAGCCTACAGACGCGTAAATATTCCATTATTGAGGTGCCGACACATTCCCTGGGCCGTTTTATCAAGCTTCCATCGCCAGAGGGCCAGCAACATATTATGCTGCTTGAGGACATGATCCGGTTCAACCTACCAAAAATCTTCAGCTATTTTGGTTATTCGGCGCACAATGCCTGGATCTTCAAGGTCACCAAAGACGCGGAAATGGATATCGACAACGATGTATCCACCTCCTTCATCCAAAAAATTGAAAAAGGCCTGAAAAACCGACGGAAAGGCAAAGCCGTTCGATTTATTTACGATAAGGAAATGGATGTAGGCCTGCTCGATTTTCTGATGCGGAAACTGCACCTTACGCACCGCGACAGTATCATTCCCGGCGCCCGGATCCATAATTTCCGGCATTTTATGGATTTTCCGGATGTGATACCGGCTAAAAACTCCCGGAAGAAGCCCTTTATCCATCCTTTGCTCAAAGATGCCAGGCGGGTGACTGATATCATTCTGACCAAAGATATCATGCTCAGTTTCCCCTATCATTCGTTCGACGCAGTGATCGATCTGCTGCGGGAGGCAGCTATTGATCCCGATGTGAAAGAAATCAAGATAACGGCCTATCGGCTTGCTGCTCATTCGAAAGTGGTGAATGCGCTGGTAAATGCTGTACGCAATGGGAAAAGCGTGACCGTTATCATTGAACTGCGCGCCCGTTTTGATGAAGAAGCCAACCTGGAATGGAAGAAAACCCTGGAAGAAGAAGGGGTAAAGGTGCTTATTGGCATTCCTAACGTTAAAATTCATGCGAAGATCTGCATGATCAAGAAACGTGTTAACAAACACACGGTGCATTACGGTTTTGTGAGTACGGGCAACTTTAATGAGAAAACCGCCAGAACCTATGGCGATCATTGCCTGCTGACCTCCGACCGGCATATCATGGCCGATGTAAACCGCATGTTCACGTATATTGAAAAATGGAAAGGCAGTTTTACCAATTTGAAAACCTTCCGCTCGCTGATCCCCTGCCCGGAGATGCTGCGGAAAGAACTGGAGAAGCTAATCAATAAAGAGATCAGACTTGCCCATGAAGGAAAGGAAGGATTTATATTGCTGAAGATGAATTCCCTGTCGGATGAATTACTGATCGAAAAATTATACGAAGCCGCGAAGGCCGGCGTAAAACTTCGGCTGATCATTCGCGGTATATTTTGTATGCTGGTGGAAAATAAAAAATTTGCTGAACCGGTTAAGGCTCTGAGCATTGTTGATGAATACCTCGAACATGCGCGGGTTTTTATATTTGGAAACGGCGGCAAGGGGCATGAAAAAGTTTACATTTCTTCGGCCGACTGGATGGTGCGCAACCTCGATCACCGGGTGGAAATCACCTGCCCGGTAAAGGATCCGGATATCAAAAAGGTTTTACGAACGATACTCGATATTCAGCTTAACGATAATGTGAAAGCGCGGGTACTGAATAATGAATTATCCAACAACTATGTGTCGGATGATTCCGCTAAAATCCGGTCGCAGGTTGAAATTTACCGCTACCTTCACCGGCAGCACCCGGGCATGGAAACCAAACCTGTTAAGGGACAGAAAAATTTAAAATCCTCGGATGAAACTCGCAGCAATTGATATTGGCAGTAATGCAGCACGGTTACTGATCACCGAAGTTTCAGTTGGTGAAGCAGGCAAACCATCATTTCAGAAATTAAATCTGGTGCGCGTGCCCCTGCGCCTGGGCTTTGATGTATTTGAGCACAACCGGATCTCCGATGAAAAAACCACTATGGTGTTAAAGACCATATCGGCCTACAAAGCCTTACTGGATGTTTACAATGTCGATCATGTTACCGCATGTGCCACCTCCGCGATGCGTGATGCCGAAAACGGCCCTCAGATTATAGCCAGGGTTAAAGCAGAAACCGGTATTGAAATAGAAATAATTTCCGGTGATAAGGAAGCGGGAATGATCTATGAAAATCATATCGCCGAAAACCTCAGCAAAGACAAGGCCTATTTATATGTGGATGTAGGCGGAGGAAGCACCGAACTGACTTTTTTTGCAGACATGAAGCTGATCTTTAAAGAGTCTTTCAACATCGGAACCATCCGCCTGTTGAAAAACCAGGTTTCTGATGAATTATGGGATGCCATGCGGGATAAGCTGAAGGCCATAACTAAAAATTATTCTGGTAAAATGGTGGCTATTGGTTCGGGAGGCAACATCAACAAGGTGTTTTCATTATCGAAGAAAAAGGAGGGCAAACCACTTTTGCTTGAAACGCTGCGGGATTATTATAAGGAATTGAGCAGTGTTGACCTGGAAGAACGTAAAAGTCTGTATAAACTGAAAGAAGACCGGGCAGATGTAATTCTGCCGGCTTTAACCATCTATATTAATGTAATGAAATGGGCAGGGATTGAAGAAATCTTTGTTCCTAAAATCGGGCTTGCCGACGGGCTGATCCAGAACCTCTATGCCCGTATCAGTGGTAATAGGCCGGATGAGGGGAAAGCGTAAACCCATTTACCTTAACTTTGCCGCGCAATTGGCATGAAATCACCCCGGTGGTCGATTCATAAAAATAAATTGCTACGGACATGAGCACGGCAAGACCAACCCGCAAAGTCACAACGCATACCCTACAGAAGATGAAAAGCAGTGGCGAGAAGATCGCCATGATCACCGCTTACGATTTCTCTTTTGCCCGCATCTTCGATGCTGCCGGTATAGATGTTATTCTGGTTGGTGATTCTGCCTCCAACGTTATGGCCGGTCATGAAACCACGCTGCCCATCACACTCGACCAGATCATCTATCACGCGTCTTCGGTTATCCGTGGAGTTAAGAACTCTTTTGTGGTGGTGGATCTGCCTTTTGGTTCTTATCAAAGCAATTCCAAAGAAGCCCTGGTATCAGCCATCCGCATCATGAAGGAGACCGGCGCTCATGGTATAAAGCTGGAAGGTGGCGCCGAAATTCTGGATTCTGTAAAACGCATATTGGATGCGGGCATCCCGGTGATGGGTCACCTGGGACTTACTCCGCAATCGATCTATAAATTCGGTACCTATACGGTTCGGGCCCGGGAAGAAGCGGAAGCCGAAAAGCTACGGCAAGAAGCCGCTTTATTGCAGGAAACCGGATGCTTTGCCCTGGTACTGGAAAAAATTCCTGCTGCGCTTGCGGCATCTGTATCCGGTTCGCTTCAGATACCCACTATCGGGATAGGCGCCGGTAATGCCTGCGACGGGCAGGTGCTGGTGATGCATGATATGCTGGGTCTGAATACCACGTTCAAACCCCGCTTTTTACGCACTTACCTGAACCTGGAAGAACAGGTTACCGGAGCAATTCAGCATTATATCGATGATGTGAAATCGGGCGACTTTCCAAATGAATCGGAACAATATTAATTTATCTAACATCAATCCTTAAACGATTTATATGAATTTATTAGCATCCCTGAAAATAGACGATGTGCACGCCGGGGTATCTACCGGACAGCAATGGCTGAAAACGCCTGGAGAAATCATCGATTCCTTCACCCCTATCGATGGCAAACGTATTGCAGCGGTACAGGCGGCTGATGAAGCCAGCTACGACCAGGTGATCCGCACCGCTCAGGAAGCTTTTAAGACCTGGAGAACCTGGACTGCACCTGCACGCGGAGAGATCGTGCGGCAGATCGGCGAAGCCCTGCGGGCTAAAAAAGCCGAACTCGGCAAACTGGTTTCCTGGGAAATGGGAAAAAGTTACCAGGAAGGTTTAGGCGAAGTACAGGAAATGATCGATATCTGCGATTTTGCGGTTGGCCTTTCACGTCAGTTGTATGGTTTGACCATGCACAGCGAACGCCCGGGTCATCGCATGTATGAACAATGGCACCCCCTGGGGCTGGTCGGTATCATATCGGCATTCAATTTTCCGGTTGCCGTATGGAGCTGGAATACAATGCTGGCCTGGATCTGTGGCGATGTGTGTATCTGGAAACCTTCAGAAAAAACACCGCTTTGCGCAGTGGCATGTCAGCAGATCATCGGCGAAGTTTTTGCTAAAAACAATGTTCCCGAAGGAGTATCAAACCTGGTTGTTGGTGGACGCGCCATCGGCGAACTGCTGGCTGCCGATCATCGCGTGGCTTTGGTTTCCGCTACCGGATCGACCCGTATGGGTAAAGCGGTTGGCGCTGCAGTGGCAGCAAGACTGGGCCGATCACTCCTTGAATTAGGCGGAAACAATGCCATAATTATTTCAAAAGACGCGGATCTGTCGATCGCGATCCGGGGAAGTGTTTTTGGCGCGGTGGGTACCGCAGGACAGCGTTGTACCACAACACGCCGCCTGATTGTTCATGAAGACATTTATGAGGCGGTGAAAGAAAAACTGGTGAAAGCTTATGAACAGTTATCCATCGGTGATCCGCTGGATGAAAAAAACCATGTGGGACCCTTGATCGATGAACAGGCGGTTGAACAGTACCTGCAGGCAATTGACGCCTGTAAAAAAGAAGGTGGTAAGTTTCTCGTAGATGGTGGTCGGCTGAGTGGCGAAGGATATGATAAAGGCTGCTATGTGAAACCCTGTATCGCTGAAGTGGAACCACATTTCAGCATCGTGAAACAGGAAACTTTTGCACCCATCCTTTACCTGTTAAAATACTCCACCCTGGATGAGGCAATTGAAATACAAAACAGCGTGCCTCAGGGCCTGTCTTCTTCCATTATGACCCTCAACCTGCGTGAAGCGGAAAAATTCCTGTCGCAAAGCGGAAGCGATTGCGGAATTGCCAATGTGAACATCGGCACTTCGGGAGCAGAAATCGGAGGCGCTTTTGGTGGTGAGAAGGAAACCGGTGGCGGAAGGGAAAGCGGAAGCGACGCCTGGAAAAATTACATGCGTCGCCAAACCAATACCATCAATTATTCCGAAGAACTTCCTCTTGCCCAGGGCATTAAGTTTCATGTATAATAACTGAACGAATCAGGTTTTTTATCAAGCACAGAGTACCCTTTCAGGCTCTGTGCTTTTTTTTGCCCCGACGGCAGCTTGTCATCCGTGGTTGACTTTCTGCCTCATCAGTTTCAGGATATCCATTTCTATTTCCGGTAAAATATCCTGTTATACAGGCGACCAATGCGGCAATATACCGCCGGATAATACGTTCTGAACAGGAGATTTTCCAATACGTATGAATAAAACCGTCTTTGCATACCTGGCAATGTTCTGCCTGTCAGTAGAAGCTGTATCCGGTCAAACCGGAATTTCCCTGATCGGGGGAATTCAGCAATCCTCCATAATCGAACAACAAACTATTCCGGGCCGCGATACCAGCTATACACCCTGGCTTTTGCCCCGCAAATCATTTCATGCCGGAATTATGGCGGATATTCCGCTATCAACATCGGGAAAATGGTTCCTCTCCCCCGGCCTGATGTATTCAGGTAAGGGGAACAGCTATTCGCGTTTTGCTGCAGAAGAAGAAGCACAACAAACGGATACGGTGTCGCATGCCAGCGATTTCTTTACCAACTATATTGAATTGCCGCTCTACCTGACCCGAAAATTTTCGCTGGGTCAGCAGACCCGCTTTGTACTGAGCGCCGGTCCTTACCTCGCGTTTGTTTATTCCGGCCATCGGTCTACCAATACAAAGCTGTATTATTCCGATAAATTTTATGCGGAAGAAACCAACCTGGAAGTGGGAAATGGCCCCGGCAAGGTGAAAACTTTTGACGCGGGCGTGCATGCGCGGGCAGGATTTGAATTTAATAAGATAATGATCTCCGGATTTTTCAGTCGGGGGTTAACGCCATTTTACCAGGATGTGTCCGATACCCGCTCCAGGCACCAGGTGATGGGCATTTCCCTGAGTGTGCGAGTGGGACAAGCGGCACCTACTGTTAAAGATCGCGATGGCGATGGTATTCCGGATGCTGAAGATGCCTGTCCGGACCAGGCTGGTTCCATACTTACCGGCGGCTGTCCTGACCGTGATGGTGACGGGATCGCGGACGCTAATGACAACTGTCCGGATATTGCCGGTAAACAACGTTACAAAGGCTGTCCGGTTCCGGATTCGGACGGTGATGGAATAGATGACGAAAATGATCATTGTCCTGACAAGCCGGGAGACAAAAAATATGGCGGCTGCCCTGTACCGGATACCGATGGAGATGGTATCACTGATGACAAGGATCAGTGCCCCAACATCAGCGGAGTTGCTGAATACCAGGGATGCCCTATACCCGACCGCGATAAGGATGGTGTACCCGATGGCAAGGACAAATGTCCGGATACACCCGGAAAAATTTCCAATAATGGCTGTCCGGATATTGCCCGCAGCCTGGTGGAGAAAGTGGAGTTAGCGGCAACCCTTATTCAGTTTGCCACCAACAGTGTTCAGCTCGACAGTTCCTCACATCCTGCTCTTGATGCGGTGGTAGATATGCTGATGAGTCACCCAACGATTAACCTCACCATTACTGGTCATACCGATAATACTGGAAATCCTGATCTGAACAAACGTTTATCGCTGCAGCGTGCCGAAAGTGTTAAGCTATATTTGCAGCAGAAAGGAATTGCAGCGGAGCGGCTTAAAGCTGTGGGTATGGGACAGGAACGCCCCCTGGCCAGCAATGAACAGGAGTCTGGTCGTGCCCGGAACAGGCGGGTAGAACTGGAACTGGAACAATAATTAGATGTTCAAGATAAGTTAATGCCACTCATGTATTTTAATACAAAGGGTGGCATTTGCTTTATATATTTAAATACCGGATAAGTTTAACGGGTAAAATTTAGTTAATACCTGGTTAAAGCGGATATTCGCGGCCGGTTCGAACAACGGATTTCTTCGGACTGACATCTAACTAAGCAACAAAATAATCACTAATGAATCAAAAGCTAAAAACGTTTTGTTTAAGTCTGGCTATTGTGTTTTCCACAGCAGGGGTTTTTGCACAGCAGGGAACAAGGATGAACGACGCGCCACCCAGAGGCTGGCATTTGCTTGATAAAGCAGAGCATGGATATCAGGGCATCAGCCTGGAAAAAGCGTATCAGTTTCTTCAGTCAAAAAATTTAAAAGGGAAAGAGATCATTGTAGCGGTCATAGATTCCGGCATCGATACCCTTCATGAAGACCTTAAGCCGGTGCTCTGGAAGAATCCAGGAGAAATTCCCGGTAATGGCATTGATGATGATGGAAACGGTTATGTCGATGATGTTTATGGCTGGAATTTTATTGGTGGAAAAGACGGCCGGAATGTAAAGCAGGACAGCTATGAAGGCGCCCGGGTATACCATAAACTGAAAGAAAAATATGCCGGCCGCCAGATCAATGTGGATTCTCTCGATGCTGAAGAACAGGATGAGTACAAAACCTGGCTGAAAGCAAAAGAAAATATTGAAGGTGCAGATGCTTCAGGAATTGATTTTGCTATGCTCAAGCGGGCTTTTATGAGTGCGCAGAAAAGCGATAGCATCCTGCAGGCCGGACTGAAAAAAGAAGTGTTTACCGGCAATGAGCTCGACACTTTTCAGACCACTACACCCGAAGAAAAAACCGCGAAAAATGTGTTGTTATACCTGCTAAAAGCCAATAAGCAAATGGATGGTACCAACAAGGATTTCATTGAAGGTTTTGGAGATTATGTGAGTGGGGAAGAACGGAAAGCTGAAGCTAAGGACAAAGCCCCCCGTGATTACCGCGGAGAAATTGTTGGTGATGATTATTATGATATCAATGACCGTTTTTACGGTAATGGTGATGTGATGGCTTCCACGCCTTTTCACGGTACGCATGTCAGCGGTATCATTGGTGCCGTTCGCAACAACAATAAAGGAATTGATGGCGTTGCCGACAATGTGAAAATTATGACCATCCGTGCGGTTCCTGACGGGGATGAGCATGATAAGGATATCGCGCTGGGTATTCGCTACGCGGTAGATAATGGCGCGAAGGTCATCAATATGAGTTTTGGCAAAAGCTTCTCTCCCGAAAAGCATTGGGTAGATGAAGCGGTTCAATATGCCCAGAGCAAAGGGGTATTGCTGGTGCATGCCGCCGGTAATGACGGAAAGAATATTGACAGTTCCGATAATTTTCCTAACCCGGTGTATAAAAAAGACCGCATTCGTGCATCGAACTGGATCACCGTAGGAGCAAGTGGCGATCCTAAAAATGGCGGACTTACCGCGGTTTTCTCCAACTATGGAAAATCGGAAGTGGATGTATTTGCGCCCGGTGTAAGTATCTACTCCACTATTCCCGGAGGCAACACCTATGGCAATGCTCAGGGTACCAGTATGGCTTCTCCCGTAGTAGCCGGCACCGCGGCCCTGATCTTATCGTACTACCCTTACCTCACGCCTGAGCAGGTGAAGTATAGCATAGAAAGCAGCACCGCTGCTCCGGAAACGCCTGTAAAAACTCCGGGAACCGGCGAACCTGTCAGTTTATCGGAAATCAGTCGTTCGGGAGGAATTCTCAATGCCTATGAAGCGGTAAAAGTAGCGTCAACTTTAAAGCCCGATGGTAAAATTCCTGCACAGGAAAAAGCACCGGCGCCTACTATGAAGAATAAAAAGGGTTAACACTACAGGATAACTTATTAAAAAACCGCGGTCTGATGCCGCGGTTTTTTTTATAGGCTGTAATTAAATGTACTTCTGTTACTTTTTCATAGAGATTTCAATTACACCATTGACTGCCTTGCTGCCATATTTACCCGTAGCTGATTCGCCTTTCAACACATTGATTGCTTCAATTTCATTAGGATTGATGGTTTGCATTTCATCATAATTGATTTTCTTTCCATCGACAATAATCATTGGCGCGTTGGCTGATTCTGGATTTCGAAACTGAATTTTGACATCCTGATTCTCCGGTTCGGCTACCTTTTTCCCCTCAAGGATTATTTCATTTCCCTGAATGGATTGGGATTTTGATGGCTGGAACTCCTTTCCCACAACCTGAATTTCCTTAACAGTGGATTTAGTTGAATCATTTTTCACTTTATATCCAACCACCACCACTTCCCGGATCTCCGGCTCTGTGCTGCGCTGAGGTTGGCCACTTTTAGTCAGAATATAAACTATTCCACCACTGCCCCGTTTTCCATAGCGGCTCACAGCTTCATTATTTTTGGCGATATTGATGGATACGATAGTATTGGGGTTGATCTGATCCACTTCCTCCTTACTCATCTCCCGCCCATCGACGATATATAAAGGCGGGATGGAATCCGTTTGAAGCCTTAAGTCTGCAGGACTTTGCCGGATCGGATCGATGGTAGAGATACGCAGCAGCGCATCGGGCTTTTCGGTATCAGGCGTCTGATGCAGGAAAAGAGTATCACTGGTGATCTCAAGGGTGTCACCAGTTTTAACCAGTGTTATTGCAGCAGTGGGCTGGGCGTTAATTGGCCTGATAGTGAAAGCCAGACTGAATAAGGCAACGAACAACAGCACCAGGCTGCTGATACGACGAAGGTAACTGAAACGGGGTTCCCGGGAACTTGTAATCATATATAAGCGGCGTTTGATTTGTGAAGAAAAGAAAGGACTAACCAGACCACGGGTGCTTATAGGCTGTACCTGCATGGCGTTCAGGATCATTTCAGCAAAAGCTGCTCCATTCTGTGATCCGATCGCCTTACGGTCGGCAATAAATTCATGCACAGCGGCCAGTTCACGACGCATGAGCCAGAAGAAAGGGTTCATCCAAAATACACATAGAAGCAGTTCGGTCAGCAATTTATCGATGCTATGTTTTTGCCCGATATGGGTTAGTTCATGAGCAAGAATTCGTTGTCCGGCATCGCTGCCCGGATCGATATCTTCACGCCAGAATAACCAGTGGAAAAAGGAGAAGGGCGCATTTTTAAGGGTGGTCAGTATTATACGCACCTGGGGATTCAATTGTTGGATTCCCGCGGAACGATAATAATAAACAAGTTTCAGCATACCTGTTATGAGGCGCAAAAACAGTATGCAGGATACCAGTGCCATTGCAATATATACCCATGAGCGGGAAGGCAAAATAGTTGCCGGGGATGTCGCTGCGGCTTGTCCATGCCAGCGTAGTTCAGTAAGCACCTGGCCGATAGCTGCCTGTTGCGGCGGAAGAAATAGCGGAATATTGATCAATGGGATGATCACTGCCAGCAGCATGGAGGCCATCAGGTAAAAGCGGTTCCACTGGTGAAAACTCCGGTTGAATAATATCAGCCGGTAGTATCCATAAAACAAGGCAGAACAGAACAGCATTTTAAACAGGTAGATAAGAATTGGTTCCATCAGCCTTATTTTTTAAGTTGTTTTAAAAGTAATTCCAGGTCGGCAACACTCAATTGCTTCTGATCTACCAGAAAGCTGACAGCATTGCTGTACGATCCGTCGAAATAACTCCGCACCACATGGTTCATCCTGAAACTGCTGTAGTCTTCCCGGCTTATCAAGGCGCTGTAGCGGTTATTGCGACCTTCCGGTTTCGCTTCAACAAAACCTTTTTCAATCAGTATTTTAAGGATAGTGGCAACTGTATTGCTGTGCGGTTTCGGTACCGGCATCGCCTCAAGAATATCTTTCAAAAAAGCATGGTCGGCCGACCAGACGGCCTGCATCACCTGTTCTTCGGCTTTGGTTAAGGTCTTATCCGGCATTTTTTTACCGGTTGATGATCTTCGCATGACATAGTATTAATGCTCCGAAAAATGTAATCTTCACAAACATAACTAATAATTTAGTTTATAGCAACTAAATTTTTAGTTATTGTGCCAATTTGAATATATTTCCCGCAGATTTCTCAGATTTTAGGCAGATGGGTGCAGAAAGACATCCTATGGTTTCATGGCTTTATAATATAATGATAGCGCTGAGTTTGCCCAGAGTTTTGATAATAGTTTTTTCAGGGCATGCCATTTTAAGTTTTGAACATACGGAAATTATCAATACGGGATCTGGTATGGCGATCTAACTGGCACTTATAGCGATAGGTTTCTTTTGAAACACTTTAAAACAAATATCTACTACAATCCGACCTGCTAAGACAATATCATAAGATCATTCTGGACATTCATATTCAATCCGGCTGTTATCAGCTAAATTAAAGAAAAAAAAATCCAGGTCTCCACCTGTAATTTTTACCGGCAGTCCCCAGGAATTATAACTGGCGCCGCTAATCGCATTATTCATACTATAATCTCGGGTAATCATTTGCCATATTCGGTTGGTTCGGAAAATATTTATACCGTTATCATATCGAAAGCCCGATAAATTG
Source organism: Bacteroidota bacterium (assembly GCA_023409675.1). Taxonomy (GTDB): domain Bacteria; phylum Bacteroidota; class Bacteroidia; order Chitinophagales; family Chitinophagaceae; genus Flavitalea. Next base: position 14,875 of record JAEYRC010000052.1, read on the forward strand.
CCATTCTTATCATACACAAACGACTGATGAAAAAAACTTTCAGGTTCATCTCCCCCATCATAAGAAATTGTTTTGCCGGAAACACCAGAAATGCGCTTCTTTGAATCAAAACTATATTGGGTAATGGTAATATGCTGACTTTGCGGATCTGGCTGCGATCCAAATTCTCCCCATGACCAGGTAGTATCTAATAGTAATGTACCGGATGAAGAATAATAATATTTTGTCCAATTGCCTACCACTTGCTTATATTCATTCAAAGTAATCAAATCGGTGAGTTGGCGCTTATTATTGTACCTGAAGTAATAATGGGCCGAATAAGGAGTATAGCTTATCGAATTATGAATATACACCGGATCACCATGGCTATTGTAACTGAAGGTTAATTTACGAAGATCGCCTTCGTCATCGGGCAAAGTAATTGAGCGAATATTACAGATCCGAAGATCGGCATCTTTGTCTTTTAGCAGTTCATCGGCCAGTTTTCTGCAGGAAAACAACTGACACAATATTCCTATAAACAGGAATATTTTTAGTGTTGAATATCTTTTCATCCTAAGTTGTCATTTAAGTAAGTTATCTAAGACATTGGGATTACAATACAAAACACCATTTCTCACAGGAAAAACACCCATGAGAAATGGTGAAAAGAACATTATTGGTCAACAATAGCCCAAGGGCCCTCCCTCCCCCACCTTCCAGCACACCAAAGACCCTTGTCAGCATACACCCTTTCAGAAAATGATTGCTCTCCTGGAGATACTGTATCCATTCCCGTGCCGGCAGGGACCCTCAAACAGTCATGCTTTGATATGTATCAGTGTATCAAAAATACATCAACCCCATACCCATGCCTACGTACAAAACCCATTATCCTCCCGTATTATTCCCAATAGTCCAGGATTAAATCCTGAAAATTCCGGGATAAATAACACAACTCAGTGCTGTATATGCATCCTTCACAAGAATGTAAATCATAAAATCCAGACTAATCCGAATACAAATTACATTTTACAAAATGTTCTGAAAGTTCCCGGATGATTTGTTGACCTAGCGGTAATCATCAATCGCAGAAATACTCAATCGTACTTTTGTTCATGGCGAAGCCCAGGAAACTAAAGTTGGTTGCGGTATTGAATTCCGTTGGCAGACTGGTGCCATTATAGGATACCGCAGCAGGATTATTATTAATGCTGTAATTTCGTTCCACAAACATCCATACTTTATTGGTCCGCCGGAAGTTAAGTTTATCATCATAAGCACCTCCACCAAGGTTACCAGCAGCATCATAGGTATAGGTGGTGGTACCCAGGTCATAAACATCCGGCTGAATTTCAATGGTAGACCGGCTGGCTACCCGATGACTGGCATCATAAGTATACGTACTGACCCGAATATAATAACTGGAGGGATCGGGATTGGCGCCAAAGGTTCCAAAAACCCACTGTGTATCGCGGATAACGCGGTTGTGGTGATCATACTCATACCGGTACCAGTATTCATATTGACCATTCGTGTACAGTCCGATAAAATCTGTCAGCCTTTTTTTGGCATCATAACGAAAGTAAAGGTTAGGAGCTCCTGTTCCGGGGCGATCATTGATAGCGCTTACCGGCTGCCCATGCATGTTATAACTGAAGTCGATGGTTCGGGGATCGGACAATGGTGTATCATATTGTACGATCTTTTTAATATTGCAGCCATCCACCACCGCAATGGGATCCTTTTTTAACTTATCAAGGATCTTTTTACAGGAAAAAAGCGAAAAAATGCTGAACGCAAATACGATCAGCAACAGTGTACGTGACATACTTTTCATAATAAAGGTTTATTTGAAATGATTGATAAACAATTTCCGCCGAATGCGGGAGTACTTATAGTTTGAAATATAACTGTCAGTAAAATCTGTGTACGGTTCCGGCCTGCTGCATGTTCGTCATGCAGTCTGCAGCAAACCAGGAAGTGCAGTTCTAATCAGAAGCAGTTTTCGAGGGATGACTATCGAAAAATAAAGGTAGGGAAATTGGATGCATATTTTTTCAGGATACCCACAAAATGGTATGCATCAACTGCCTTTACTATCGGATTATAAAATCATGGACACTGGTATTCAAATGAACTGGTTCCTAATCCGCCAATACCAATGAATACGAAATCCGTTGGTGTATTGAATTGCAGGGGCAGATCATTGGCGGAATACGTTACTGCACCCGGATTGTTATTCAGGCTGTAATTGGCATCTATAAACATCCAGACCTTATTGGTTCTTCGGAAATTCAGGCGGTTGTCGTAAACAGCTCCCGGAACTATTAAATTACCCGAAGCATCATAGGTATAGGTTGTAACCACCGGCGCTTCCAGTACAGGATGAATTTGTGTGCGGGTTTTGGAACTGATGCGTCCGAGAGCATCATAGCTGTAGGTTCGCACATGAATGAACATACTGTTATAATCGGGCTCATCGGCAAAGGTTCCGAAGACCCATTGGGTATCCCTGATCACCCGTTGTGCCGCATTGTATACATAGCGGTACCAGAAAACACAGAGGCTGCTGTTTTCTTCATCAAGCGCTATATAATCGCTGAGCTGATGCTGATCATTGTAGCGGAAATACAATTGGGGCGCTCCTTCATAGGAATTATCATTGATTACAGAAACAGGATTGCCCTGGGCGTTGTAGCTGAACAGATGCGTACGGATGACACCCAATTGCTCATCGTCATGAATAATTTTTGTGATATTACAACCCTTTTTAACCATCAACGGATCTTTGTGAAGCAGATCCGCCAGTTTCCTGCAGCTGATCAGTGAAAACAGCAGCAGGGTAAAACATGCCAGTGACATGTACCTGAACATTTGTTGCATAACATTTTGTTTTAACATGAAAGAATATGTTCTAATGCAACTGCTCAGTAGCCTTAAGAAATACTAAACGAATAAAAATGATTATCGGATAATAACCGTTACGATGGAGAACAATGCCTTGCCGGGATAATGCTTATTACAGATTGAAAAAGCCGATTGGTGATGCCTTGAATATTAACTCCAATAAAGATAGTATATTTAGCATCGTATTTTCTCAAGCTACCACAAAATGGTATACCCGAACCTCAACAACGTTTAAACAATGGAATCATCCCTGCTTTTTCCCCCGGCATATACGGTTTATGTTGACCTGGTCAAAAGTTCTTCTCTGAACAAGGCATTGAAAACCAGCATGAAAAAATTTTATAAAACCGCTAAAAAGATCCGGGAAAAACATGCGAACTACCGATATGCCGATGATAAATGGACCATCGTTCAACTGTTGCAACACATTATTGATGCTGAACGGGTGTTTGTATACCGGGCATTAACCTTCAGCCGCAATGATCAGACTGAATTGCCCGGCTTTGATGAAAATGCCTGGGCTGATTCCACTGTTCATTCAACCCGAAGCATCAAAGATTTGCTGAAGGAACTTGTAATGGTAAGGCAGTCGACCATTGCTTTTTTTGACTCCCTCACCGATGAGGAACTTGCCCGTTCCGGCAAGGCAAACGGTAATCCGATGAATGTTATCGGCCTTGGATATGTTGCCGCGGGACACCTGGTGCATCACCTCAACATCCTGAACAACCGCTATCTTACCGAGCTGAATAAATAACGATGAGTTTCAGAACTCCCTTAAATTTAAGACACATTCGCTTGCGCTAAAGCAAGACTAAATTTGTGTACTCCCTACTCCTTCCGGTTAAGCGTATAACGGTAAATAGCAGCCGAAATTTCTCTGTACAAATGCTGAATATCGGGATATTGCTCCAGGAGTTTAAGATGGTCATCCAGCACATTCTTATCACCCCGAACCGCAGGACCCGTTTGTACTTCACCAGGTTCATGATTCCGGAGCCGGAGGGCGGTATGTTCTATAAGCGGCTGTAAAATGGCAAAGGGTAAATGATGAGCGGTGCAATAATCCCTGGCCTGCATATAGAGAAAGTTTACAAAATTACTGACCAGTACAGCCGAAATATGCAGATGTTTGCGGGATTCATCATTGGCTACCATCACCTGACGACTGATCGATTCTGCAATGGTGCGGGCAAGCAGGAGTGTGCTGCTGTTAACCCCATTGATCAGTATTGGAATCTCAACGGTGGGGTTCATTTCCTTCCGCAGACTTTGGAGCGGATAGAAGACGCCATAATTTGTACTTGCGGCAGATAACAAGTCCATTGACATGGATCCGGCGGTATGCAACACCGGAAGTTCGTTCAACTGTAACCGCCCGGCCACCGCTTCCAGTGCCCGGTCAGACACAGCGATCAGATAACAATCCGCGTCCCGGGTTAACTGTTCCGGTTTCGCAATAGCGTTGGCGCCAAGCGATCTTGCAAGGGTTTGCGCATGCGTGTAGGTCTGACTGTATACCTCCAGGATCTGATGACCGGAACTGCTTAATTTTTTACCAAGAACTGTAGCCACATTTCCCGATCCGATCAATACGATGCGCATTCTGAGTATATTTGAATAATTTTGAAGTACAAATGGAAAAATGAAGGTAAAACAAAAGATCGTTTTAGAATATCTGCGGGCAAGGTTGAACATACTGGCGCTGATCTCCAAAGAGAAAGCGGCGAAGAAGGCTTTTGAATTATTTTCCACTCCGCACAACCGGCAACGTAAAGATAATCCGCCTGTATATTCAAAAGCTGAAAAATTATCTTTTGAAATGGATGGTCTAACCATCAAGGGTTTTCGCTGGAATGCGGAGGCTGCAAGAAAGGTGATGATTATTCATGGATTTGAATCCAATTCGAGAAACTTTGAAAAGTATATTGCCGCGCTGATCCGACAACAATACCAGGTGCTGGCTTTTGATGCGCCCGCGCATGGAAAATCTGACGGTAAAAGTATTATTCTTCCTCAATATGTACAGATGCTGCAATATGCCCACACCTTATTCGGGCCTGTGCAGGGGTATATCGCGCACTCATTCGGTGGACTTGCACTGGCGCATTACCTTGAACAGGTTCCGCATTCCGCTGCTGTGCGTGCAGTACTGATCGCCCCGGCAACAGAAACCACTTCGGCGGTGGATGGATTTTTCAACCTGCTGCAATTAAAAACCGATATCCGAAAAGAATTTGACGAACTGATTCTTAAAAAAGGCGGAGTGCCGGCTTCGCACTACTCCATTCGCCGGGCGATGAAGTCTATACAGGCCAGTGTATTATGGTTTCATGACCATGAAGATCGTATCACGCCGCTCAAAGATGCCCTGATGGTAAAAGAAGACGCAGCGCCGAATATTGAATTCGTTATTACTGAAGGGCTCGGCCACAGCCGGATCTATCGCGATGCTGCTGTACTCAGCCGGACAATTGAATTTTTGACTGCTCCTCCAAGGGGTGCAGTTAAGGCGGTTCCAAATCGAAATCCGGAAAAAGCCTGACCCAATTTCCCGCAGCATACGCTGATTGATGGGCAGCGTTACGCAGTTTTCATGACCAACATGTTTTGGGAAACCCGGGCTAATCATCAACCCGTATTTATGGTGCATCTAATCACTCTTGATCCTGCTCATTTTCATGCAGCACTGCTGCTGAAGAAAAATCATCCGAAGATCGATTCTGTCGTTCATGTATATGCGCCGGATGGTCCGGATTTGAGGGCGCACCTGCAACTGATCGACCAGTATAATCAACAGCTTACCCCTGCAAACTGGAAGACGGTTGTATATACCGGTAAGGATTATGCGGAGAGGATGGCTGCAGATCAAAAGGGAAATCTGGTAATACTATCCGGCAACAATGCATACAAAACCCGCAACATTACTTTATCGGTCAATGCAGGCCTCAATGTTCTGGCCGATAAGCCAATGGCTATCTCTGAAGGAGATTTTCAATCCCTGCTTCGGGCATTTAATATTGCACGGGACAAAAAAGTTTTGCTTTACGACATCATGACCGAGCGCTATGAAATCTGTCATCAGCTTCAGCGGGCACTGGCTGCGGATCAGCAGATTTTTGGAAATGCTGAAAAGGGCAGCAGGGAAAATCCAGCAGTTATTATGGAATCGAAACACCATTATTTCAAAAAGGTTTCGGGAAAAGCAATTCAGCGTCCGGCCTGGTTTTTTGATCCCAGGCAACAGGGCGATCCGCTGGCTGATGTGGGCACCCACCTGGCAGACCTCATCTTCTGGACCTGTTTTCCAGATAAGGCTATAGATTATAAAAGCGATTTAACGGAAATCAATACCCGTTTTCATCCATTAAAATTGAGCCGGGAACAGTTTCATACCCTCACCTACTCAGACAACTATCCGGAATTTCTTCAACCTTATATAC
>JAEYRC010000092.1 GCA_023409675.1 Bacteroidota bacterium
GTAACCGGATGGGCCATTCAGGGCAATGCCGGCATCAACGCGTCGACACATTTTCTTGGAACCACAGATGATCGTCCGCTTATTTTAAAATCGAACAATGCCACCTATTTCGAACTCGGACGGCGGCAAACCCTCGGTTTGGTGCAGGGTTACCCCGATTACACCAATGCCGATGAACAGGTCTTGCACCTGTATGCACCAATTCAATTTTATGCTCCTGCTGCGAATTTTTATAAACCAAAAATGTTCACGGATGATCAGGGAAATTTTCGCTTAAAAGGAAGCAGCGCGGGAACCGATTACTTTGAACTGGGCGCAACCGGAACAGCTAATAATGGCGGATTCGAATTTATCATCGGCGACGATGGCGACGAACCCATACTTTTCAAAAGCTATCATCACATTAATGGTTATTCGGAAATGATGCGCTTGCAGAGTGGCCGAATGGCTGTAGGTTCATCGGTATTCAATTCATCCGATCCGGAAAAAGTGCTTATTGATGCGGGCACAACCACTTCCATTAACCTGATCAATGCGAAAGGAAGCATCAACAATTATCTTCAGTTCAATATTCAAAACCAATCGGCGGGCGGAACAGCCAGTTCAGATATTGTCGCTACAGCAAACAATGGCAGCGAAACCGTCAACTTTGTAAATCTTGGAATCAATTCCAGTACATTTTCCAATACCACCTACCCTGTTCTTGGTGGTGTAAATACAGCTTACCTCTATTCTACCTCAACAGATTTTGTAATCGGCAACGGCAGTGCCGGAAGAAACCTCCGTTTTTTTACCGGTGGCTTTGCGCTGGCGAATGAGCGTTTACGCATTGATGCCAATGGAAATGTCGGCATCGGCAATCAGTCGCCTGCACAACGTCTCGACGTAACCGGCAATATCCGGTTCAGCGGCGCATTAATGCCGAACAACCAGGCCGGAGCAGCGGGTACAGTACTAACATCCGCAGGTGCTGGTCAACCACCCGTCTGGACAACCCCTTCTTCATCGGGCTGGTCTCCTGGTGGCAACAGTCTATCAGGCATACAAACCCTGGGAACTGTCTCTAATCATGATCTTCCTTTTATTACAAATAATACCGAAGCCATGCGCCTAACCACGGGCAACAGGCTTGGCATCAACACCACTAACCCACAGGAAGCCCTGGATGTAAGTGGAAATATTCGAATCAGCGGCGGTAACCGAAGATTATCGTTCTCTACACCGGGTGGCGATCCGGATGCGGTTATTGAACACCGGACCTTTACAGGAGCTGAATCGAATGAACTGTTGTTTTATGTGGGTAATGATGTAGCCGGCAGTTGGGGGCCCGACCGGATCCGGATGGTCGCAGAAGAATTCAGGCTTCAAACATTTAATGATGCGGGAAATAATTCACTGGCAAATGCCCAGGCTGGAACCCTGCCTGTAACACGTTTCTTAATTGATCATACCGGAAATATTGGGATAAACAATACCAATCCTTCAGAAAAACTTGATCTAACAGGGAACCTTAGACTAAGTGGAGCATTTATGCCAAACGGGCAAGCGGGAACATCGGGCTTTATCCTACGTTCTAACGGCAATGGTAATGCGCCCTCCTGGATCGATCCCTCCACTTTGGGAGGCGGATCGGGCTGGAGCCTGAGCGGAAATTCCCTGAGCGCTACATCAAATTTTGGAACCCAGTCCTGGCATGATCTCCCAATCATTACAAACAATACGGAGAGAATGCGCATACTCACCAATGGTCATGTAGGAATAAACATGACCAATCCCGAATACCGTTTCCAGGTAAATGGTGATGGCGCCATGCAGGGATCATTCATTATAAATAATTCAAACTCCAATACCGGCGATCTGACCAGTGGAGGCCTGCGTTTCGGCACTTACAGTGGTGAAGGTATCGCCTCCAAACGCAATGCAGGTGGCAATCAGAACGGATTGGATTTTTATACTTCCTATACCCGCAGGATGTGGATTGCCAATACAGGATCTGTAACGGTAGCGCACAATTTTCTGCCGGCCTATGATTTTGGCGGGATAACCCTGGGCGCCAGCAATTTGCGTTTTAATACAGTATTTGCAGCGAATGGCACGATACAAACATCTGATATCCGGCAGAAAAAAAATGTTGAAACCCTGAATTATGGCCTTAAAGAAGTCTTAGCGCTTCGCCCGGTGCGTTATGTCTGGAAAAAAGATACGCTCAATCAGGAGCATGTGGGATTGATCGCACAGGAAGTAAATACCATCGTTCCTGAAGTGGTTAGCGGTAATGAAAGCACCGAAATTCTCGGGATGAATTATGCAGAACTGGTTCCGGTGCTCATAAATGCCATTAAAGAACAGCAGGTGCAGATCGATGCGTTGAAAAAGCAGGTTAACGAACTTCAGCAAAAAAAATAATTTCCTGTTCATGGGAGTACTCCCGAAATATTTCCTGCCTTTTTTACTTTTCCTCATGGTAATGACGGGCAGCTATGCTGTAGGCCAGCAGGGAATATTTGTTCCGGATAAAGCAAAAATTTTCTTTTCAGGTGATACGGCCGCACTTTTTTCAGATGTAATTAACGAAGGAAAATTTGGTGTCGGTAAAAACGCGTTTATCTATTTCCATGGAAAAAAATGGGAGAACGCGCTGCAGGGCCTGATTACCGATGATGACAATAATGGTGAATCCGGGCTTGGCGCAGGCGGCATAATCCGCTTTAGCAATACGCTTTTCCGCCAGCAGATCGACGGTGGCTATAACCAGGTTACCCGCAATGGCGCTTCCTTTCCGATTTTACAGATCGATAATCCTTTCGGGGTTGAACTGATCAACAGTACCGCCCAGATCAGGAATAGTCTACAGTTTTTACAGGGTCACCTGTACCTGATGGGAAATCTGCTGGTGGTTGGCAAAGGCAACCCCGGTTCCATTACAGGATACAATAAAGACCGGTTTATTGTAGCCGGAACAACGTTCAACGGAAGCGCGCTGATCAGGGAAAACATCCGCAAGGCATCGGGTATGGTAACATTCCCTATAGGTACCTCAGCAGGACGGTATACCCCGGCAGCCGTTCGGTCAGGCGCAGCGGAAGGCGACGATTATTATGTTTCGGTTGCAGATAAGGTTTATACGTTGCTGAACAGCGGGCAGGAACTGCGAGCGCAAAGCATAAATAAAACCTGGCAGCTGGGCAAGCTCCGCCGCCCCGGTCTGGATAATGTGGAGGTATTTCTGGAGCATCAGATCAGTGAAGAGGGAGCAGAATTCTTTGAACATCGTCAGAACAGTTACATTGCGCAATACAGTGGCACCGGCTGGGATCAGGCCTTTCCCCGGGGCTACCCTGCTGCAGGAATGTTATCAACTTCAGGACCTGATCGCGGACTGGGTCATAACAGCAGAACATTTAACCAGCGGATCTCCACAGCCAGCTACTTTACCAAATTCAGCACGCCTGCAGATACGACACATCAGACGAAACTTTGGTTCAATGCCGAACGCAGCAACTGGACACATGCCCGGGCATACTGGAGAACAAATCCGGAAATCAACATCAATTACTTTATTGTTCAGCGCAGGTTAGGAAATGATACAACCTATCAGCACCGCGATACCATCTACTCCAAATCCAATGGTGGCGCCAGCTTTACAGATCTGTTCTATGAGCTGAATGACCATAACGAATACCAGGGAATATCCTATTACAGACTGAAGGTAGTCGACCACGCAGGTAATGTATTCTATTCCAATATAGTGCCGGTTGGCTTCCGCCCCGGAGGTTCCGGCGCTCTGATCTGGCCGAACCCGAATCATGGCCGTTTCTTCGCGGGAATCAATGGTGATACAAGAATCAAATCCATCGCGGTATACAACATTATCGGACAAAAAATTCATACAGAAGCCGTTAACGGAAGAAATATCATTGAACTGAGCGTGAAAATTCCGGGAACTTATACGGTAGCCTTTATCGGAATCTCCGGCAATGTTGTGGATGCCCGTAAAGTGCTGGTACCGGTTATCTATTAAAGGCAGCAGGGCCTGCCTTTATAGCGCTGATATTTATACTAATGCCCAATAGTTCCAAAAAACAATGAGGGGATCGTGGGCAACGCATCATCGTTGGGGATTTCCCGTTTCACCTCGTACGTTTCAAACATTGATGGTCCTCAGCAAACATGAGCCCTAAGGCGGGTAATGCCCCTGGCTGGCCTGATTTTTTCTACTTAACGCATAATTACGCAATCATAAGACTAATTTTACTGTTAAGTACTTAAGCAGATGGATGAAAGGCCAAAAGAAAAATATTTCATTTCGAGAGGAATAGACAGCTTCTTTATGGAGATCTATGAGATCGCCCGCTTTGTTGCCCGTTTTTTCCGTGAAGTATTCAAGCCACCCTATGAATTCAAAGAGATCATCAGGCAATGTTATGAAATAGGTTATCGTTCCCTGCTGCTCATCTCCGTTACCGGCTTTGTTACCGGTATTGTTTTCACCAAACAATCAAGGCCATCACTTGCTGAATTCGGAGCCACTTCCTGGATACCCTCCCTAGTGGCTATTGCCATTATCCGGGCACTTGCGCCACTGGTAACCGCATTGATCTCCGCTGGAAAGGTAGGCTCAAATATTGCTGCAGAGCTGGGCTCCATGAAAGTATCCGAACAAATCGATGCCATGGAAGTTTCGGGCACACACCCTTTTAAATACCTTGTGGTTACGCGGGTATTGGCCACCACCTTCATGATTCCGCTACTGATGTGCTATACCGGACTGGTTGCGATGATCGGCGCCTTTATCAATGTGAATCAGAATGAAGCCACGAACTTTGTAGCTTTCTTCACCCAGGCATTCAGCAGTATCTCTTTCCTGGATATTATCGCTTCGGTGGTCAAGGCAACGATATTCGGTTTTACCATTGGTATTGTAGGATGTTATAAAGGATACTCCGCTTCGCAGGGAACAGAAGGCGTGGGCCGTGCGGCGAATGCATCTGTGGTAATGTCGATGTTCCTCATCTTTATAGAAGAGATTATACTGGTTCAAATCGCTAATAATATCCGACCCCTCTGATATGGAAAATTTACCAACACGAACATTACCTTAAAAAACGGTTATTGAAATCCGGGGGCTCTTCAAAGCGTTTGGAGAGAAGAAG
>JAEYRC010000112.1 GCA_023409675.1 Bacteroidota bacterium
GTCTATAGACGGGCGTTGCTGTGCCAATACCGGTAAATATGCCATCAATAAACCGGCCATAACTATGCTAAACCGCATGTGCTGAAATTTAGGGGAAGAATACAAATCAGTCGAGATTTAATTTATAATGATGCGAACTTTTTACAATCCATTTATACAGCCTCTCCACATCTTTAGGATCAAAAAGCTGGGTACCCTGGTTCATTGTTGCCGCACTTCCGCAGGCTACACCATAGCGTACCACATCTTCCAGATTATTATCCCTTGAAAGTTGCCATACCATGCCGGCTACCATGCTGTCACCTGCGCCTACCGTAGTGTTTTTCTTTACCATCGGAGCCGGGATATGTTCATATCCATCAGCCGTAACCAGCATAGCGCCCGAGGGGCCAAGGGATACCACGATGACCTTTATATTGCCCTGCCGTACCAATTCAAGGGCAACGTCATCCACTTCGTTGATCTGAAGATTTTTCTTGCCTGATAATAAGCATAATTCATTCAGGTTGGGCTTAATCAGGAAAACCCCCTGTTGTACCGCATGTTGTAAGGCAGGACCGGAACTGTCTACAATACACCGCGCGCCAGCCTTTTTACACCATGCCGCGACATCCGAAAAAAATGTTTCGGATATGCCTGGAGGTAAGCTGCCGCTGACCACCACATATTTTGGTGCTGGATGGATGTTATCCAGTTCCCGGAGACATGAATCTGCCACACCGGGCTGAATGTCGGGGCCGGAAAGTACAAAACGGTATTGCGCGTGCGTGCGTTCTTCATTGACCGTAAAACTTTCCCGCGTTTCGCCCTCAATAGGAATGGCAAGGGTGCTGATGCCCTGCTCTTCCAGGTATTTTTCAAGCAGTTTGCCATTATTGCCGCCCGACAAAAAGATCGCTGTTGATTCGGCTCCCAGCTTTTTCAGGGCTTTACTGACATTAATACCCCCGCCACCGGCCTCAGTGGTAACCGTGCTGCACCGAAGTTTTTTATCCGGTAGCATGGCTTCCACAGAAGTCGTTTTGTCAATAGCGGGATTGAGGGTAATTGTTACAATCATAATAAAGATTTAATTCGTTGTGTGTTGTGATTTGAGAACAGCTTCCGCGTTTTTTTTAAGTGTGTCAAAGTCGGTATATCCACGTGCGATCTGGTAAAACTTCAAGTCGTTCACCTGAATATATACTGCCGGAAAACCACTGACCTGCAGTTGTTTGGTCAGGGTAAAATCATACACAGCCTTTTCGCGGTATTCCTCCGATTGCAGCTTAGCAAAAAACTCCTGTTCGGGAAGTTTGTATTTTTCAACCAGGTGCCTGTACGCTTCCTTATCACAAAGATCACGGCCTTCGTAGTGCAGCGCGTATTGCAGATCTGCAGCAAACAGTACCTCATCTTTCGGATAATATTCCCTGAAAATACACAATGCCACGGCGGGCATCATTGAATCCGGATACCAGTCGCTTTCATCGGGGTTATTGATATGCCAGAGATAATCAGGGCCGAACTTCACTCCGGTAAGTTCTTCAACACGCGGGTATGCCTGTCGTATATACTCCGCCGTTACACTGATATGACGCGGACTTTCCGGAAGGATCATGCCTCCCGAGATCACTTCAAAATCCAGGCGGTTTCTGTATTCTTCAAAAAACCGGCGGATTACCGGGCTGAACCCATAACACCAACCACAATAGGCATCATAACAATAAACCAGTTTCATAGCCTGAATTTAATTATTAATGGGCAAGCAGCCAGTTCTCACCACTTCCGATTTCGGTTTCCACAGGTACATCATTGGGCAGGGGCAGCGCTTCGCGCATACATTGCTGAATTATCGGTTTGATGATCTCCACTTCATCCTTATGCGCATCAAACACCAGTTCATCATGCACCTGCAGCACCATTTTCGACCTGAACTGCCGGCGGCGAAATTCTTCCTGGATCCGGATCATCGCCATTTTGATCATATCCGCCGCGGTTCCCTGGATCGGGGAATTGATCGCATTGCGTTCTGCAAAACTTCTTACCGTAAAATTGGCTGAATTGATATCCCGCAGCCAGCGCTTACGACCCATCAGCGTTTGTACATACCCGTTTTCCCGGGCGAAGTTGATCATATCATCCATATACTGCTGAATGTTCTTAAACTGCAGCTTGTAGTTATCAATGATCTGCTTCGCTTCACTACGCGATATGCCCAGGTTATCGGCAAGTCCGAAGGCGCCCTGTCCGTAAATGATCCCGAAGTTTACACTCTTGGCTTTGTAGCGCATCTCTTTGGTAACATCCGCCTCATCCACCCCATATACCTTCGCGGCCGTAGCGGTATGGATGTCTTTATGCAAACGGAAGGCCTCACACATAGCCGGGTCGCCGCTGATCGCTGCAACAATCCGTAATTCAATCTGCGAATAGTCAGCCGACAGCAGCACATGTTCTTCATTGCGCGGAATAAACGCTTTACGGATCTCGCGGCCACGTTCAGTACGCACCGGTATATTCTGCAGGTTAGGATTATTGCTGGCCAGCCGGCCGGTAACCGCAACAGCCTGAGCATAACAGGTATGCAAACGCCCGCTTTTTTTATTGATCAGCAGCGGCAGACTATCCACATAGGTGGATTTCAGTTTGGTCAGCTCCCGGAAGTTCAGGATATCATTTACGATGGTGTTCTGATGCGCGAGTTTCAACAACACATCCTCTCCTGTGGCATATTGGCCGCTTTTGGTTTTCTTCGCTTTGGGATCAAGCTGCAGTTTATCAAACAATACCTCGCCCAGTTGTCGGGGCGATGCCAGGTTGAATTTCACACCCGCCTGTTCATACACCCGGGCTTCTGTTTCCCGCGCTTCTTCTTCCAGAACGCGGGCATAATCATTCAGAAATCCGGTATCAATGCGAATGCCCTCATACTCCATATCCGCAAGTACCGAACCCAGTGGATTTTCAACTTCTTCAAAAACTTTTTCCACCGACTTTTCCTTCAGTAATGGAACAAATACTTCTTTTAGCTGCAGGGTTATGTCCGCATCCTCCGCGGCATATTCGGCAATCTTTTCCAGTTCCACATCCCGCATATTACCCTGGTTTTTGCCTTTTTTCCCAATCAAATCCTCAATAGGAATGGGCTCATAGCGCAGGTATTGCGTACTGAGCAAATCCATATTCCGCTTTCCATCCGGATCGATCACATAATGCGCCAGCATGGTATCAAAGGTCTTGCCCTTCAGGGTGACACCATACCATTTCAACACCAGGATATCGTATTTCAGGTTCTGGGCAACCCAGTGTTTGTCGGGGTTTTCGAAAAGGGGTGTAAATAATGCAAGCCGATCTTTAGCCTGATCCTGGTCGGCGGGAAAAGGTACATACCATGCTTCATGCGGTTTAATGCTGAAGCTCAGTCCCACCAGTTCGCAATCATTGGCATCGACACAGGTTGTTTCCGTATCAAAACAAATTTCCGCTGCGGCATTTAATAGCTCTATCAATGCGTTGATCTCTTCCGTAGTTTGAGCGATATGATAGGAGTGATCGGTATTGGTGCTATTCTTTACCGGTTGCGAAGCAGGCGAATATTCTTCGTCAATGGAAAGCTGCTCCGAAGCAGGAGTGTTCACCGGTTCACCAAACAGATCGGTTTGAACGCCTGCCGGTACGAAACGGCCCTGGCCTGTGGCGATGTTGAATTCCGGTCCAAGAATCCGTTTACCGATCGATTTAAATTCGAGCTCGGTAAAGATCGTGCTGAGCGCTTCGCGGTTACATTCTTTCACCCGGAAATTTTCAACATGAAATTCAACCGGCACATCGGTGATGATGGTGGCCAGCTTCTTACTCATTACCGCCAGATCGGCGCCTTTACGGATCTTCTCGCCCAGCGCGCCTTTAATTGTTTCCGCATTGGCCAGAATATTTTCAAGTGTTCCGAATTCAGCCAGCAGCTTCGCGGCGGTCTTTTCACCGACGCCCGGTATACCGGGTATATTATCAACCGCATCGCCCATCAGTCCCAGCACATCAATGACCTGGTCAACCGATTTGATATTCCATTTGGAACAGATCTGCTCCGGACCCATGATCTCCACTTCTCCGCCCTGGTATCCGGGTTTATAGATCAGGATGTTTTCTTCAACCAGTTGTCCGTAATCTTTATCGGGCGTTACCATATATACCTTAAATCCTTCCCGTGCAGCCTTCTTGCTCAGCGTTCCGATGATATCATCAGCTTCGTAACCATCAGATTCAATACAGGGGATGCAGAAACCCTCAATGATGCGTTTGATGTCCGGAACCGCCGCGATCAGGTCTTCCGGCGCTTCCTGCCGGTTCGCTTTATAATCGGTAAAATCATCATGACGGGTGGTGGGGGCATGGGTATCAAAACAAACAGCCATATGGGTTGGCTTCTGATTATTCAGCAGCTCTACTAACGTGTTGGTAAAACCGAACTGCGCATTGGTGTTCCTGCCTTTGCTCGTTATCCGCGGATTGCGGATAAGCGCATAATACGCTCTGAATATCAGCGCCATGGCATCAAGGAGGAAGAGTTTTTTTTCCATATATATGAATTACAATTTTAATTTGAATGGTTAAGTATTGCGGACCAGATAGTTCGCAGGGATAACCATGCTGTTGTATTAAAGCGCTGAAGTGATGCTGATAATAAACAATAACGATTACTCTTTCGGGTATTGGTTTATGTTAGTATCTTATATATCCTGTACATCCTGTCAATCCTGTCATTTTTTCATTTCCTCCAATTGCTTCTTCATCAGCAACATTTCATCCCTCAGTTTGGCAGCCTGCATAAAGTCAAGGTCGCGGGCCGCTTTTTCCATATTCTTTCGCACGCTGGTGATAGCCCGTTCAAGTTCAGGTATTGTTTGAAAGCTGGCCTGTTCATCAGCCGCTATGGATATGATATCTTCATCATCACCCAGGGCATATGGTTTTTTTGCATCATATCCTTTAATATCCAGAACCGAGGTTTGTGCAAAAACCTGTTCTTTGCTTTTCAATACAGTTCTTGGAGTTATGCCATGCTCAAGATTATAGGCGATCTGTTTTTCGCGGCGGCGGCTGGTTTCATCGATAGTCCGCTGCATACTTTCTGTCATCGTATCCGCATAAAATATAACCAGTCCATCCACATTACGCGCGGCGCGGCCGGGTGTTTGTGTCAGTGATTTTTCGTTCCGCAGAAAACCTTCCTTATCGGCATCCAGGATAGCTACCAGCGATACTTCGGGAAGATCCAGTCCTTCCCGGAGCAGGTTCACCCCTACCAGTACATCAATTTCGCCCAACCGTAACTGGCGCAGTATTTCTACCCGTTCAAGGGTATCGACTTCGCTGTGAATATATTTTGATTTTATATTGATGCGGTGCAGGTACTTATCCATTTCTTCGGCCATGCGTTTGGTTAAGGTTGTCACCAGCACACGGTCGCCCTTGGTCACCCGCTTATCAATTTCATCAAGCAGGTCATCGATCTGGTTTACACTGGGTCGTATTTCAATGGGCGGGTCCAGCAAGCCGGTTGGCCGCACGACCTGTTCAATTACTACTCCACCGGTTTTTTCCAGTTCATAATCTCCCGGTGTCGCCGAAACAAAGATGACCTGGTTCAGCATCGATTCAAATTCATGGAAATTGAGGGGGCGGTTATCCAGCGCCGAGGGCAGGCGGAAGCCAAAATCCACCAGCACCAGTTTACGGCTGCGGTCGCCCCCATACATACCGCTGACCTGCGGTATGGTCTGATGGCTTTCGTCAACAACCAGCAGAAAATCTTTAGGAAAATAATCGAGCAGGCAGAATGGTCTCGATCCGGGTTTACGCCGGTCGAAGAATCGGGAGTAATTCTCAACCCCATTGCAATAGCCCAGCTCACGGATCATCTCTACATCATAATTAACCCGCTCGGTAATGCGCTGCGCTTCAATGAATTTTCCGGCGCTTTTGAAATAGTCCGCCTGCGCCTGCATTTCATCCTGAATTTCATAGAGGATCTGCTGGATCATTTCTTTTGGAGCTATATAAAGGTTGGCCGGGAAGATGGCGGCATGATCCAGCTTCATGATGCGCTTCCCGTTTTTTACATCAATGCTCTCAATCTCTTCAATTTCATCACCGAAAAATGAAACGCGGTAGCCATAATCGAGGTAGGGTAGGTTGATATCGACGGTATCGCCTTTTACGCGGAATGAACCCCGGGTAAAATCACCCTGACTTCTCGTGTACAGCGAGTTGACCAGTCCGTGTAAAAATCCCTGGCGGGAAATGGATTGTCCCTGTTGTAAGCGGATGATACTGTTTTCATATTCGGTGGGATTACCGATACCATAGATACAACTTACAGATGCCACAACAATGATATCCCTGCGTCCACTGAGCAACTGTGCGGTCGCCTGCAGGCGAAGCTTATCGAGTTCTTCATTGATCGACTGATCCTTTTCAATATAGGTATCACTCACCGGCATATAGGCTTCCGGCTGGTAATAATCATAATAGCTGACAAAATAGCCTACGGCATTTTCTGGAAAAAACTGCCGGAATTCACCATACAATTGTGCTACCAGGGTTTTATTGTGTGTCAACACCAGGGTAGGTCGCTGCACATTCTGAATAACATTGGCAATGGTGAAGGTTTTTCCGGAGCCGGTAACCCCCAGCAGTGTTTGAAACTGCTCCCCGGATAATATACCTTCAGTCAGCTGCGCAATAGCCGCTGGCTGGTCACCGGCGGGGGAATATGTTGATTGAAGTTTAAATGGCATTCGTGTTGTTTTTGCAGTCCGGAAAGATAACCTGAAGGCTGCGGTTATTCGGGTCAGGAATACAAATTTAACGAAGAAAAGCTGCCGCTCTGTGTGAAAACGAAAGTGGAGAATGATCAGGCCAGTAACGATGTAAATCCGGTAAGAAAGCCGCAGAAAATCTGACCTGTTGTGCGCATGCAGCCGTTCCCAACAACTGAAATCAGCCCTGACTTCCGCGAAAGCTTTTCTTTCAAAATGAATTAAAACCGTAGAGCGGTCGCCTTTGGATCAACTTGCAGGGCCTGCCTCAAATAAAGTTTAGCGGCGCCTCAATCCTTCGGTTTCAATGTTACCGGATCTTCCGGGTCAGGTAGTCCTGGTAATCCGGGATACTCACTTCATAGGCCTGCAGCATCAGCGGTGAGGTGAGAATAAAATCCGCTGTTGCCCGGTCACAGGCCACGATGCAGTTCCAGGCTATGGCGACCCGAAGCAGCGCTTTCACATCGCTGTCATGTGGCTGCGACTCCATTGGATCCCAGAAAAATATCAGCACATCCACTTCCCCGGTGGCTATAAGGGTACCCACCTGCTGGTCTCCACCAAGTGGACCACTTAGCAATTTCTTCACCGGCCGGTCGAGCTGATCTTCGAGAAGCCGGCCTGTAGTACCTGTCGCCACTAACTCGTGACGGGCAAGTTCCTTCTTATTGAATTCCGCCCATTCCGTGAGGTCGAGCTTTTTATTATCGTGCGCCACTAGGGCAATGCGTTTCCGGGATTGTATCAAGCGTTTCCTGACCATATCAATAGTTTCGAGCAAATTACTACAGCAGCACAGATATTCAAGTAGCCTTTTACTGGTAACGTCCCCGGTTATATGGTCTGAATTTGCCTAAACTCCGTTAAATCCCGGGTTTTTAACTTTTTCTATATAATAATCAAACAATTATGGAGTTATCCACAATAAGGCATTAAATTTGTGGATAACCCGGAGCTAACTACCCATTAAATTGATTATGAGACGAATACTGACTGTTTGTTTAGCGAGTTTGCTGTATTGGAGCGCGGCTGGCCAGGTGACTGTTCCCGGGGTAAACGCTCCTTTATTTGCGGGCAATGATGAAT
>JAEYRC010000164.1 GCA_023409675.1 Bacteroidota bacterium
GAATAATTCACTTTCGATCAATTCACTGGGAATGGCCGCGCAATTAACTTCCACCAGCGGACCACTTGCCCTGTTGCTTTTTTCATGAATCCAGCGGGCCACGAGTTCTTTTCCCACTCCATTTTCGCCAGTAATCAGAATGCGCGCATCGGTGGTCGCTACCTTTTCGATGGTATCCTTTATGCGCTGAATGGTTTCCGATTCGCCAATCATTTCATTCACCCGGCTGACTTTACGCTTAAGCACCCGGGTTTCTTCCACCAGATTATTCTTATCCAGTGCATTCCGGATGGTAATCAGCAGGCGGTTCAGATCCGGGGGTTTGGCGAGGTAATCATAAGCGCCCTTTTTCACCGCTTCAACCGCTGTTTCAATAGTTCCATGACCCGAGATCATGATAATGGGTACATCCGGATTAATCTCCCGAACCTTATCGAGAAATTCTATACCATCCATCCGTGGCATTTTGATATCGCACAACACCACTTCAAATGGTTTTTCACGGAAAATTTTCAGTCCCTCCTCCCCGTCTCCGGCTTCTTCAATTTTATATCCTTCATAGGAAAGGATCTCACTAAGGGTTTTACGGATTGCCTTTTCGTCATCAATAATCAGAATATTCGACATATACTTTAGATCCGGTTTTAATCGTTATGTATGGGCTGATCCCTAAAATTACTATTAATAATAAGATTCTTCTATTCAATTATCCTGCCTGAAATAAAACCTTAAACAGGATAATGTATTTTCCCTATCGTAGAACTCCCTTGCAGGTGTCGGAGCTGAGTTCTACTTTTGAAGAAGTTCAATTAACCAAAATACATACCTATGAAAACAGACCTACACATGGAAACCACTCCTGCTATCGGAAACACTATCGTAAAGCTTGCCCTTGTGGGCGGAGTGATGGTGATGACCATCTATGCTGTACTGAAAGTTTGTTCAGCGGCATTGACAGGCCTTCATTAATGTACTGATTGGTTAAAATAAAAATGCCGGACGAATCCGGCATTTTTTTATCTCTTCTCTGCAATTTACTTTTTCATGTACATCACTTCCTTAACCAGTTTAACGGTTCTGGGAATGTCGGGCAGGGCCAGTGCCACCAGGTTAGGCGCATAGTGCAGGGGTGCATCTGCCGCCGTGATACGCCGGATAGGCGCATCAAGATAGTCAAATCCTTCCTTCTGAATTCTGTAGGCTATTTCCGAAGAAACGGAACACATGGGCCATTGTTCTTCAACAATTACCAGGCGGTTGGTTTTTTTCACGCTCTCGAGAATGGTAAACCAGTCGAGGGGACGAATGGTACGCAGGTCGATAACCTCAGCGCTAACCCCTTCCTTCTGCAATTCTTCTGCAGCACCCAGGGCTACTTTCATCATTTTATTGTAGGAAACAATCGTTACATCTGTTCCCTGGCGTTTTACATCAGCCTTCCCGATAGGAATAATATATTCTTCTTCCGGCACTTCCCCTTTCTCTCCATACATCACCTCACTTTCCATAAACATTACCGGATCTTCATCGCGGATAGCAGCCTTAAGCAGGCCTTTGGCATCGTAGGGGTTAGAAGGAGACACCACCTTTATACCCGGAATATTCGCATAATAACTTTCGAAAGCCGTAGAGTGCTGAGCGCCAAGCTGACCGGCAGAGCCATTCGGACCACGGAAAACGATCGGGCAACCCAACTGTCCGCCACTCATCGCGAGCATTTTTGATGCCGTATTCAGAATCTGGTCCAATGCCAGTACCGCAAAGTTCCAGGTCATGAATTCAACGATCGGGCGAAGGCCGTTTTGTGCCGCTCCAACAGCCACAGCTGTAAAGCCAAGCTCAGAAATGGGTGTATCAATTACGCGCTTAGGGCCAAACTCATCGAGCATACCCTGACTAACTTTATACGCACCATTGTACTCCGCCACTTCTTCCCCCATAAGAAAGACCTTCTCATCCTTCCTCATTTCTTCATTCATTGCTTCTCTGAGCGCTTCCCGAAATGCTATTGATCTGGCCATCCGAAATAATTAAGTTTAATTGACGGGCAAAATTATTGGTTGCCGGTCAGAATAACAAATTGAACCTCGCCTGAAATCCTCCTGCGCCTGGTTAATACAATATGCCTACACTTTTTCGATAATAATTGCCGAAGCACCACCTCCGCCATTACAGATCCCGGCAAGGCCGTAACGGCCGCCGTGCTGATGAAGTATAGATGTTAAAGTAATGGTAATGCGGGCGCCACTGCATCCTATTGGATGACCCAGCGAAACCGCTCCTCCCCAAACATTGACTTTATCGGAGGGAATGCTCATTTCCCGTGCATTGACCAGCGGAACACAGCTGAACGCCTCATTGATCTCTACAAAATCCATATCAGACACTTCCAATCCTGCTTTTTTAAGCGCATTGGTCATTGCCTGAACGGGCGTGGTCGTAAACCATTCCGGCGACTGGCTGGCATCGGCAAAAGCGACGATCCGGGCGAGCGGGGTAATACCTGCAGCGCGCATTTTACTGCCTTCCATCAGAACCACTGTGGCTGCTCCATCATTGATCTTGGAGGCATTTGCTGCCGTAATGGTTCCTTCCGGAGAAAATGCAGGCTTCAGGGAAGCCATTTTTTCGAAATTCACTTTTTTATATTCTTCATCTTCACTTACCGTTACCGGCTTTTTGCCTTCAATGGTAACAGGAACGAGTTCGTTATTGAAATATCCTGAAGCATAGGCTCTTTCGGTGCGCAAATAACTTTCCCGGGCAAACTCGTCCTGTTCTTCCCGTGTAATGCGATATTCGGTATTACACAACTCCCCGGCATTACCCATATGGTAGTCGTTATAGGGATCCCATAACCCATCCTTCAGAATACCATCGGTCAGCTGACCGTGCCCAAGTCTGTATCCGCCCCGGGCTTTCTCGATATAGTAAGGGATATTACTCATACTCTCCATACCACCTGCCACCACAACATCATTATCGCCCAGCATAATACTTTGCGCTCCCAGCATGATGGCTTTCATTCCGCTGGCGCAAACCTTATTCACTGTGGTGCAGGGAATGCTGGTGGGCAGCCCTGCATAAATGCTGCTCTGCTGAGCCGGGGCCTGTCCGATGTTTGCACCCACTACATTACCCATGAAGAGCTCCTGAACATCCGAATCCGCGACACCAGAACGATCTAAAGCAGCGCGTATGGCTACAGCACCCAAACGGGAAGCGCTGAGGGACGATAGAGCGCCCATAAAACTTCCAATGGGAGTTCGGGCCATCCCGACTATATATACTTCTCTGTTTTCCATAAATACAACTATTTTAATGTAATGTACAAATGCACAATGCTGTTTCAGCCCTGGCAATAACCCCTAAAATTACAATTAGTATTGATAAAAACAGGCAGGATCAGCTACACAAAATAAAAAACCGGGTCCATTGCTCATGAACCCGGTCTTCCCAAAAACGTTAAGGCTTTAATTATCCAAGGGCTGATGAAAATAATTTTCTTCGGTTAACACGTGCAGGTTGCTGACCATACAGAAAAATGAATGGTGCACCAGGCTATTGATTTGTTCCTGGTACTGCTCATCAACTGTATTTTCCTGGCAGGTAAATTTCCAGGTCTGAATTTTTTTATACGCTTTTTTACAGCGGTTACGGGTTTTGCTATCGGAGATAAAAAAAGCTCCGGCAATCGCTTTTCGTTTGTCTGGGAACAGGGATATCATAGTCTGGATTTTTACGGGATATTGATAGAACGAATCTATTGATCTGATCATTGCATAACAAAGACTTCAGAGCGAAAAAAAATTTTTTACATAGAAACCTGTAGAGGACAGGGGTGTAAAAGCTTTAACGGTTTTCAACAAAAGACTTCGCTTCTTTCCACGCAGAATCCACGCAGGAATATTCACGATTAATGCTTAAATTACCAAGACCCCATTCTTCATCAAATTAATACTGCTGATGGCTCAATCAAGAAATCGTAAAAAACACTACACCAAACCTACCCCTGCCGCGCCCAAAAAAGCGGCTAAACGAAAAATCGCGAATGTTCGCCTATTGATGATCCTTTTCTTCGGAATAGCTGGTCTGGCGATCGGTTATCTGTGGACAGCCTCCAACACCGGAATGATTGGCGGGGCTGCCTTAGGGATTGCCGGTGGCTTCTTACTCAGTTTCGGACTGCTTTCTTCAGCGGAAAAATGACTTCAGTGGCACAATTTTTTTTGTTCATTAACCTGATCCTGAAGCATATGCTCCAACGATCATTCATCGATTAAATTTTTATTATGGCAGATAATATCGTTCATGCATTAGAGAAACAATTAGGTTATCCTCCGCTGGAAAAGGTTGATCCGAATACACAGGAAACCACCAGTGAACAATATGGAGGACCTCATAAATTAAAACTCGGACAGGCCGCTATTCCGGCTGTGCTGGAGGGGTTATCGAAATATTATAATTCCAAAACTCCGTTACGCCAGATCTATCAGCCCGCAACCGGTAATTCGTGGCTGGAAGCTATTTTCGGATCCAGGAAAGAAGCTGCCGTTCAGCGGGTAGCGGAATATGCGGATACGGATGCAAACACGGCTGCATCTGAAATGGAACGGGTAGCTGTAGCCGCTGTTCAGTTGATCAGCAACAAATATCCAGACGCAACATCACAGCAGGAAGTGTCTGAATATCTGGGCGGCCAGCGCAGCCATATTTTAACCCGACTGCCGGCCTCCATGCAGTTTGGCGAATTGCTGGGAGACGATACCATCGATGACAGAACAAATAAAATGGAAGGCCCGATTTCGAGCCTGATGCATAAAATTGAGGATTCCTTTTCGGGATCAACTCCTAAAGAAAAAAAGGATTAAATGTATTAATCCTGCAACCGGGGGAAGGTTTCTTTACAGACGCTTTCCCCTTTTTTATTTCTTATATGTTGATATAAACCTTTTAACTCATACTTCGTTCATCCAACACGCAGCATTAAACGCTGAGAAGTCCTGAGCCAATACTTTGAAAAAGCACAAGCACTGTTTATTCCTGAACAATTACGGACTATGCCGTTCGCGATCAATTTAATGGTGTAAAATAAAAACCTTCCTCACTCAGTACATGGGTATTCGGAACATAATGAAAGAATGCCCTGTCCAGCATTTCTGCCGCCTCACGCCGGTATCGTTTGCCAACTGATGGCGTATGCAGTGCGAATTTCCAGCTCTGAATTTTCAGGTAAGCCAGATGACTGGCCTGGGAAATGTGATTGTCTTCTATATGAAATCGTGCAGCGAGATGATCCTGCTCATTGTGGGCGAATTGTTTCATAAGGGTTGTTTTGGGATTAGATGCTTTCCCTAAACGACCGTTTAATAAAGAAAATTGTAAAGTATAGTTTATCCCCTGCCCGTTCTAAGGGCAATCCTGTAGTTCCTGTTGATAATTCAGGCCAGACAACATTTAAGCATCACTGTTATGCCTGAAATAATCAGGGATTTGGCCTTTGGATACGTTTAAACATCTCCCCTGAAAAATCCTTTTTTCAACGAAAGGTGTGAAACAATCGTTCTTTAATTATATTTACCCTGTTAAAATTCCTGAACTGTTAAAAAATTGAATTCTGATGGGTGTTTTGCAGATTAAAAAACAGGCTAAAACCTATGACGTAGTGATTGTCGGCTCCGGCGCCGGCGGAGGAATGGCAGCATATATTCTTGCTAATGCCGGGCTGAAGGTCTGTATCGTTGAAGCCGGACCGATGTATGATCCGGCCGTGAATGTTACTCAACTCAAAAACCCATGGGAGTCACCCCGTAGGGGCGCAAGTACAAAATTCCGGCCTTTCGGTGATTTTGATGCCTGTTATCATGGATGGGAAATCGATGGCGAGCCCTATACAAAGGCCAGCGGTACACAATGGGATTGGTTCAGGGCAAGAATGTTGGGTGGAAGAACGAACCACTGGGGAAGAATTTCATTGCGTTTCGGACCCAAAGATTTTAAACGCCGCAGCCTGGATGGTTTAGGAGAAGACTGGCCGATCGGATACGATGATATCAAACCCTATTACGACCGGGTTGATAAACTGGTTGGAATATTTGGATCCATAGAAGGTATGGAAAACGAGCCGGACGGCATTTTTCTTCCACCACCCAAACCGCGCTTGCACGAATTGATGATCCGTAAGGCAGCCACCTCAGCCGGTGTTAAAGTTATCCCTTCCAGGCTGTCAATTCTGACCCAAAAAATCAATGAAGAACGCGGGGCCTGTTTTTATTGTTCTCAATGTTCGAGAGGTTGTCAGGTGTATGCCGACTTTTCCTCCTCTTCAGTATTAATCAAACCCGCTATTGCCACAGGCAATGTTGATGTAATTCCCAATGCGATGGCGCGTGAGGTACTGACCAACCGTGATGGGCTGGCTACAGGTATCTCTTATGTAAATAAAGATGATCTGCAGGAATACCAGGTTATGGGACGTACTGTAATTCTGGCGGCAAGTGCCTGCGAAACAGCGCGCCTCATGCTCAATTCCAAATCTACCCGTCATCCGAACGGATTATGCAATTCCAGTAATGTGGTGGGTAAGTATCTGCATGATTCAACCGGTGCAGCAATGGGAGGTGTTCTTCCGGAATTGTTCGACCGTAAACGCTATAATGAAGATGGTGTAGGTGGAATGCACGTTTACTCACCCTGGTGGCTCGACAATAAGAAAATGGATTTTCCCCGGGGTTATCATATCGAATACTGGGGTGGCATGGGCCAGCCGGCCTATGGTTTCGGCTTCGGCATGGAAGGCATGAACGGACGCTTTGCCGTTAAAGGCAAACAGAAAGAAGCCGGTGGTTATGGGGCATCCCTGAAAGAAGATATCCGGTTTTTCTATGGAGCCGGTGTTGGTATGGCCGGACGCGGTGAAGCAGTTGCCTATGAAAGCAACTATTGTGAGATCGATCCCAACGTAGTAGATAAGTTCGGAATTCCTGCACTTCGCTTCAATGTGAAATGGAGTGAACATGAAATCAACCAGGCGAAACACATGCAGGAAACCTTTAAGGAGATCATGCATAATATGGGCGCGATCATTACCTGGGGTGAAGCCGGTCCGGAATCGAACTACGGCCTGGAAGCACCGGGAAGAATTATTCATGAAGCTGGTACCGCACGTATGGGCAATGATCCCAAACGATCCGCGCTGAACAAATGGAGCCAGGGTCACGACTGTAAAAATCTTTTTGTTGTAGACGGCGCCCAGTTTGTTTCTCAGGCTGATAAGAATATCACCTGGACGATCCTCGCCTTATCCATGCGGGCTTCCGAATACCTGATTGATGAAATGAAAAAACAGAACATCTAAACTATTTAATACATCGTTTAATCATAACCGTAATGGACAGAAGAAAATATTTAAAAGCGATGGCCCTTGGCTCCATAGCCACCGGTGTGATTTTGGAGGCCTGCTCAGGTCCTTCCGATAAACCCGCACCGCTTACTCCCGCTTCCCTGAAAGATTTCGACCTCGACCGGATGCCCGAAGAGAAAGCATGGTATGAGTCCATCACTTCAACCACATTTTTTACGGCAGAAGAAATGGCTACCATCACTGTACTTGCTGATATTATCATTCCGGCAGATGACATCAGTGGAAGCGCTTCAGATGCCGGTGTACCCGATTTCATAGAATTCATTGTAAAGGATATGCCCGAACACCAGGTGCCCATGCGAGGCGGCTTGCGCTGGCTCAATATGCAGTGTCTTAAACGCTATGAAAAACCTTTTTCGGAATGCAGCCGGGAGCAACAAATTGAAATGGTGGATGCCATCGCCTATCCTGCCAAAGCCAGTCCTGAAATGTCGCAGGGCGTGACCTTTTTCAACAGGATGCGCAACCTTACCGCCACAGGTTTTTATACCAGTAAAATCGGCGTTGAAGACCTGGGCTATGCAGGCAATAAACCCAATCAGTGGAAGGGAGTTCCTGATGATGTACTGAAACAATATAACCTCAGTTATACCGAACGGGATATCAAGGAATCCGTGCAGTTTGATGCCTGATCTATTCTGCAAGCTTTTAATGCCTGCCGTTATTTCCGGCGGGCATTTTTATTTACATCCTTTCCTAAAATAATTAAACTTCTTCTTTCTCAACCGATGCATAATCTGCACTCAGTTTTTTCTGAACATCGTTACTTACCGGCAGGTATTCAAAAAATGCCATATTGAATTTAGCCCTGCCCTGCGTCATCGACCGCAGCGAAGAGGAATAATCCTGCAGTTCTGCAAGCGGAACCTTTGCTTTTATGACCGTAAAATGTCCCTGGCTTTCCATCCCCTCCAGTACTGCACGGCGGGTTTGAAGATCACCAATAATGGCTCCGGTGAGCTCATCCGGACAAGTAACGTCAAGCTGGTACACCGGTTCAAGAATTTGTGGATCAGCCATACGGAATGCTTCCTTAAAGGCCTTCATTCCCGCGATTTTGAAGGAAATATCATTTGAATCTACCGGATGCATCCGACCGTCAAAAACACTTACCCGTATATCCCGGACATATGATCCGGTAACCGGCCCTTCCTGCATTTTTTCGCGGACACCTTTTAGTATGGACGGCATAAAACGGGTGTCGATAGCTCCGCCTACAATGCAATTGTAATACAGCAGCCGTCCACCCCAGTCAAGTTCAAATTCTTCCCTCCCCCGAACGGTTAATCCTTCAGGATCGGGCATATCGGGCGTCCATGGTTCGATGCGCAGGGAAACCTCACCGAACTGCCCGCTTCCGCCAGATTGCTTTTTATGCCGGAAGGTGGCTTCAGCAGATCTGCGGATGGTTTCACGATAGGGAATTGCCGGTTTTCGGAATCGGACTTCAACGCGGTGGTAATGTTCAATTTTCCATTTGATGACCGAAAGATGCATATCCCCCTGGCAATGCAAGATCGTTTGTTTAAGTTCCGGGGAAAATTCAATCGTAACGGTAGGATCTTCCGTACGGATATGATGCAACGCTTCAGCAAGTTTTTCTTCTTCTTCACGATGAACTGTTTCAATAGCCATCCGGTAATAGGGAACCGGAAATACGATCGGTTTGATAATCAGCGGATGATTTTTTTCATGAAGTGTATCGTTTACATGAGCGCTCCGTAATTTAACAGCAGCGCCAATATCACCAGCCACCAATTCCTGTACCGGCAAACGTTTATTGCCTTCAACGACAAATAGCTGGTTGATTTTTTCCGCACCACCCGTTGCCGAATTGACCAGTTCCTTCCCCGATCGCAGTTTGCCGGAATATACCTTGGAGAAGGACAGTTCACCAATATGCGGCTCTGAAACACTTTTGTATACAAACAACACCGTAGGCCCATCGGGAGTGCAAGGCACGGGCTGGTCTTCCAGCGTATATTGCGGAGGCATTTCATGCGCACTGGGACAAACCATGTCGATAAAACCCATCAAGCGCCCACTGCCCATATTGCGTGCTGCCGAAACACAGAATAAGGGATAAAGTTCATTGGCGATAAGCGCCTTTTTCATTCCGGCTACCAACTCCTCTTCATCCAGTTCGCCTTTTTCAAAATATTTCTCCATCAATGCTTCATCGTTCCCCGCAACAGCTTCAACCAGTTCTTTATGCAGAAAATCAGCGCGTTCGCGTTCAGTTTCCGGTATGGGATGCTTTTCAGGTTTCCCCCCCAAACCGGTGAATTTATAGCGAACCATCCGCAACACATCAATGATTTCATGAAAACCGGCCCCCACCTGAAGTGGATATTGTATAACCACGATCTTATTACCGAAATGCTGCCGCGCTTCCGAAACCGTAGCGTCGAAATCAGCCTGGTCATCATCCAGCTTATTCACTGCAAATATAACAGGCGTTTTGAAACTACGGCTATACGACCAGGTTATATCTGTCCCTACTTCCACGCCCATAGCCGCATTCAACAGCATGATACCGGTATCGGCTACACGAAGTGCTGCAATAACCTCACCAGAAAAATCATCAAACCCGGGCGTATCAAGAATATTAATCTTGTAACCACGCCATCGGGCATGCATCAGTTTGGAAAAAATAGTATTGCCCCGCTCCTGCTCCAGGGGATGATGATCTCCAACCGTGTTTTTTTCGGCTACTGATCCCCGTTTACTGATAAATCCGGCTTCATATAACATGCATTCCGCCAGACTTGTCTTGCCCGAACCCGAATGGCCAAGCAAGACAATATTTTTTACATGAGAAGTATCAAATTCCGCCATGATTACTGATTATACCTGGTTATAAGCTGGTTGTTCCGGGCTCTGTTGAGCCGGAGTTTCAGTAAAGGTGCGGATCAGTGAAGCGCTCAGTTCATCTGTGCCAAAAACTGACTGAACTTATCTTTAACCTCCTGCAGCAAGTTCTCGAGCTGCTGAACTTCGTCATAAAGATTTTCATGGGCCGATAAAATTCCATCGGGTACACGGCCATTGTTTGCCGCTTTCTGCTGTGCCATGCTCCTGTCGTGAGATTTGATCTGATGCCGCAGGTCGTGGATGTTGATGAGCTGGATGTGAAACTGATTCTGAAGGTGTTCAATTTCGAGGAGGGTATCCTTATCTGTCTGCTGCCGTGAAACATCAAGCAGTTTTTCGTTGAACCTGGTAAATTCATCACGGTATTTCCGTAAAGATTCTCTCCAGGCATTACATTCCCCGGAAAGCTGTGAAACTTCTGAAGTAACCATGGGAGTAAATTTAAAGTGTGAAAAAGATCTGCAGATCCGCACCGGGCGGTATCCTAATTTAAGAAAGATTTGCCAAAAGGAAGAATTCACTCCCTTTTCTTTTTTTATTTTATTTACAGCCTTAACTATTCCGAAACTTATCTTTACACGTTAAACCACATCGGTATTGATCAGCCAGGAGACCATAAAGCAGATTCAGAACCGCATCGATATCATTGAGATCGTTGGGGGCTTTGTGCGTTTGAAGAAAAGAGGAATCAATTACCTGGGCCTCTGCCCTTTCCATAATGAGAAAACGCCCTCATTTACCGTTTCTCCAACCAAAGAGATATATAAATGCTTTGGTTGCGGGAAAAGCGGCAATGCCATCAGCTTTCTCATGGAGCATGAAAAATTCTCCTATGTGGAGGCCCTGCGCTGGCTTGCCAATAAGTACAATGTTGAAATTGAGGAAAAAGAACTCAGCCCGGAAGCCCGTCAGCAGCAGCAGGCCGCTGAAAGCCTCTATATCTTGAATAATTTCGCGGGAAAATATTTTGAACAGACGCTTTTTGAACATGAACAGGGCCGCAATATTGGCTTATCGTATCTGAAAGAGCGCGGGTTTCGGGAAGAAGTGATTAAAAAGTTCCAGCTGGGCTTCTGTCTTGAAGAGCGGGATGCCTTTGCCCGCACCGCCCTGAAAGCACAATTTTCAGCAGAAATTCTGCAAAAATCGGGTTTGGCTGTGCAGCGTGATGATCGTCTGGTGGATAATTACAGAGGAAGGATCATATTTCCGATCCACAATACCAGCGGAAAAATTCTTGGATTCGGAGCCCGTCAGATTGCCTCCAATACCCGTGTGCCTAAATATATCAATACACCGGAAAATGATATTTACCAGAAGAGCAAACTGCTCTATGGCGCTTATTTTGCCCGGCAGGCTATCGACAAGCAACAGGAGTGTCTGCTGGTGGAAGGCTATACCGATGTAATATCGCTACACCAGGCGGGTATTGAAAATGTGGTTGCGTCGGGAGGCACCTCCCTGACAACCGATCAGCTTCGCCTGATCCGAAAATATACGCCCAATCTGACCATTATTTATGATGGCGATGCCGCAGGGGTTAAGGCCGCGTTGCGGGGACTCGATCTTGCCCTCGATGAAGGCCTGCAGGTGAAGCTGGTATTGATTCCGGATAAGGAAGACCCCGACAGCTACCTCAATAAGATAGGCCCTAAAGCTTTCCTCGAATTTATTCAGCAGGAAAAGAAAGATTTTATCCTCTTTCAGCTCGAAACGCATTTACGAGATGCCGGAAATGATGCTGCTAAAAAAGCCGCAGCGGTCAACCAGGTAGCGGAAACAATAGCCCGCATCAATAAACTGGAAGATTTTACCCTGCAGCAGAATTATATCCGCCGTAGTGCGGACCTGTTGAAAATTGATGAAACAGGGCTGACCGCGCTGGTAAATAAATTCATTCGGGCTAAGGTTACCCGTGCGGAAACGGCATCTGAGAAGAAGGCTGATCCTTCCGCGACGGTTGAATCGCTGCCCGAAGATGATGATTCCCTGCTGCTGCTGCAACAGGATGAACCCCATGAACGCGCATTAATCCGCTGCCTGCTTGAATTCGGCCTGAAACCCTGGGAGGAAAACCGCCGTGTGGCAGATCATATCCTGGAAGAAATGAAGGACCAGGAGCTTGTCGAGAATCCTTCGCTGCTCGAACTGGCCGACATGTACGAGCAGTGGTACCGGGAAGGGCTTGAGCCAACGCCGAAAAATTTTTTATATCATGAAGACCAGTCGATATCCGGAAGCGTAATCGCGCTGATGGATTTCCCCTATGAGCTGAGTCCCAACTGGCATGAACACTATGAAGGCAAAATGCCCACCCGGGAAGATTTGTATGTCGATGAAATCAATTCTACCATCAATTACCTGAAACTTCGAAAGATCAGAAGGATGATGGATGATAATCAAAAAGACCTCGAACGCCCCCATACTCCGGATGAGCAGCTTATGCTCATCAGAACACACCAGCACCTTAAAAAACTGGAACAGGAACTCGTAGCCGAAATCGGTACCGTAATTCTAAAATAACCTCCGTCATTGCGAGCCGAAGGCGAAGCAATCCAGAAACCACAAGCCTTCCGTCATTGCGGGCCGAAGGCGAAGCAACCCAGAAAACAATGCGACGACGTATAAGACGCTTCTTAGAATCCTGGATTGCTTCGGGCAAAGCCCTCGCAATGACGTTCACAAATGCAGAGAGCTTTCGGTCAGGACGAGCCGGAGGCGAAGCAATCCAGAAATCCACAAGCTCTCCGTCATTGCGAGCCGGAGGCGAAGCAATCGAGAAAATAATGCGACGACAGGATAAGACGCTGCTAATAATCCTGGATTGCTTCGGGCAAAGCCCTCGCAATGACGTTCACAAATGCAGATAGCCTTTCGGTCAGGACGAGCCGAAGCAATCCAGAAACCACGAGCTTTCCGTCATTGCGAGCCGGAGGCGAAGCAATCCAGAAAATCCATGAACCACCCCAAAGGCGAAGCAATCCAGAAACCACGAGCTCTCCGTCAT
>JAEYRC010000217.1 GCA_023409675.1 Bacteroidota bacterium
GTTTATACCTGGTCGTATATACCGGAGGGGGGCGCTCATTCAGTTATACCTTCCGCTATGAAATGCCCAACAGTTTGCAAAGCGATCCCGAACCCAATAATACCTTTGGTGAGGCCGTTAACTTTAACCTGTCCGATACCCTGCGCGGACTGATCGGTTATGTTCAGTCGGGTGTTACCGATCAAAATGACTATTATATAGCACGGGTTCCCGATAGAAGTACGCTGAGGGTTTTTATTGAAGGGGAACATACCGGCGGAGCCAGGGGAACCTTTGCCCTCTATGCCTATGATAAGAACCGGCGGCTGCTGGCTTCTAAAACTACGCTGGGCAACAGCCAGTTTACCTACGGTGAGCGCTTAAGCGATACCGTTACCGTAGCCTGTAATGCTTCAGACAGTGTATATATTCTGATTTACCAGGCTGGTGGACGATCGTTCAGCTATGCCTTGAATTTTGAACATATCGATAATAAGCCTCAGGCCTCATTCTCATTTACCCGAACCGCCAATGATTTCGGATTTGTGAATGAATCCAGAAATACCAACAGTTTTACCTGGAACTTTGGTAATGGCACCACGAGCACAGTTCCCATGCCCATTGTGAATTTTAAACCCGGTGTATATGATGTGCGGCTGATTGCGACCAACTCGACCTGTAATTTCCGGGATACCATGACCGAGCGCTTAACCATAACCGGTATTGAATCGTTTACCCCCAGGAAAGGAGGCATTGGTGGTGATCTGAATATGCAGATCTTCGGTGGCGGACTGGATACATCAGCACGGATAACACTCAAAAAAGGAAGTACGGTTCTGGAAGCTGAAGAAAAATACGACAATGGTGTAGGATCTATGCTGGGTATGGTGTTCGATCTGCACTTCGCAGAGTCTGGTGTGTACGATCTCGAGGT
Source organism: Bacteroidota bacterium (assembly GCA_023409675.1). Lineage (GTDB taxonomy): Bacteria > Bacteroidota > Bacteroidia > Chitinophagales > Chitinophagaceae > Flavitalea. The sequence goes on from JAEYRC010000217.1 coordinate 914, forward strand.
TGCTTTCGGTAACGGAGATGTTATAAAATACGATACCGCATTTACGATTGAACCGATGATCTATCCGGAAACCTATTCGCAGATTGTTGGTCCTTCCATCTGGAGAGCAGGTCGTACAGCTAATTTCAATCTTGTGGTCGGAAACAAAGGAAATACCGTGGCTCGCGGCGTGATCGTTGCGCTCGCATGGCCTAAAGCCGCCCAACTGGAATTTTACGGAAAGCAATATAAACCCGATCCGAATGATTTCATTGTTGCCGATATGGAAGAGTATAATGAAACCATCCGCTCATCGTATAGCCTGGTACAATGGATCTACGACAGCATCAACACGGTGACACCTATTGATACCTTCAATACCACACCTTTCGATGGTTATGTGCGCTTCCTGTATGTTCCGGTAATTGCTCCAAATTCGACCTATGAATTACCCTTCACCCTGCTATCCGACGGATCATCAAAACATAAACTGTACACCTATACGGTAATTCCCAACCAGTTTGGGTCCTGCGAAACCTATAATATCAATTCAGCGTTTACCAGTCCCGCTGCAGTTGAACTGATGATCAATACCCTCGATTGGGGCGTGGATGAATTGAAAGTGCCTCCTGCAACAAAAATCCCGGCGCAGGTGGCGGTAAAATCATTGAAAGTCACCCAGAAGCATATTGATGTGAGCAGCAATGTGCTGGCACACCGGATGTGGGCCAGCTATTATAACTGGAAATATGGCGGAGGCGGTGAAAACCATGGTTTAACAGAAAGTGAGTATTATGATTATTATAAAGAAGGACTGGCAGCAGATGAATTTGCCAAGGAGCAATTACAGGATATTGCCATAGACCAGGGCATCAATTTGCTACAGCTTCCTGCAGGAGCCCGGAAGAATAAGCTGACCGATCAGATTCATGATAACAACATGGCTCTCCTGAATAAGCGGAATGATTATCATAAAGTAGCGGGAGAAAGAATGGGTCGCCCTAAAACCCGGCTTATGCGTAAAAAGGAAGCCGCACGTGAATGGCAAAAGCAATTTGAAGCCGGACAAAAAACCATGGATGAACTCAGGCAGCTTGAAACATTGGAAAATATAGCAGAATGGGCAGGCAGAGCGAAGAATGCCAAGGGTGAACTGGAAGCGCTGATCAAATACATTGAAGAGAATTGTCCTGAACATAAGGAGCAACTGGAAAAGCTGAAAGAAGAACTGAATAAGGAAAAAGACATCAAAAACGAACATGAGAAGGATACGGAAACATCTACTTCATATGACCCCAATGCCATCTATGGCCCGTCGGGCTTCAACCAGGCCAGGTATATCAATAGTTTCGACCGCCAGGGATTTGTGATCATGTTCGAAAATGTGGATACCGCCAAAGCGGATGCACAGATCGTAAGGATCACCGATACGATCGACAAAACCAAATTCGATCTGTCGACCTTTGAACTCGGAAATATCACCATCGGGGGCAAATGGTATAAACTACCAAAAGGTCGTCAGGAAGTGATGATGCAGATCGACCTGACAGCGGAACGCAATATGTTTGTACGGTTGAATGCGTCGCTGGATACAGCTACCGGTATCGCGACCTGGCTGTTCACATCCATCAATCCGCAAACCGGTGACCTGCCCGACTTTGACGGATTCCTTCCTCCAAATAAATTGTATCCCTCAGGAGAAGGCTCGGTAACGTTTACCGTAAATCCACACCGGAATCTTGCGCATGGCACGGTACTGGAATCCCGCGCATCAATCATCTTTGATTTCAATGAACCCATCATCACCAATACCTGGGTTAATACAATCGATGCGAAAAAACCAAGCGGACAAATACAGGCTGAAATACTTGAGGATACCAATATCGTTATCCGATACAGCGCTACTGATACCGAGTCAGGAGTGAATTACTATAACCTGTACATTTCAGAAGACAACCGGGAGTGGGTACCCATCGGTGGCGGCAACCAGACCAGCCAGATCATTCCTGCGGAACCCGGCAAGACCTACTATTTCTATGTAGAATCGCAGGACAGGGTAGGGAATGTGGAAGAAAAATCGGCCGTAGGAGAGGCCTCCGTTAAAGTTCCGGATACAGAAACACCCGGCCAGCCGGTTGACGGACTTATCGCTTATCCTATACCGTCCGATGGACGCCTGACACTCGAATTCGGTGTGCCGACAGAACAACGCGTAACAGCTACCGTATTTTCACCGTCAGGAATCAGGGTTGCGGAAGTGTATAACGCGCAGGTAAGTGGTTCGGTGAGAACAACCACGAATCTTTCGCAATTGGCTAATGGTATCTATTTTGTTCGGGTGCGTGGAGATAAAGGCCTCAACCTCTATAAGAAAATCGTTATTATGAAGTAAGTCCCATAACCATTAAGCCGTCCGAAAAAAACCCTTCCAGCCGGAAGGGTTTTTGTTTTTACTTACGCGTTACGTATTAAGATTGTTATCCGCGAAAACATCCTCTGCATCCGCGTAAATCTGCCCAAATCCGCGCCATCTGCACGAAATGTATTTATATTCAATCCGCGTAAATCTGCGCCAAAATCTGCGCCATCTGCGGGAACTGTATTTGTATTTAAATCTGCCCAAATCCGCACCATCTGCGGGAAAGGCTGTTTGTATTCAATCTGCGTAAGCTGCGGGAAATGTATTATTTGTCAATTACTGAATCCCCAGCAATTCCACCTCAAATATCAACGTACTGTTTGGTCCGATCGCCGCGCTTACCTGCCGGTCGCCATACCCCAATTGCGGCGGAATAAAAAACCGCCATTTGCTCCCGACAGCCATCAGTTGCAAGCCTTCTGTCCAGCCCTTTATCACCATATTCAGCGGAAAAGTTGCCGGCTGGCCCCGCTGTACGGAACTATCAAAAACGGTTCCATCAATCAGGGTTCCATGATAATGGCAGGTCACTTTCTGTGTTGGGCCGGGTTTGGCTCCGGAGCCTTCATGGATCACTTCATACTGCAGGCCGCTGGGCAGTTCGGTTACGCCTTCCCGTTCCCGGTTGGTTTTCAAAAATTCCATGCCGGCATGAAGATTGGCATCCGATTTATCTTTTTTCATTTTAAACAACTTATCTGCAATTCCCATAGTTTTTGCACAAAAATACGGGCAAAAGCGCACATTCGCGGAAGCGTCAGCGCTGCGGAATTATGAGAAAGGCAGAAAATGAATCCGGATTTAGCGTATCATCGCTTCATTCATTCCTAATTTATCAATTAAGTTAAATAAATTGCAACCCGGGCAGCCTCTTTTGCATCTGCCTGAGGCCCGGATAAGGAAAAGCTTGAATCATATAGAAGCGGATCCGGTTGCACTGCACTCTAATAAAAAACCCTCATTAAAAAAATGGGAATGACTGAAAACAAATCGAGAAGGAAATTTTTACGAAATGCCATTGGTACAGTAGCAGCATTCACTATTGTTCCCAGGCATGTATTAGGACGTGGTTTCCTGGCACCCAGCGACCAGTTAACCAAAGGAATTATCGGTGTAGGCGCAATGGGTATGAATCATATCCCGTATGGCGGCACCAGAGTGGTAGCCATTTGTGATGTTGATCGCCGTCACCTCAGTGCCGCTGCCGCGAAAATCGGGGGTGGTGTTAAAACCTTTGCAGATTACCGCGAACTGATCACCCTTCCGGAAGTGGATATTGTGCATATCGCCACACCGCCCCACTGGCATGGTGTCATGGCAGTCGACGCTGCCCGCGCGGGAAAAGATATCTGGTGCGAAAAACCCATGACCCGCACCATTGGTGAAGGCAAACGTGTAGCCGAAGCGGTGAAACAACATGGCCGCATGTTCCGGCTGAATACCTGGTTCAGGTTTGATGATAATTTTTATGGTATGCAAACCACCGTTAAGCCCATAAAAAAGTTGGTGGAAAGTGGATTGCTGGGCTGGCCGCTTACGGTTACTGTTGGCCGGCATACCGGATTCGACTGGAAATTCTTCTGGGTAGGCAAAACCAACCTTGAAATTCAGAAACCACCAGCGGAACTGGATTATGAAATGTGGCTGGGCCCGGCGGTGTACAAACCCTATAACGCGCACCGCGTACACCAAACCTTCCGCGGGTATTGGGATTATGATGGAGGTGGACTCGGCGATATGGGTCAGCACTATCTCGATCCGATTCAGTATTTCCTTGGAAAAGATGATACCAGTCCTGTATCAGTGGAAATTGATGCTGAACAACAACACCCCGATGCGGTGGGTACCTTCAGAAAGATTACCTATACCTACGAAGACGGATGTAAAATTATTCTCGACGGGGAAGGTACTGTCGACAATGTACCCTATATCGAAGGACCAAAGGGAAAGCTTTACCCTGGTTTTAAATCAGACATTCCCAACCTTGAAAAAAAGCTGGCGGAATTCCCCGACCCGCAACCGCAAATGACCGATTTCATTGAATCGGTTAAAACCCGTAAGATTTTTGCGCTGAACGAACAGAATGGTCATAGAAGCTGCAATATTATTAATATCGGCAAAATCGCCCTTCAGCTCAACCGTTCGCTGAAATTCGATCCGGAGAACCAGCGCTTTATTGATGATGAGGCTGCCAACCGGCTGCTCGATCCCCCATTACGGGCGCCCTGGGTCATTTAAATCATGCTTTTCAATTTTCCGAAAATTAACCTGTGAGGTAATGAAAAAAATATTAATAAGTCTTTTACTGCTCATTTCCGTAAGCTTCGTATCTGCTCAAAATAATGATCAGCGTACGACGGCAACAAAAGTTACGGATATACTTGCCCGTTTCCCATTCCAGACTACAACGCAGAAAAATGAGTTTAATCGTTCTATCGCTCAGCTCGACAATGCCGGGTTTGCAGAACTGGTTAACCGGCTGAAAGCCCCTGGCAGCACCGATAATACCGCGGTGGAATATGCGCTCAACGCTTTTTCCGTATATGCTATGGAAAAAGGCAATGAGGCATCCCGTACTGTTGCCATCGAAGCCTATTGCAATGCGCTGAGCAATTCATCACTGGGTTTCTCAAGAGATTATATCATCCGGCAGCTTGAACTGATTGGTGATGACCGGGCTATAGCCTGTTTGTCCTCCCTCCTTGATGATGAAGTACTTGGCGGCCCTTCGGCCAGAGCGCTTGCCGCATTCAATTCACCGGCTGCAAATGCCGCGCTGCTGACCGCTTTAAACGGCAGCAATACAAAAAATGAGCAATCACTGATTGAAGCGCTTGGCTATAACCGTTATAAGCCTGCTGCCCCTGTTCTGGAAAAGAAACTTAAAAATGCTGATCAGGATTCCAAAAAGGTGTTGTTGAATGCTATATCCTCCATTGGCAGCCTGAGTTCTTATAAACCGCTGCTCGCCGAAGCCCGCGCCAGCGGATTTAACTTTGATAACAGTGGTGCAACCGGAGCATATATCAATTACCTGCAGCAACTGCATGCACAGGGAGAAACCAAACGTGCCGCACGGTATGTCGCGGAGTTTATTCGTCTGGCTGAAGGTTCCGGACAGGTTCATAGCCGTATAGCCGGACTTCGGTTATTTACGCAAATCAATGAACACCGCAGCCTGCCGGTGCTCATGCGCGCCATGCAGGATAATGATCCCGAATACCGTGCCGCTGCACTGGAATTCGCTGTGCCGTTCAGTTCATCACTGGCGAATCGTCAGTGGATTAATACCCTCAATGCAGCTCCTGATGCCGCAAAAGTTCAGGTACTCGACCACCTCGCCGAAACCGGTGACCTGTCGGTTTTACCCGAACTGCAACAATACCTCGCTCATGAAAACAGCGCCATTCGTGTTGCTGCGGTCAGGGCTGTTGGCCGTATTGGAAAAGGAGCAGGCGTGCCTGCACTGCTGGAGCTGATGAAATCGGGAAATGAGGCGGACGTAAAAGCGGTAAAATCGTCACTGCTCTTGCTTTCCGGAAGTGATGTCACCGCTCCGGTATTGAAAGCGTATCCGTCCATGCCCGCAAACGCTAAGGTGGCCTTGCTGGATGTATTAGCCGCCAGAGCGTCTTCATCAGCCAGCGCACTGATCATCGCCGAGGCTGGCGCAACCGATACGGCGATTTCATCTGCCGCCATACGCGCGCTGCCGGCGGTGGTTGCTGAAAAAAATTCCAATGAGCTGTTCACATTGCTGGGCCGCGCGGATAATTCCGGAAAGCAATATATCCAGCAGGCAATCGCCAGATCGGTCGCAGACATGGATACCGCGGCGCAAACGATGATCGTTGCCCGTCAGATGCGCAATGTGGAGCCTGCAAAGCGTTCGGATTATTTTCCGATATTATCGGCTATAGGTGGCCGTGACGCGTTCAACGCGCTGGAAGCGAACTACAATTCCGGTAACGATCAAACCAAAAAAGCCGCGATTGCCGCCTTATCATCCGCATCCGGAAAGCAACCAGCAGATATCCTGTTGCGCATTTTAAGGGATTCGGCGAATCAATCGCACCGTAAAGAGGTGGTGGATGCCCTGATCAATGTAACATCAAAATCATCTTTTGCTCCCAACCAGAATGTACTGGTGCTGCGGGAAGCGATGAATGCCGCGGTTACTGCTGAGCAGCAGCGCAGAATATTACGGGAAACTGCCCGCAATAAAACATTTCCCGCGTTGCTGCTTGCCGGCGAACACCTCGATAACGCGCAACTGAAAGCGGCTTCCGCTTCAGCGGTCATGAATATCGCGTTAGCGGATAAGAATATTAATGGTCCTGTTGTACGTGACATGCTCACCCGGGCAATGAACTCCCTGACTGGCGCCGATAGTGAATACCAGAAACAAGCTGTCCGTAAACACCTTGATGAACTTCCTTCCACAGGAGGCTTTGTAGCGCTTTTCAATGGTAAGGACCTGACAGGATGGAAAGGCCTTGTGGAGAATCCGGTTAAGCGCGCTAAGATGAGTGCGGCAGAATTGGAAGCAGCACAGAAAAAAGCGGATGCGGAAATGCGTAAAAGCTGGATTGTGGAAAATGGATTGCTGGTCTTTACCGGTAAGGGCGAAAACCTGGTTACCGAAAAAATGTATGGTGATTTCGAACTATTTGTCGACTGGAAGATCACCAAAGATGGGGATGCCGGTATATACCTGCGTGGAACGCCTCAGGTGCAGATCTGGGACACCGCCCGTGTTGATGTTGGCGCCCAGGTCGGTTCCGGAGGTTTGTACAACAATCAGAAAAATCCATCAAAACCATTGGTGATGGCTGATAACGCCATTGGCGAATGGAACAACTTTCACATCATCATGAAAGGGGATAAGGTTACGGTTTACCTCAATGGCCAACTGGTTACCGATAATGTAACCCTGGAAAATTATTGGGACAGGAACCAGCCCATCTTTCCCAAAGAGCAAATTGAATTGCAGGCTCATGGAACTTATGTCGCGTACAGGAATATCTATGTGCGGGAATTGAATGCCGACAATACCTTTTCGCTGAGCGCTGAAGAAAAAGCGGAAGGTTATGAAGTATTGTTCGATGGTACCAACCTGGATCAGTGGCAGGGGAATAAAAGTTCATACCGTGTTGATAACGGCACCATCCATGTAAAGCCGGGAAGTGGCAGTGGCGGGAATTTATATTCCAACAAAGAATACGGCAATTTCACCATCCGTTTTGAGTTTCAGCTAACCCCGGGGGCAAACAACGGACTGGGCATACGTGCACCCTTAACCGGTGATGCCGCCTATGAGGGCATGGAAATTCAGATCCTGGACAATGATGCCCCGGTGTACAAGAACCTGGAGATTTATCAGTATCATGGATCGGTATATGGAATAATTCCTGCCAAAAGAGGTTTTTTAAAACCCACCGGGGAATGGAATACGGAAGAAGTAACGATCAACGGGTCCGATATTAAAGTGGTGCTGAACGGCACGACCATCCTCGAAGGCAACCTTGACGAAGCAACCAAAAACGGAACCCTGGATAAGCGGGCACACCCCGGATTAAAACGTAAAAAAGGCCATATCGCGTTCCTTGGTCATGGTTCTGAATTACGCATACGAAATGTAAGGGTGAAAGAACTGTAGGTATGGAACGTCGTTGCGAGGACTTTGCCTGAAGCAATCCAGGCTTAGTACAAGCGTTTTATCCTGTCATCGAATGGATTGTTTTCTGGATTGCTTCGCCTTCGGCTCGCAATCATGAATTGATCCCATGGCTTAGCTTATACCAGTTAACAGGAATCAATCAAACGAAAAATGCTTCGCAGAAGCGTACCAGTTATCGAAAAATCAATTGAAGTTGTGCCGCTCCTACGGAGCTTGCTGGATCGGAGGCTTTTGCTATTGACCTTTCGCTCCTCCGGAGCGTAGACCATGCTATTGATAGATTAACTTTTTTATTACGGATTACATCAGGTATTAGTTGGACGTCATTGCGAGGGCTCTGCCCGAAGCAATCCAGGAATATTGCAGCGTAATATCCTGTTATCGAATAGCATTCTTTTTGGATTGTTTCGCTTTCGGCTCGCAACGACGAAACGTTGACCGCTGGCTATAGGAATGCCCGCTCCTGCATACTTATAAAATCCTTCCTAAGCATTAGGCAATGAGCCTGCCTCTGATTCTCAAGTTTAAACCCAAATGTAGTCCGGGGACCTGATTGTAAATTGCTGACGTTATTGGCGACAGGGTATGTTGGAGCCAGGGCATTTCCAGTTTTAGGACTAAAACAGTCAGCATTGTACGGCTATTTTTTTTATATTGTTGTTGTGTATATTTATGTGTTATAGCCAATGGTAGGACGACCATCTGAACATTGACAAGACGACCTAAGCATATACGGAAAAGTAAAACATTTTGGCAAGTGACCATAAACGTACAAACGATATTACAAACGGACAACGAGTAAGCCGACACTCATTGCAAACCCTATGCTTTTTATTTTTTTCCCACCCACATTTTTTAAAAACAATTTTAGCCAGTCCGCAAGTGGCACATTTGGCTTTGCCCCTACCCGCAAAGCAGACCTTCGTAAATACGAAGCATTCACGAACACCATAAAAACATATAATCCGTGAGTAAAACCAAAAGAGCCACTTCTTTACCAACGCACCGATAAGAATGATAAATTTGACATATTAACAAGATACTGAAAGAATAAATGCAAGGAAAACAACTTCGAAAATTAGAAGCCGAACTGTGGAGAGCTGCAGACCAACTCAGAGCCAACAGTAAACTGACTGCTTCGGAATACTCAATGCCTGTTTTGGGACTGATATTTTTACGACACGCCTACAACCGCTTTCAGAAAGTAAAAGTGGAAGTAGAAAAAACCTTGCCTTCGCATCCGCAAAGGGGCAAAAGGCCATTGACAAAAAAAGACTTTGAAGAACAAAACTCAATGTTTCTGCCCGACAAGGCACAGTTTGACTATCTGGTTTCATTACCCGAAAGTGCCGACATAGGTGAAGCGATTGACAACGCAATGAAACTGATTGAGGATGAATACGACAACCTCAAAGGTGTGTTGCCCAAAAACTTTTCCATTTTCAGTAAAGACCTGTTGCGGGAACTACTCCGCATTTTCAACAAAGAAGTATTGCAAAAAGCCGAAGGCGATTTGTTCGGGAAGATTTACGAATACTTCCTCAACAAATTTGCAATGACAGGTGCACAGGAAGGCGGAGAATTTTTTACGCCTATGAGTTTGGTGCAAACCATTGTAAACGTCATTGAACCCGACCACGGTATTGTGTTTGACCCTGCCTGCGGCAGTGCGGGTATGTTTGTGCAAACGGGCTATTTTATAGAATGCGAAGGACTGAAACCTGCTGAGAAAGTTACCTTTTACGGACAGGAAAAAGCCGAACTCAATACCAAACTTGCCAAGATGAACCTTGCAGTTCACGGACTGGAAGGCAACATACAAGAGGGAAATACCTTTTACGAGGACAAACACGACCTTGTGGGCGGTGCTGATTATGTAATGGCAAATCCTCCGTTTAATGTGGACGGTGTGGACAAAGCCAAAGATGCCGTAAAGAAAGACCCACGACTGATATTAGACGGCAAAGTAAACCTGCCGAAAAACGACAACGCCAATTATTTGTGGATTCAGTATTTCTACAATTACTTGAAACCAACCGGCAGAGCAGGTTTTGTGATGGCTTCTTCTGCCAGCGATGCAGGACACAGTGAAAAAGACATACGGGAAAAGTTGGTAAAAACCGGTTCGGTAGATGTGATGATGGCAATTGGCAACAACTTTTTCTATACCCGTTCATTGCCTTGCACCTTGTGGTTTTTTGACCGTGCAAAAGAGAGCGACAAAAAGAAAAGCGATAAAGTGTTGATGTTGGATGCCCGAAAAATTTACCGAAAGGTAACGAGCAAGGTAAACGACTTTAGCCCCGAGCAATTGCAAAACCTCATTTGCATTGTAAACCTGTATAGAGGCAATACCAAAAAGTTTGAATGCACGGTAAAAAGCTATTTGCAAACGTCTGCCGATTTAGCCAAAGAAACAGCCGAAGCAAGTACTGATCTGCAAAAGCAATTGCAGAAAGTGCTTAAAACTGTTAGTGACTTTGCGACCAAATACGCCAAAGAAAACAAAGAAGCAAATGCATTTGTAGATGCTTTGAATATCGAAGAAACCGCAAGCATTTACGAGCAACAAAACAAGCTGATTGCCGAAGCGAAAAAAGCCAAAGCCGATATTGACATTTTAGAAAGCATTGCCCACTTGTGCAAAACACTCCGCAAACCACAAGACAAACTCATTAAGCAATTGCTGGATGCCATAAGCACAGCAGCCAAAGAATACCAACTGAGCAAAAACAAAGATTGGAAAGAGCTTGGGCTGAAAGAACAACTCGACCAACTGAAAGCCCTGCAACAGCAACTCAGCGGCAAACCCGATGAAGAAGAACCCGGCTTGCTGCACGAAACCGAATATTTCTACAAACAAGCTCATTGGTTGACGAGCCGTTTCCCCGAAGGCGTTTATACCGATGTGGAAGGACTGTGTAAAGTGGTAACCCAAAAAGAAATAGAAGCCAAAGACTGGAGTTTAAGCCCGGGCAGGTATGTAGGTGTGGACACCAGCACCGATGAAGATTTTGACTACGAAGAACGCCTGAATGAAATACATATTGAGTTGGATGGATTGAACGAAGAAGCCATTGCCTTGGCAAAAACCATTGCTGAAAACTATAAAGAGTTGGCGATATGAAGTGGGAGAAAGTTGAAATTGGTCAATTGGGAGAAGTAATAACTGGTAATACTCCACCAAGAAAAAATCCTGAGTTATATGGGGATTTCATTCCTTTTATAAAGCCAACCGACATAGAAATTGATAGGCGATTTACCCCGAATCCTGAAGAATGTTATTCTGAAGTTGGATTTGAAAAATACAGAAAATCATTAATCCCGAAAGGTGCAACCTGTGTTGTAACTATTGGAAGTATTGGTAAAAAGATTACACAGGCGATAACAGATTGCTTCATTAACCAGGCGGTAAATGCAGTTATTCCAAACGAAAACTATGATGCTGATTTTGTATTTTATTTATTGAAGAATAACCTTGACAAAGTAAAAGGCTTAGATTCAGGAACATCATCAGGAAGAGAAAATGTTTCTAAATCTTCTTTTTCAAGCATAGAGGTTAAAGTCGTAAAGCATCTCCCCACCCAACGCAAAATCGCCAGCATTTTATCGGCTTATGATGATTTGATAGAGAATAATTTGAAGCGGATAAAGTTACTGGAGGAGAAGGCGTTTTTGAGGTATAAGCAGATTGTGAGGGAGGAGAAGATGGCTGAATTTTTAATTGAAGAAGTATGTGAAACTTTAGGAGGTGGCACTCCAGCAACTGGTGATAGACGATATTGGGACGAAGGTGAAATACTATGGTTTTCTCCTACAGATTTGACAAAACACCATTCCATAGTCTTGTTGGACAGTGAAAAGAAAATCACAGAACTTGGGCTACAAAAGAGTTCTGCCAAGTTAGTTCCTGCCAAAACAATACTTATGACAAGTCGAGCCAGTATTGGTTATTTCGGCTTAATAAACAAGCCTGCATCTACAAATCAAGGTTTCATCAACATTATTCCATTCAATGATAATCACAGAGCATATATGCTTTTTGATTTGAAGAACAGAAAAGAAGAAATTATCGGCAATGCAAACGGCTCAACATTTTTAGAGATTTCAAAAGGCAAATTCAGGCAAATGAAAATCAAATTACCTCAGGATGAGAAAGTATTGATTGATTTTGAGCAGGAGTTTGAAATCACTTTCAATTTCATTGAGAACCTTTTGAAACAAAACACCAAACTCCGTGAGGCACGAGATATTTTATTACCTAAACTAATGAATGGACAAATAGAAGTGTAATATGAGTTTTAAGCAATACATAGAAAAACTCATAGAGAGCAACCTGAAAACCTACCGTGATAATTCGGACAGGTTTATTGCCGATTACAATCGTGAGCTGGAACTCACCAAAGAATACAACGGAAGGCAATTACTGGAGCTGCTTCAAAATGCCGATGATGCCGGCTCTAATGAAGTTTGGATTAATTGGGATAAGGAAAATACCATGCTGAGTATTTCAAACCAAGGGGAACCTTTTGAAACAGGCGGCATAAAATCGCTCATGCTTGCCAACCTGAGCACCAAAACCAAAATCAGCTATATCGGCAACAAGGGCCTGGGTTTTCGTTCCATCCTCAACTGGTCGGAACAAGTGGTTATTTACAGCAATGGTTGCCAAATTTCCTTTTCTGAAAAAATTGCCGAAGATGTTTTCAATAACCGATTGAACTTAAATGCAGAGGTAATACAACAAATCAGAAGCGTAAGAAATCTGGCGGAGGAAACCGTTCCTTTCCCGGTATTGGCTATTCCTGAAATAACAGAAGCATCTAACGCAGATAAATGGACAACTACTATCGCCATTAGCTACAGAAAAGAGTTTGAAGCCGATATTGAACATCAATTGGCTGAATTGCGGGAAGAAATACTGTTGTTTTTGAACAATATCCAAAAAATTACCATTCAAAAAGGAACAGAACGAACAGAATTGGCCAGCAATAAAGTTCCCGGTGAACGCTTTGAACTGGTAAGCATAAAAGACAAACAGTGGAAGGTGTTTTCAATGGAAAACCTTTTACCTGCCGAGTATCAGGACAAAAGCAAAAGCGAGCAGCAGTCTTACAACCTCAAAGTAGCTTTTCAGGAAGATTTATCTGACAATTACAGAAAGCTTTTCAATTTTTTCCCTACGCAATTAAGCATATCCTTACCCTGCATTATTC
>JAEYRC010000271.1 GCA_023409675.1 Bacteroidota bacterium
GAAAACTATCCTCAACCCTACGAAGCCCTTAAAGCCCTGACGCGCGGGAAGGATAAAATAGATCAGAAAAAACTGGCTTCTTTTATTGATGGACTCAATGTGCCGGTAAAACTCAAACGAGAACTAAAGAAAATCACCCCAAAAAATTATATTGGAATGCATCCAGACTACTAACTATTGATCTTTGAAATTTTTTGATAGTTCTTTAATCTCATCATCGTTTAATGGCCTGTCGTAAAGTCTGATTTCATCTAATTTTCCGTTAAGTGAAGCTGTTGGATCTTTATCCCACCAGCCGCCGATAAGTAATTCGGCGTCCGGACAAATATGCATAAGATTATCTGCACTTTGTCGGGATGAAATCAGATTGCCGTTTATATACAATTTCATCTGGCCTTTATTGAAAATACAAATTATGTTATACCAGCTTTCAGGCTGCAATACTTTTTGCGCATCAATATTTGAAACCTGATTAGGATTTTGAACAATGTCACAGGTTACTTCATCATTCGATACAGAAAAGATAAAATTTTCGTTGCCTGGATTTGGAGTACCCAAAACAAATGAAGTGCCTTTTACGGTTTCATTATCTGTAACACTAATATAATTTGAGCGTGATTTAGTTCTGGGCATCACCTGAAATGAAACAGTTAAAGCTGTATCAAATTTCAATTTTCCATTATTGGGTACAATGATTTTTTGACCAGAACCGGTGAAATTAGCTGCAGCATTAGCGTTGCCGTGTTTATCGTATATTAAAGAAGCTCCATTTTTGAATATACCATGTAATGCATTACCACTTGCATCGTTTATATTGCCATTAAAGGGGTAATGGGCTAACAGTCCTTTATCTAAATTGACATTTGCAAGTGGGTCAGGTAGAGGATTAGCATCATTTTTGGAGCAAGCAATCAAAAATAGAAGGAAAAAGGGCACAACAACATTATAAACATTAAGGGTCATCGGAGATTTTTTAGGTATTCAGGGCAATATTAATAATATTATTTATATAATCATAGTTATTCATAAGCTTGTCCATTTGTGAATGAATGAAAGTTAAACCCCACCATCAATTTCCTTCCAATAAACAGCACTCATCTGGTCTGATAAGTGAAGGGTTTCTTTGTAAATAAATCCGTTCTTGTGTAGAACCCTTATTGATGCAGTATTTGAAGGATCTGCTTTTGCTATGAAGTTTTTTATAGCACATGTGCTTTTTCCGTAGGCTACGATGCCCTGTACAATTTCCGTGGCATAACCCTTATTCCAAAATGAGGGAATGAAGGCATAACCGATTTCTGCACTTCCAGGTTCAGGATAGGTGGGTTTGAACATTAAAAGTCCTGCAAATTTATCCTGTTCGATATCTTCTATGGCAAATGCGCCATAATTTGCCGATCCGCTATAATAATGAAGCGTTTCCTGTAAGAGCGCATCGGAATCTTCCAGCGTTTTTACCGGGCGGATGTAGCGCATAACAAGTTCATCACCATTCAGAAGAAAAAAGTTTGAACTGTCTTTCGGTGTAAAACGCCGTACCCGCAGTCGCGAAGTATAAAACAAAATGTCTGACATTCAATTCTAAGAAATCTGCGAAAAGGCTGTTAATCTGCGTAAATCTGCTTCAATCCCCGAAATCTGCGGGAAAGGCTGTTCAACCGATTGAAAGTCCTAAACCGCTTCCTTATGAATTTCACTGGTAAAATGGAATTCAATATCGGGATTGTTATTCCGCTCGGTATTTAAAAACCACTCACTTTGTGCCAGGTACACCAGGTGACCGTCTTTATCTTCAGCAATATTCGCTGATTTAAAACGGGTAAATTCATCCAGCTTTCCGGGTACAGCACTGGTGATCCAGCAGGCTTTGTAAAAAGGAACGGAATTGAACTGAACAGATGCTCCATATTCATGCAGCAAACGATACTGTATAACTTCAAACTGCAGTTCACCCACACAACCGATGATCTTCTTATTACCTCCAAACTGCGTGAACAATTGTGCAACACCTTCATCCGTCAACTGCAATAAGCCTTTCTCCAGTTGTTTGGTTTTCATCGGATCTTTGTTGACCACTTCTTTAAATATTTCCGGAGAGAATGACGGGATACCGGTGAAGAAAAATTCTTCCCCTTCAGTCAGCGTATCGCCAATTTTGAAGTTTCCCGTATCAAAAAGACCGATAACATCACCGGGAAAGGCTTCTTCAATCACATCTTTATCGCGGGCAAGAAAGGTATAGGGATTGCTGAAGCGAACATCCTTATCCAGCCGCACATGATGATAGTATTTATTCCGTTCGAATTTTCCTGAACATACCCGCAGAAAGGCGATTCGGTCGCGATGCTTTGGATCCAGATTGGCATGGATCTTAAAAATAAATCCACTGAATTTATCTTCTGAAGAGTCCACCTTCCGCACATTGGTTTCCCTGCCGGCAGGTTTCGGTGCAATACGGATAAAAGTGTCCAGCATTTCTTTCACCCCAAAATTATTGATGGCACTGCCAAAAAACACAGGGGCAACTTTTCCTTTGAGGTATTCTTCCTTATTTAATTCACCGTATACGCCGTCAATCAGTTCCACATCTTCCCGGAGCAGATCGGCATCATGATCCCCGATTTTTTGATTCAGCAGGGGCGATTGTAAGTCGGTAAGGCTGATCGTGCCCTCATCATTGGCTTTTGTATTTGCCGTAAACAAGCGCAACATTTTATCATGCAGATTGTATACCCCTTTGAAATCTCTTCCCGAATTAATGGGCCAGGTCATGGGGTGAAGATTCAGGTTCAGCTCCTTTTCAATCTCCTCCAGCAGGTCAAAGCGGTTCTTACCATCCCGGTCAAGTTTATTGATGAACACAATTACCGGTGTATCCCGCATCCGGCAAACTTCCATCAGGCGCCGGGTTTGCGCTTCTACCCCATTGACACTGTCGACCACCAGAATAACACTGTCAACGGCTGTAAG
>JAEYRC010000364.1 GCA_023409675.1 Bacteroidota bacterium
ACCAGGGTATCGAATTCTGCCTTATGGTTACTGCTGTCTGCTGGAATAAGAAAAAGCAAAACCGGGTTGCGTTCTATATGGCGCAGAAAGCGATGGCCCAGGCCTTTTCCTTCCGATGCCCCTTCAATGATTCCCGGAAGGTCAGCAATGCAGAAGCTCTGCCCATTACGGTACTCTACCATCCCCAGTTGGGGTGTAAGGGTGGTAAATGCGTAATCAGCAATTTTTGGCTTTGCAGCCGTCATAACACTTAATAAGGTTGATTTGCCGGCATTGGGAAATCCAACAAGGCCCACATCGGCCAACACTTTTAATTCAAGGATTTTTGTGGCTTCTATACCCGGCTCACCAGGCTGGGCATACTCAGGTGCCTGGTTAGTAGCGGTAGCGAAACGGGCATTCCCGAGCCCTCCCCGTCCACCTTTGATCCAGATTACTTCCTGGCCATCTTCGAGGATCTCCACCTCTTTTTCGCCACCTAATTCATCCCGTCCTATCGTTCCAAGCGGAACTTCAATGATGACATCCTTACCGCTTCTGCCTGTACGGTTGTTGCCGCTTCCACCTTCCCCATTCTCAGCATGTACATTCTTGAAATAACGCAAATGGAGAAGCGTCCATAAATTCTTATTGCCCCGAAGAATAATATGTCCGCCACGACCACCATCACCACCGTCGGGTCCGGCATGTGGATTAAATTTAGTTCGCATAAAATGCCGGCTTCCCGCGCCACCATGTCCGCTGCGACAAAATATCCGTATATAATCAATGAAATTTGTCTTTTCCATACTGTAGGTAATGCGCAAAGGTACTGATTCGGCTTTTGACGGATTTCATTCATGCTGCTGATGCATCAGATCTTTTTTCCAAACAGCCAGGGATCATATTTTTTTGCCTGTTCCGGTAGCGATTGAGGTTCTTCCTGCAGGGGTTCTACGGGAGCGGATTTTGTTCGCATTTCCTGCGGAAGCTGCTGGTATAAGGCAGTTCCGGCCGATTTCCATTTGATCATCTCATCGCTCACCGTTTTGATCCGTTTTCCGGGGTTGCCTACGATCAGGCTTCTGTCCGGAAATTTTTCCCCTGCTTTGATAAAGGTTAGGGCGCCAACAATACTTTCCGCTCCAAGTATAACTTCATCCATAATCACGGCATTCATGCCCACCAGGCAGCCGAAACCAATTTCCGCTCCGTGGATCACCGCACCATGTCCGATATGCGCATTCTCCCGCAGGATAACACTTAATCCCGGAAACATATGCAGTGTACAGTTCTCCTGAACATTACATCCATCTTCAATAACGATCTTTCCCCAGTCGCCCCGTAGCGCTGCTCCCGGACCAATATAAACATCTTTTCCAATGATCACATTGCCGGTGACCACTGCCTGAGGATGTACAAAAGCGGATGGATGTACGACCGGAATGTATGGACCGAATGAATAAAACATAAGCGCTGTGTTAATACAGATCAGGCCGGCTGCGTCTGTGCATGAAACAATGTGTTGGGAAATTAAAATTAATACAGCATATAAAAAACATTCTGTAGTGAAGCGGTGAATTCCATCAATGCAGTAACCGGAGGTTTCCGTCATTGCGAGCCGGAGGCGAAGCAATCCAGAAAGAATGCAACGCGATGATACGGAAGAGTGGTAATCATCCTGGATTGCTTCGGGCAAAGCCCTCGCAATGACGTCTTCAAAAATGACGCCGTTCGTCATAGCAAGCCATTGCCTTTCGTCATTGCGAGCCGGAGGCGAAGCAATCCAGAAAAAAAGGCTGCATGTTGACGAGAGAAAGTGGTAATCATATTGGATTGCTTCGGGCAGAGCCCTCGCAATGACGTCTTCAAAAATGACGCCCAACCAAGAACTAATTTAATCCGCAATAAAATAGCTGCATCTATCAATAGCACGCTCCACGCTCCGGAGGAGCGAAAGGTAAATAGTAAACGCATTCCCAATTCAACAAGCTCCGTAGGAGCGGTACTACATCAATTAATTTATGGCAGTTCGTTTCGGAGCTTGTAACGGATGGTGAATTTCCTGTTTGCTATTGACCTTTCGCGCCTCTGGCACGCGCTGCTTGTACAGGTTCATCAGGTGCCGTTTCTTTATCCGGCGGCGGTTTTTTGTAAATTCTTCTTAATACAACGGTTACAATAGCAACTATAAACACTGTACCGAGTATAAATAGTGCAAATGCTAAACCCTCGGCACCACCACAAGATATTGAACAGGACAACGCGCCTAAGAATCCAAATGCTACACATGCAAGCACAATAACCAAAATTACCAGACCGTTTTTCTTGCCATTCTTTTGTGCATGGTAAAAAGACCTTACTTTATTTATAATCCCTTTTTTATGGAGTTTGATCGGCCTCGGTTGTAACCTGATCCAGGGAGAAGCTCCGGTAGAAACGGAAGGTTTTAAGGCATAGGCCGCATTACCGGAATAGTGTATCGGCGCTTGAACAATTCGTTCTGTCAGGTGCCGGTTGGCAACCATTCCTATTAACAGAAAGCTGGTGAATGCCAGTGTTGTGTCGAAAACTTTTCTTTTGGTATAGGACGCCCGGGATGGTTTAGTAAGCAACCCGGGATAGGCAACGACCAAACTAAACATCCCGATTGCAGTAAGGTATAATGTTCCTGTGGCAATACGAATTCCCCTGGCGGCCAATAGATCGGCACAAATGTAAGCGCATGCATTAAGGATAATGTAGCATACACCTATCAGGAGTCGGGCCCTGAGCGGATGGCGCCTGGCCCAGCGGGAGATGTTTTTCATAACACCGGCTTATGGTAAAAGGAAGAGCTCTTTGAATTTAATTGTTTTTTTTCATCTGCCGAAATTTTTAATAATGTTGCAACAGCTTTTATGTGCTAATATGGAAAAATATTTTAAGAAAAAAACCTTTACTGCCGGC
>JAEYRC010000385.1 GCA_023409675.1 Bacteroidota bacterium
CAATAATATCGACCTGCAGTTGTTCCGCTATGCCGGCTATATGTTTCATATCCGCGTTTTGATCAAAATAATAGGAACTTCTGCGCTGTTGGGGAACTTCCTGATAGCGCAATCCTTTAAGCGGTTCAAATGCCGCACGAACCGTATCGGCTCCCGGCCATGCGCCTTCTATTTCTTCCTGTATGGGCGTTACAGGCTCCAGAGAAGTTCCATGAACGATGGTTGC
The DNA here is from genome assembly GCA_023409675.1 of Bacteroidota bacterium. Classification (GTDB taxonomy): domain Bacteria; phylum Bacteroidota; class Bacteroidia; order Chitinophagales; family Chitinophagaceae; genus Flavitalea. Next base: position 227 of record JAEYRC010000385.1, read on the forward strand.
GCCCACATCACAAATAATATAGTCAGGCCGGGGCATATGTGCCATATCGAATAAAGGCAAAACACTATCGAGGCCCCTGCCGGTTACAAAAACCAGGCATACATCATCCGTGTTTTGCAGTGCAGCGTATAATTTTTCCTTGCTGTGGGTATCGCCACCGAGAAAAGTTCCATCAAGATCCGTAGCAATTAAAAATGATCGGGAGGGCTGTATATTCATACTGCAAAGATACGATGCACTGATGGATAGGGATACTGCTTCGGCGGGCAACAAGCTACCCCTGGTTTGCATCACGGCCATGGAGCTGACTTCCAGTTCTACTCCTATTCAAAACCTGCGGCTATCAACCCCTTAAAAAAGCCCCTCACCATAGGATCGGGGCCTTTTGTTCCAACTTCAACCAAACTATTGAAACAGTCTTGAGAATACCGATAAGGGTGTTCCGAGTTCTTTGGGCAACAGCGCTGAGGAAGATTGCTCTTCATCGTAGCCCTCCGCTTCTGTATTGGAGGATGTTCCGATATTCAGGATCTCTTTTCCGTCTTTTTTGATCCGGATAGATCCGCTGTTGTTCCGGTACCGGTATCTTCTGTCACTGTCGTTGTTTCCCGGGTTTCCATCCACTTCAATTTCAGTGTCGCCGTCTTCGATACGCAGCCGGTTGCTGTTATCTGAAGGGGAATCCTGTCGGCCTGCACGTTCCAGCCCGTTAGGCGTCATGATATATTCCATGCCTGCCTGCCAGCGGAAATTATTGCGCCAGTTGTCATTATTGTCTTCAATGACGAGGCCATCGCGGTTATAATTTATATTGAACCAGTTATAATTCCTTACACTGCGGTGCAGCTGTATGCGTTTGCCGACGGGAATTTCGATCACCACCATCACCTGCTGATTGCGGAATTTTTCGTTTTTGCTGATGGCAAAACTTGGGGGCAGCAGCAGGGTACTGTCTGAAAACTGCATATCAAAATCAATTCGCTCGGCAGTTTGCATGGCCTCACGGGGAGAACTACCCCGTGAAGAGCGGATCAGGTAAACGTTGAAAGCGGTATCCCGACTGCGTTCCAGATTGACGCGAACCGTTTTAAGTAAGAGCGAATCATTGTTCATTCCGAACACAGGCCACTCATCATCGTGCTCTAAACCAAACCAGTCGCGCGAATAATAGCGGGGCTGATCTTTTGATATATCCACCCAGAGTTTACCGGATGCAGGCTGAAAGCTCAGCGCTCTTTCTTCAATAGGCGCACGGTTTCTGAATTCTTTAGATACCATGGCGGCCAGGAAGATCAATGCGATCAGGCCAATAGTCCATAGACTGCCGAATACATAGCCGAGGTAATGGTTTTTAGAGCGAACTCCTACAATTCTGCGGATGATCCAGGTGATGATTGCCACCACCGGTAAGGCCAGGAATAATAAGAGCGCCAGCCACGCGAGCAGGTTTTGTGTAAATCCGTTCAGCAGGAAATCTTTCAGGGGAAGAAAGGCAAATCCTCCGAATACAATGGCTATGAACACACCGAACAGGGTTAATGCGATAATGCCCGCGATAAATAAGAAGAATGCCTTGAACAGGATGCCGATAACATGCCCAATTCCTGAACCGGCTTTACGGGCTGCAGGGGCTGTTTCTGCAGCGAATGTTCTTACGCGTTCCCCGGCTTCCGTACCAAACGTTTTGGCTTTTTCACTGAACTGCTGGGCAGTTTCTCTGACTTCTGTTGAAAACCGGTCAGCCCTTGACTTAAAAGACCCGAGATCTTCTTTAACGGTGTCGCGTATCGAATTCAGGTCGATCTTTTCTCCGCGCATTTCCAGTTTTTCAGCGGCAGTGATAGCTGGGGGCACAGCGATCCAGAGGATCACATAGGTCATGAACAACGTCCAACCTAATGATCCGGAAATGATCCGGGGCACTACACCAAAGTCCCAGTCGAACCAGAAATCATTGAATGATCCGGATACCAGTCCGAGGATAAAAGGCAGTACAAAGATCAGCCGGGGTATCCATGTATCGATGTGAAAATAGGCAGCAAGTCCACCGGCAACACCCGCGATCATTTTATCATCCGTGCTGCGGTATAAACGTTTGGTGATGTTCGATTGAATGGATTTGGAGGGAACTATGATCCATAATAAGATATAGACCCAGAATAATGCTCCAAATAGCACCACGAAGATGATGCGCATGATCACCGGGTCGATACCCATGTAATTAGCCAGTCCGCTACATACCCCACCAAGGATCTTATCATCTTCATTGCGGTATAAACGGCCTCGGTTATAGGTTGCACCGGTAGCAGCGGCGCCTGTATAGGATTGCCTGCTTTCCTGATAGGTATTTCCGGTGGCTGTATCCGCATCCTGGGCGTCAAAATCTTCAGGACGACCCATGCTGGTTATGATACCATCAAGATCAGCGGAAGTAATACAGGTAGAACCTTTTTTCAGAATTTCTGAAAACAGTTCTGCGATCCTGCCTTCAATGTCATTGATGATTTCTTCCCGTCCCTCTTCATGGGCGAAATAGCGGCGTAAGCTTTCAATATAAAGATTCAGCGTTTCAAAAGCCGATTCTTCTATCGGGATGACCCTGCCCTGGAAGTTTATATTAATTACCTTTTTCATTGTATAGTGTTTGATGGTTGAAGTTTATTGGTTTCCGGTTTCCGTTCGTTGCTGATCTGGTGGTTCTGTTGCTGTGGTGGTTAATGATTCCTTTCTGCTGGTTAAGGTGTTTACGGCGTTCGCCAATTCAAACCATGTGGACTCCAATTCCCTATAGAAAACTTCTCCTTTTTCTGTCAGGGAGAAATATTTTCTTGGAGGCCCCGAACTGCTTTCCACCCAGCGGTAGGTAAGCATATCAGCATTTTTTAGGCGGGTTAATAATGGATATAATGTTCCTTCCAGTATCTGAAGATTTGCGCCCCGCATCTCATCAACGATATCAGACGGGTAGGCTTCCCCCCGGCGGATTACCGAAAGAATACAGAATTCCAGGATCCCCTTTCGCATCTGACTTTGTGTGTTTTCTATGTTCATTGGTTCCTGTTTATCGGGGCAGTGATCCTTAACGACTTTCTGTCCCGGGTGTTAATGTATCATTGACAACACAAATATATGATCCGATTTAGTACTATGCAAAACAAAGTACTACTTTTTTAAAGGTAATGGAGTATATTTACTAATAGGCATTAGACAAGATATTGATTATCAAGAATTAGCATATTAAAAATCACAGAAAATTTTTTTT
>JAEYRC010000043.1 GCA_023409675.1 Bacteroidota bacterium
TAATAATACTGCCCTGCACGAAACCGCATTTACCGTATCGGTAGACCTGCTCGGTCACGGTTGTACGACAGGAATCTCTGCCCACGACCGGGCTAAAACTATCCGCGCGCTGGTGGTTCCACAAACCCGACCGGAAGACCTTGGTCGTCCGGGCCATATCTTCCCCCTGAAAGCCAAAAAAGGCGGGGTATTACGCAGAGCCGGCCATACTGAAGCGACTATTGACCTGGCCCGTCTGGCAGGATTTGCTCCGGCAGGCGTACTGGTGGAAATTATGAATGAAGACGGATCGATGGCCCGGCTTCCCGAATTGCGCGAACTCGCCGCGAAATTCGACCTGAAACTTATCTCCATTAAAGATTTGATCGAATACCGTCTTCAGTCCGATACCCTGATCGAAGAGATCGTACGTGTGGATATGCCCACCCGCTATGGCAACTTTCAACTGGTGGCCTTCGGAGAAAAAAATACTACCAACGAACATCTCGCGCTTATCAAAGGTGAATGGAAGAAAGATGAACCGGTATTGGTGAGGGTACATTCCTCCTGTTTTACAGGAGATATCCTGGGATCCATGCGCTGCGATTGTGGTGAGCAGCTTCATGCCGCCATGGAAATGGTAGAACGCGAAGGCAAGGGTGCCATTTTATATATGAACCAGGAAGGGCGGGGTATCGGCCTCCTCAATAAACTGAAGGCGTATAAATTACAGGAAGGTGGTCTGGATACCGTAGAAGCTAACCTGCACCTGGGCTTCCCTATGGATAAACGCGATTATGGTATCGGCGCACAGATCATGCGCCACCTGAATATCACCAAACTCCGGCTGCTGACTAATAACCCGCGCAAACGCGCCGGGTTGCTGGGCTATGGACTTGAGATCGTTGAAGCGGTGCCTGTTGAAATAACGCCTAATCCACATAATGAAAAATACCTCATGACCAAACGCGATAAACTCGGTCATGATATTTTGCGTGATCTGGGCCTGTAAAAAGTAGTTATAATTCAGCAACAATTACTCTCCGCGCGCGGACCGGGTGGTCCAGATATCCCGGATGCGGTCAAACTCGCGGCGGAAGCTGATACTGGCCCCAGTCCGGTTTTGGCGTGCTCCTTCCATAAGATAGTTATAGGTATCGCGGTAGAAAAATAACAATACGACTTTTCCATCGGGCCTGATCTTCCATTCAGCGGTTATATCGGGTAAGAAGGGCAGGTTGCGGGCCGCATTCATCTGCGCTGAACTCAGTCCGAAATCAAGCGCGCTGCCAAACGTAAAGGTCAGCCGTTCATTGAAAATACTTTTTCCTATGGAAAGGTTCAGGTTGGTACGATCGATACTGAACGGACTACGGTTAATGTTGTTAATGAAGTTGGTTCCGCTATAGAGCTGCGCATTGAAATTCACGCGGATACTCTTATCGTTAAAAATCTTCTGAAAAATATTGGAAAACTGGTTACTCAGGGAGTTGGATAACACACCGGAAATACTATTAATCACCAGTCCCTCAAAAGCCACACCCGCGAAATTTCCCTGGGTGGAAGAGGAAGAAAGGGGACCGAAGCTGTTGAATACGATAAGGAAAGCCACCTGTTTGTTCAGCTCATTGGGATCCGCCTGGATTTCCCGAAAAATATTGGCCGCGTCAACGTCATTCTGGAAGGGACTTCCCGGCGGAAGCCCGATTTCAAAATCGATGGTGGGTTTGTTCAGGTCTTCGGTCAGTTTGGCCAGCACCAGCACCTTACCCCGGTAGCGCAATAAGTTCTGATTCTGAATAGGTTTATCGCCCAGCCCCAGGTCGCTGAAACGTACATTTTCCGCTTCATATTCCGCGTCGATTTTAATGCGGGCGTTATTCGGATCGCCATTCCATTGGATATAATTTCCTACGCCTTCTTTCAGGCGGAAGGGCTTTTTCAGCAGCGATTCAAAACTAAAATTATAATTACCCCGATCGATATCGTATTTGCCCACAATGGTGAATTCACCGTCGGTACCTGCCCTGATCTGCAGGTTGCCCCGCCCGTTTGCACGGATGATGTCCCCGGTCAGTTCATCGAGTATCACATACATATCGGCATAATTGTTTGCCGTTACATCGAGATATACCGTAAGATTGCTCTGACCTGAACCCGGCAGCACATCCATTTCCCGCCCATAAACTTTCCATACCACAAAATCTGCCTGTCCACTTTCGCGACTGCTTTGGGTGGTAATGTACAACTTCGAACTGTCGGCAGGTTCTCCCCTGATATCCATTACCATGGCTTCGAGGGGGCCGGAGAAGGTCATGTCCGCACGGGCAATGACATTTCCATAAAACGGATCCACACCGTTATTGCCGGTTGATAGCACTAGCAGTTTGCTGGTATTCATCGCAAAGTCAAAGGAGAGATCATTGAAGCCGTTATGGTACAATTTCCCCCGGCTGATACGCCCGGTATTGCCCAGCGTATCGCGGATCAGAAAGTTTCCGAAATCGATTTGGTCATCCCGGAAATCGAATAAGGCTGTTGGAATGGTATAATAAACGTTGGTGTAGTTCACCCTTAAGCCACCGTTACTTAACTGAACGCGTCCAATGAAATCCAGGTCGTTTGTCGCGCCGGTTATTCGCAGCGTTCCGGTAGCCAGTCCTGTCAGGTCACTGAAAACACCCGACAGGTATTGTTCGAGTAAATTGATGCGGGTATGTTCAACACGGGCTAAGATGTTCAGGTTGTCGGTACCCAGACTGTCTTTCAGCCGGTACTGCCCATTCAGGTCGAACTGGTATTGATAATTATCCGACTGTCCCCTGAAATCGACCACACCTTTCCGGTGGTCATACATGGCCGCGAGGTTCAGGCTGCCGATAGAGTCATTATCAAGCCTGAAGTGTTCCGTCAGGGCTTCCATTTCCACAGCGGGTTTACGGAAAGGATCTATCACTTTGATCTTGCCGGACATTACTCCTTCTATCCGGTTCGAGGTGATCAGGTAGGGCGTAAAATCACCGATATTCACTTTGCGAAGGTCAATATGAATATCATTGGAATTGCCGATATCCGAGGGCAGGGTAGTAACCAGAATTTCCTGCTGATCATTGAATATCCGGATACCATCGGCCAGGATAAGTTCCTGACTGAGGGTAAGTTCACCACGGTCTTCGACCGTCCAGTGTTTGCCGTTCAATTCAAATTCTGATTCCCTGAATGTGATTTTAACCCCGTCTTTTATGGTTTGAACACGGGCCTCAAGATTTGCGGTATTGAGGGACTGGTTCGAACTTGTTCGTATACTGATATCCGATAAATCGGATGATGAACTCACCCGAAAGGAGGTTCCGGGAAAATGCAGACTGTCATTGATATAAACATTGGCAATGTTACCATCCAGGGATAAACTGTCATAAGAGCCATGCGCGTTTATACCGAGGCCGGTGGCAATGATTTGTTTATACTGAAATGAAGGAATATCGGCATTGAGGTCAAGCAGGTTTTCCCGGCCGTTGATCCTGCCGGTAATGGTGCTGTTATTGAAGCCCGACAAATCGTTGTTGATCAGGTTGGCATATTCATCAACATTTTTTGTGCTGATAACGAAACTGAAATTTTCATTGCCCGGAGATTCATTGGCTGGTTTTATGTAGGCGGGGTAATAGCGGTGCAGGAAATTCCGAAAGGCATCAGGCAGATTTACAATAGAAAATTCACCCACCAGTGCCGCATCAAATTCATTGCTTACCGCTGTAATAATTTTTTGATCATCGGCAATTTTAGATTCTACAAACAATGAATCAAATGATATCCTTTTCTCATTTCGGAATACAGAGGCATCATATACCCGCATGGTGCCCAGGAAATTATCTACGGTATTTCCGGAAAAATTCATACTGAACTTTCCATTGAATTCCAGGTTCTCATCAAAAAGATTGAGCTTTTGCAGGTTGACTTTCGACAGGGAAGCATCGAAATCAAATACCGGAATATCCTGACCGAAATCGATCAATCCGTTCAGCTGTGCATCAAGGTTAGGATCATAGGAGATCAGTTCACCATTGAAAAGCCGCTTGGCAATTTTTCCTTTGATGGCTATATCCCGGTAAGGATATTCATTGTATTCCAGCAAGGCGATCCGACCATCGAGTTCGGCATCCAGCGCGTTTCCGCTTAAGCCCCGGCCGTCAATTCTTCCTTCAAAACTAAGTCGGCCTACATTCTTCAACTGAACAAAGGTACCCAGATCGAAACCGGTAGATTTTAGACTACCGGAATAGCGTGCAGTGCCCCTGGAGGGAATCTTCATGTTCAGATCCGTAGCCAGTGTACCCAGTTGGGTCTGCAGGGTTCCGAAGGTTACGAAGTCTCTGGGAAAGCCGGTGAAATTGCCCCGAAACCGGATAACATCCAGCAGGTCGAGCCGGGGTTGTTTAAGGTTACGAAGCGCGGGAAAGAAGGCGGTTGCATCCGCATAGGTTGTTCGGATATCTGCCGCTTCAAAATAGATATAGGTTTTATCGATATACGGCAAGCCGGCGATGCTGAAATTGCCCTGCAGATAGGTATTCCTGCCGGCCTGAAGCACCATATCGCGCCCGTTCAGATTTTCAACGGTTCCTCTTCCTCTTCCACTGAGCCGGAGCGTGGTATTCCAGGAGGCGACTTCCGGAGCGAAAAAAGCTATATCATCACTGCTGATCTGTGCCGCATCAAAGTTTGCTTCCATCCTCACCCTGGAAATAAACTGCTGCATGTCATCAAACGTATTATAACGCATGGCGAAGAAGTCTTTCAGGTGGCTTCGGTTGGTCCGCAGATCAAGGTTCGAAAACTCCATGGCCTCCGGATGCATCAACATGTCGGAAGTAAGTTCCCGAACCAGCAGCCCGCTTCGTTCCCGCGCCGAAAGCCGGACATCGGCACGGATAGAATCCTCCTGCAGCCGTATTGATTTGAAGGAGGCATCGATAGCGGAAAAAAATATATGATTGCCGTCGAAATACTCAAAAGGCTCCCGATCGGTTTGAAGATCACTCCGGAAAGAACCATTGCTGATGTTCAGTTCGGAAATCAGCACTGACCATTTTCCTGCATTCCAGCGAAGATTTTCAGGATCGTTGACGAATACTTCTTCATCCTGTTCGGGAAGTGGAGGACGCTTGCCGGGGTAATTATAAATGGAAAATGAAGGCCCGTCAAGATCTATTGAATTGATCAGAATACTTT
>JAEYRC010000060.1 GCA_023409675.1 Bacteroidota bacterium
GTTCAAAATCAATTGAATACCCCATGTGAAATTTGGTCAGGTTTTGTTTTTTAATATACTGTCAGGTAACATTTAAAATGATTTTTATGGAAAACAACATGGATCCCAATAAAAAGAAAAAAGTTGTCGATGAAGGATTTATCGACGAACGCAGTCCCGAACCGATGACCCGGGTGGAAAAGGATAATGCTGCTTCTGAATCCGAATCCACAACGGTCGTCAATGAGCAGGAGCAAAACCGGATCGTTAATCCCTCCGGTGAAGATTTTCGCGATGACCCGCTTAACCAGTTCGTTACTGCCGGAGGTGGCGATGACGATGATGAAGATGAAGATGATGAGGAAATCATTGATCCTGATGAGGGAGCTGAAATTGAAACACCGCATCTGCCTGAGGGTGATGATGCCGACGATGTAAAGAAAAAAATTCCCACAATGGCTATGGCCTGAGTTAATTCGTTATCCAGTACTAATTTCTATAATCCGGTTCCGTTGAACAAGGGACCCTAAAAAAACAACTATATGAAAACACTAAGTGCAGCATTGTGCATATTGCTAAGTTCAGGAATCATCCTGGGGGGCTGTAAAAGTTTAAGTAAATCGCAGAAAGGTGTGATGATCGGCGCTGGTGCCGGAGGCGCGGTTGGTGCCGGCGTTGGAAAAGCGGCAGGTAATACCGCACTCGGCGCTATTATCGGCGCAACCGTAGGTGGTGTGGCCGGTGGTATTATCGGCAAAAAAATGGACAAACAGGCAGAAGAGATCTCGGAAATTCCAGGAGCTGAAGTAAAGCGTGTTGGTGAAGGTATTAATGTGACGTTTGAATCAGGAGTATTATTCGGATTCGATAAATCACAGGTATCTATAGCCGCTGAAAAGCAACTTACCGAACTGGCAGAGATCCTGAATAAATATCCCGACACCTACCTGCTGGTTGAAGGACATACAGATGCAGCGGGAACTGATGAATACAATATGGGCTTATCACAACGCCGTGCGGAAGCGGTAGCTAATGTTCTGAAGCAGAAGAACATTTCCGGCTCGCGGATCAAAACCAAATGGTATGGTGAAACTCAGCCTAAATATTCCAACGACACCGAAGAAGACAAGGCTAAAAACCGCCGGGTGGAGTTAGCGATATATGCGAATGAAAAGCTTATCGAAGAGGCTAAGAAAGAAGCTGGAGAAGAATAAGTTTTTCCTGAGTCTGAATTTCCCGCAGTCTGAAGTTCCCGCAGATTATGCAGATTTGAGCAGATAACGCAGATGAAATACATTAAATATAAATCTGCGAAAATCTGCTTAAATCAGCGTAATCTGCGGGAAATAATAATTGACGGGAAATATTTTGACTTCCTTTTTGACTAAAGCATAAAAAAAGCTGTCCCAATGAGACAGCTTTTTACTTTAAGTTAATTAATCTTACCGGGCTTTTCTGAAACCTCCCGCAATAAGCGAAATAAGAAATAGCACAATAAAAATATAAAAGAAAATTTTAGCAATTTCTGCTGCTCCGGCGGCAACTCCACCGAATCCTAATACTGCCGCTATGATGGCAATAACCAGGAAGATGATCGTCCAGCGTAACATAATGTAAAATTTTAGGTGAAAAATCTGATCCTTTAAAGGGGAGCGTTTTCTTTATAGCGTATATATGGAAGTACAAACAGTACTGAATTGTTTTCGGGATCCCGCACAACCGTATATAAACTGCAGGAAGAATCTGTATTTGAAACCCGCCGCTTTGAAGATCCGGAAAGATCATGCAAATCAGCAATCTGGTCAACCTCTACATTGATTGAAGAAGGTTCAATGGGCACCACTTCCGGAAAGGAACTGTGACCCACAAGTATGGCATTTTTCATGGTATATATTTTCCTAAAATGGTGTAAAAAATATGCCATTGCCTACAACTACCCACTACATCGGTGAACACCGGATTTGTCCAAACTTTTTCCCAATAATTTACCCCGGTTGTATAGTCTAAGCCCTTCATTCCCAACACCTCAGAGTAATTCTTATTTGGGATTTAATATTGACCGGAATAATTTTTTGAACATACCCCATAAATATCAACTATGAAAAGAAAAAGTGAGTCTAAACGCAATGTAGTCCCCGAAGAAATGCTTGAAGTTATTGCCCCGGATTATTCCGGTTCAGGAAAGCTAAAGAATAGTGTGGCGCTGATTACCGGCGGAGACAGCGGTATTGGAAGGTCTGTAGCGGTACATTATGCCCGCGAGGGTGCAGATGTGGCCATCGTATACCTGAGCAGTGATGACGATGCGGCAGAAACTAAAGCCCTGGTAGAAGCGGAAGGCAGGTCATGCCTGTTGATCCGGGGTGATATTGCCCGGGAAACGTTTTGTCGCAATGCCGTCAATAAGGTCATCCGCAAATTTGGCAAGCTGAATATACTGGTCAATAATGCGGGTACGCATGAAGAAGATAAAGACTTTCTGAAGATCAGTACCGCTCAGTTCAAGCGAACATTTGAAGTCAATATGTTTTCCTTTTTCTACTTCACACATGAAGCGCTGAAGGTGATGAAAAAAAATTCGGTGATCATCAATACCGCTTCGGTTGTTGCTTACCGTGGCAGCGGTCATCTTATTGATTATTCCTCTACCAAAGGCGCAATAGTTTCTTTTACCCGCGCGCTGGCGAAAAACCTTGCAGAGAAAGGCATACGCGTAAATGCTGTAGCGCCGGGGCCGATCTGGACACCACTGGTGATTGAAACTTTTACGAAAGAGCACCTGAATACCTTCGGACAACAAACTCCTATGAAACGGGCGGGCAAACCTTCTGAAGTGGCGCCAGCATATGTGTTTCTGGCCTCACGCGATGGTTCCTATATCACGGGGCAGGTCATACATGTAAATGGCGGCGAGGTCGTTGGAGGCTAAGCAAGCGATTCTTATTGCGGAAATCGAAGTATGAACGAAGACCCTTTGCCGGTAATACTCTGGGCATGGATATCGCCCTGATGATTGATCATTACCCGCTTGGCCATAGCCAACCCAATCCCCCTGCCCTGATAGTCGGAATTGGGTCCATGCAGTCGCTGAAATATACCAAAGATTTTTCCGGAAAATTTATGGTGAAATCCAATCCCGTTATCGGAAAAGGTTAACTGATGGTAAACCGAATAATTATCCCCTTCTACCCGATCGTAGCGGATCCTGATTCGCGTCAGTTCGCCCTTCTGTGAGAATTTCAGTGAATTATCGATCAGTGCCCGGAACAATACCCGCAACTGCGCGGGATATCCGGTGATCACCGGCAGGTCATCCATGGTCAGTTCGGCTTTTTCATCAAATCCGGGAAACTCCTTCCTAACATGGTCAATAAGCCTGTTCAGGTCTACATAGCCCAGTTTATCTTCCGACTGAATAAGGTCAGTAAATCCGACCATATCGCGGATCATCTCCTGCATATTCGCTGAAGCCGAATTCACTTTATCCACCATCTCCCTGACTTCCGGACTAAGGCTGTCTCCATGAGTAAACAACAGGCGGTCATTGAAGGTGCGTATTTTACGAAGCGGTTCCTGAAGATCATGGGAGGCCACATAGGAGAATTGTTCCAGCTCCGCATTGGAGCGGTTCAGTTCACGAAGCTTCAACTCCAGTTCTTCCTGATAACGCTTGCGCATCTTTACTTCCCGGTGCAGGTAATAAAAACTCAATAAGGTAACGAAACCCGCAAACCAGAGAACATACTGGAAATAGCTTGGCGTGATCTGCTCATACTGCGCCTTGATAACCCTGAACCGCTCCCCTTCCGCCCGGCGGGTTTCGGAAAGTTGGGCAGACTGTTCATGGAATTGATCAAACAATACTTTTGAATCCTGCAACGATCGGCCCAGGCCAAAGGTATCTTCACGATTGATGCGTCCGGTATTCCAGTCCATCATATTCAGGTTACGGATGATCGTTGTCCGCAATTCCCGCAGCTGATCTTTTTGTTCCCGGTTGTCTTCTGCGAGAATATTCAGCGCACCCAATAACAAGTCAATATTTTCACGCTGATGCTCAACCGGAGCCAGGAAGGCATCATCACGGGTAAGCATATATCCTTTTGAAGCTGATTCCATATTCGCAACCTGTAGCCGGAGCTGATACAGATGATTAACAAAGAGGCTGTTTTCTTCTATAAATTTCGAATACTGTTTCAATGCATAGAAACGATTGAAAAATAATACAGCAAGCGTAACCAGTATCGTCAGGGATACAATGGAAAAAAAATAGATATATTGAATTTTAAGTCGCACGTCAACAATTTGGGGAATCTTTTCTACACCGGTTCTAAAAAATGTTTATCTTTAAAGAGTTGAACTGCTGTGTATAATCAGCAATTTTTCTATAAAGTTAGCACCAGAAAGGGATTTACTGAATTTTAATACATCAGTGTGAATTTTGGAGCAGGGCTTGCAAGTTATATAATCACTAAACTCACTTGTATATGCTACACCAAAACCTGTCGCAGAAGCAACAACTCAAAATTCTTCCCCAGCAAATACAGCTTCTTAACTTATTTCACCTCAATACGATTGAACTGGAACAGCGTATTCAGCAGGAGCTGGAAGAAAATCCTTTACTGGAAGAGACACCCGTTGACAGCGAACTAGACGCGGATAAGTACAACAAAGATGAAGTTCAGGATTTCAGTGACTGGGAAGAACATGCTTATGATGATATTCCGGATTATAAGATGGAGTATGAGAATTACTTTAACAACGAAAAAATTCCGGAAAGGCCTTTACCCGAATCAGCCGACTTCCGCAAAACCCTCAAACAACAATTCAAGTTTTTATATACCGACCCAACAGAAATTCAGATTGCCAGTTATTTGATTGATTCGCTGAATGAAGGCGGATTGCTCGAACAAAGTCTGGATGACATCGCTGATGATTATTCCTTCAAATCAAAATCCTGGATTGAGCCCGAAGAACTGGAAGCGGTATTGCACAAGATCCAGCAACTGGATCCTCCAGGCATTGGCGCCAGAAGCATCCGTGAATGTTTGTTGCTTCAGCTCAACCGCATGAATACCAAAAGACCGGACGTTAAAATGGCCATCCGATTACTGGAAAATCATTTTAGTGACCTGGGTAGTCGTAACATGGATAAGATCATGAAGCAGCTCGACATTGAGGAAGATGAACTGAAGATCATTCTGCAACTGATCGCCACACTGAAAATGAAGCCCATTACCGAATCAACGGAATCATTTCAGCCTAACCAGCAGATAATGCCCGATTTTATCATATCCACCGATGGCGATATGCTGGAGGTTTCGCTGTACCGTCAACGTTCAGCTACCCTGCACATCAATCAATCGTGGATGGAAAATATCAAACACACTGAAAACAGCACGCAGACCGACAAATCCACCAAACAATACCTGCGCAATAAACTTAATGCTGCCCAGTGGTTTGTTTCAGCGATCAAGCAGCGGGAAAGCACCATGCTGAAAGTGGTGAAAGCGATTGTGAAACTGCAGTTTGATTATTTCCGGGAAGGAGATATCAAGTTGATAAAACCCATGATCCTTAAAAATGTTGCGGAGCTGGTAGGCGTGGATATTTCCACCGTATCGCGGATCACCTGTAACAAATATGTAGCTACACCATTTGGAACCCTGCTGCTGAAAGACCTGTTTACCGAAGGCATCATTAACAAGCAGGGTGAGGTAATCAGCAACCGGGTCATACAAACAGCCATTGAAGAAGTTATTGAAACAGAAGATAAACATAAACCGTTCACCGATCAGCAGCTTGTGTCAATCCTGTCGCAACGCGGTTTCAGCATTGCGCGCCGTACAGTAGCCAAATACCGTGAACTGCTGCAGATTCCTGTAGCACAGATGCGGGCATTGTGGGCCTGATAACGGATGGCCTTGAAGAAATGAATTTTTGAAACACAAAACTACATATGCAAAAAATTCTGGTTATTGATGATGACAGGGATATGTGCCTGTTATTGAACCGATTCTTATCGAAACACGGATTTGAAGTAATAGAAGCCAATACCTCAAAGAAAGCCACTGAATTACTGGATACGGATACCTTTGACCTGGTACTCTGCGATTTCCGGCTTGACGGCGCTGATGGTAAAACCATGCTGGTGAAGATCAAAGAACGGTTTCCACAGGTTCCGGTAATCATCATTACCGGTTACAGTGATATCAAGATCGCAGTAGAAGTAATGAAACTCGGGGCATATGATTATATCACCAAGCCACTTTTTCCCGATGAAATCATCCTTACCATCCGTAAGGCCCTGAGCCAGGAGAGAACCACATCTCCGGCACCGGCAAAAACCGAAGTGGCAAAGCCCTCTTCCGGTGATCAGAAAAAAGAAAAATCCTATGGCAGTTTTACTGCAAGCGGACAATATATATTCGGCGACAGCCCGGCGTTCAAAACTATCCTGCAACAGATCGAACTGGTAGGTCCTACCAATTACAGTGTGATCATTTATGGAGAATCAGGAAGTGGTAAAGAAGCCATCGCTCAGGAAATTCACAAACGCAGCAAACGGAGTAACAAACCCTTTATAGCGATCGATTGTGGAGCGTTGTCGAAAGAACTTGCGGGAAGTGAATTATTCGGTCATGAAAAAGGCGCGTTTACCGGTGCCCTTAATCAAAAAATTGGCAGTTTTGAACTGGCCAATGGCGGCACCATCTTCCTGGATGAAATAGCCAACCTTTCCTACGATATCCAGGTTTCGCTGCTGCGTGTAGTGCAGGAAAGAAGCATGCGCCGGGTGGGTGGAACAAAAGACATTGAACTGGATGTTCGTATCATCATTGCCAGTAATGAACCGCTCTGGGAAGCGTCGAAAAAAGGAAAAATCCGGGAAGACCTGTATCACCGGTTCAATGAATTCAGCATGACTATTCCGCCGCTTCGTGAACGTAAGGGCGATATCATGGTTTTTGCAAATCATTTTTTGAAACTGACCAATGAAGAGCTGAACAAAAATGTAAAAGGATTTTCTCCTGAGGTAGAAGAAATCTTTAAAAATTATATCTGGTACGGAAATCTTCGCGAGCTGAAAAATGTGGTAAAACGCTCCACGCTTCTAACAGACGGAGATTACATTGAAGACCGTGCGCTGCCGTTCGAGATCTCCAACTTTAATAAACTTTCATTTGACAGCAACCCGGAGCCTCAGTATCATCAGCCTGCCGCGCCGGTTCCACAATACGTGCCCGCGCAGCCTGTGGTACAAACCGGTCCAAGTCGCACCGTTCTGGATGAAACCACGCTTAAAGCCGCAAGCATAGATGCTGAATATGAAATGATCATTGAAGCGTTGAAACAGGCAAATTTCAACAAAAGCAAGGCAGCAAAACTGCTGAATATCGACCGGAAAACACTGTATAATAAAATGAAGCAATACCAGGAATTCAACAATCACTGATCGCAAAAGTTATCCAGTTCCGACATAAACAAGCAAATACATGACCGATTCTCCCATCCGTATCCTGATCATTGATGATGACGAAGATGATTACTTTATCACGAGTGATTATATCCGCAATATCAGTGATGGCCGGTATATAACCGATTGGTGTTACCGCTACCAGGATGCGCTGGAAATCATAAAACAGCGGAAATACGATCTGTATTTTGTGGATTATTACCTTGGCGCCAAAACGGGACTGAACCTGATCAAAGAAGCCCTGCAAAATGATTTTGATGAGCCCATGGTACTGCTCACCGGAAAAGGCAATCAGGCTATTGACCGGGAAGCCATGCAGGCCGGCGCAATGGACTACCTCATCAAATCAGAACTGAATGAGGAGAAGCTCGAACGCTGCATCCGCTATGCGATAGAGCGAACCAACTCCATTAAAGCGCTTCGGGCGAATGAACGAAAATACCGGAGCATTTTCGAACGGTCGAAAGATTCTGTATTCCTTGCTGGTCCTGATCTCTATTTTAAAGATGTAAATGATGCCACCTGTATAACGCTCCGGTATAACCGCGAAGAGCTGCTTGGGATGAGCTTGTATCAGTTCATGGATAGTAATGAAGCGCAGGCAGTTAAAAACCAGCTACAGGAAACCGGTGTTGTACACGACCGGGAACTCGAATTGATCACCCGCGAAGGAGAAACCAAAACCTGTATTCTTAGTCTGTCATCAGAACAGGAAATCTCAGGTGAACGGTATATCCATGGTTTATTGCATGATATCACACACCTGAAAAAGGCTGAGAAAGCTACCTTGCAGGCCGAAAAACTGGCGGCAACCGGCAGGCTCGTTCAAACCCTAGCCCATGAGGTCAGGAACCCCCTCAACAATATCAATTTGTCCATAGAGCAGATAAGTCATGAGCTCCGGGAGGTTGATGATAATAATATTTACCTCGACATTGTAGAACGCAACAGCAAACGCATTGGGGATATCATCACAGAATTGCTCAATTCTTCAAGAGCAGCCGAAATGGTGATGACCCGTACTCCGTTACAGGTGATTGCCGATGATACCATACAATCGGCCCTCGACCGCATCACCCTGAAGAAGGTTAAGCTGCAAATTAACTATGCCAGTGAGCCAGCCTTTATTCAGGCTGATACCCAGAAGTTGAAAATTGCCCTGCTCAATATTATTATCAATGCGGTGGAGGCCATGGAAGAAGGATCGGGATTGCTGGAGATCAGTATCTCTTCTGAAGCTGCTTTGCATACGATTAAAATCACGGATAATGGATCCGGCATCAGCTCAGAAAACCTCTCGCGTTTATTTGAACCTTACTTTACGTCAAAACGCAATGGGCTGGGATTAGGATTAGCTTCCTCCCTGAATATTCTTCAGTCGCATAAAGCGCAGATAGATGTCAACTCCGAACTGAATAAAGGAACCAGCTTTATCATCAGTTTCCCGGCAGCCTGAGACTATTTACCGGCATGATAAGAAGATCTATACCGGATTAGTATTGGCCATAAAACAGGCGTTTAATTCTCCCTAATTAAATTTTTCCTGATTTTGCATCGTACATAAAAAAATATCCCGCTGAACAATTCAGCGGGATATTTTCGGTTATTCGTTGTTGTTACAAATGCGTTAGAAACCAAATCCGACATACAGGGAAATTACGCTGTGGCGTGCATTCCTAAGGGCGGTGCTGGTTAGGTTACCACTGCGGCCAATATCGTTAAGGCCATAGTTATACCGCGCGCCGATAGTAAAGTTGTCGACGTCAACGCCAAGACCACCTACCAGACCATAGTCGAAACGGTTAAAGTTCTCAGCATTGAAGCGGGCAACTTCGTCGTTGATACCGGCTTCCTTCTCTTTAATGTTAGCTGAGGTGAGATAAGCCGCATACCCACCGGCATGAAGGTTAAAGCTTCTTCCCAGGTTAATAACCGCCAATAATGGAAGCTCAATATAATTCAGGTTGTAATTGTATTCACCCTGGCCGAAGATCACATTATCATACGTGATCCTTGATCCTTTAGAGGAATACAAAATTTCGGGCTGAATGGAAAATCCACGGGCTACGGGAATTTTGGCAAATAACCCCAGGTTAAGACCGGGTTTCATGTTTCTGGAATCAACCTCATCAACATAAAAATTTGAAAGGTTCAATCCGCCTTTGACACCTATTTTGGGTTTCATACCACCTTCATACGAAGCCTGCTGTTCCTGGGCATTGACATTAACCGCTGAGAGCATGATTAACGAAAAAACCGCGCTGCCGATAATCGATAAGCATCTGTGTTTCATAGTACAAATTTTTTGTTCAAGGCATACATATAAATTTTTATTCCCGCTGTAACTCGTTAATAATGTGTTAATTAGCGCCATTTTTCGAGGAACTTGTTCTACAAAAAAATAATTCATAAATAATCATGAGGAAGATTATGGCACAAAGTTTTAATCCACCAGATAAAGCTTTTGTTATGCGCGCAATCTGGACCGGAACCATAGGCTTTGGCCTGGTAAATATTCCTGTAAAACTTTTTTCGGCCACTGAATCCAGCGACTTGGATCTCGACATGCTGGATAAAAAAGATCATTCAAATATTCGTTTCAAACGTGTCAATGAAAAGACGGGTAAAGAAGTGGCTTATGAGAATATTGTAAGAGCATACAACCTCGATGGAAACTATGTTATTCTTACCGATGCTGATTTCAAGCAGGCCAGTCCTGAAAAAACGAAAATGATCGAAATCGCCGAATTTGTTGATGAAAAGGAAATTGATTCCGTTTATTTCGATACACCTTATTACCTGGAGCCGCAGAAGGCGGGCGTAAAAGCATATGCATTATTGCGCGACGCGTTGAAGAAAAGTGGCAAAGCGGGTGTAGCCACCTTCGTATTGCGGTCTAAGGAAAGCCTGGCCCTGCTAAAAACATCCGGTAAAGCATTGATGCTGCAAAAGATCCGCTATAGCCAGGAAATCCGGAATACGGAGGAACTGGATCTGCCCGGTTCAACATCAAAACCCGCTGAATTGAAAATGGCTATCAGCCTTATCGATCAGTTGACCGATAAATTTGATATCGATAAATACAAGGATACCTATTCCAGTGAACTGATGAAACTGATTAAAGCAAAATCAAAGGGTAAGAAAATTGTACAACCCAAAATGCGGGTGGTTCACTCGAAATCTGATGACCTGCTCGATCAGCTTAAAGCCAGTTTATCAGGTAAGAAGAAAAAAGCTTCCTGATATTAAAAAAGCCTCTGAAGAATGCTTCAAAGGCTTTTTTTGTATGCGTTGTATTAAGTTCGAAGGCGATTAATCTTTAAACTCGAACCGCGAAAAGATCCGGGCATCATTTGCCGGCCAGTCGAGGTAAACAATAAAGTGGTCTTCATGAAATTCTTCCACGCGGTACCGGCGATCTTCATATTTATCATCTACAAAGTCGAAGTAAACTCCGGCACGGTTTGAAAAGATATTCCAGTTTCTTTTCAGCACGGCGGTGTCGTTCCCCATTTTCTTTAAAGCATTCTGATGAATTTCCATTTTACCGTCGGGCAGTAATTTGATCCGGTCGTCTTTCAGGTATTCATAGATATACTGGTTCAGATCTGTTTCGCTTTTAACTTCCGTATCAGTGGTGATATAATCTATGGGTTTATCAGCCCAGAATTTGGTGACTACAAACCCTTTAGAGAGGACTTTGGTTTTAAACTCAGTTGCCTTTTTTTCATTTTGTTTGATGACATTGTCGGGAGCATCTTCTTTCTCGCAGGAAGATAAAGCGGCCAGGCATAATATGCCAGTCGTGATAATAAGGTACGCGTGTTTCATGCTACATTTTTTTGGATAATCTTTTCGGGTACAGTCAGAACAGAAAACCAGTTTTTTTTAATTATTGATATTCAACAAATTAGCCAATGCAACTAATTTTGATCTTTTACCATGAAATATAACGCAATCAGCGGGTTGAATATGCGGTAAAAGTAAAATTTAATTAGCAGACGCTTTTCCTAACAATGCTAATCTTATGCCATTTTTTTTGGCTTAACATCCGGATCGATCTCTTTGGATTCTCTGTTTATGACGTATACTGCGGTTTCATTTGGCTTAATACCCTTCCCTACTGTTATTGCGTAAGCTTTGGTGAATTCCGCTCCGAAATACAGAATCAGTGAAGAATAATACACCCAGGTAAGGATGATCACAATAGATGCAGCTGCGCCATAGGTTACTCCCAGGTTGAAGTTGCCGAGGTATATGCTGATACCCGTTTTTCCCAGCAGGAAAAGGATAGCGGTAAAGCCGGCCCCGACAAATGCATCTTTCCAGGCAATGTGCGCATCGGGCAAAACTTTGAAAATGATGGCGAAAAGACTGGATATGATGACAAATATGAGCGCAAAATTGATGATGAAAAACAATACTACCGTATAATCGGCCAGGAAAGCTCTAAGGTAGTCGCTCAATACATCAAGCAAGGCACTCATTACCAATGACACCAGTAATAGAAAGCCCAGGCTTACGATCAGGGAGAAAGACAGGAGCCGGTTTTTCAGGAATTTGAGCCAGCCTTTTTTAGGTTTAGCTTTGACCGACCAGATCCGGTTAATGGAATCCTGCATTTCTGTGAATACAGTGGTTGCCCCTATGATCAGCACACCAAGACCAATAATCGCTCCGATCCAACCCTGGCTTTCACTCTGCACATTCCGGATAATATTCTGGATTTGAATGGCAGCCTCACTTCCCACCAGCCCCTGTAACTGACCATATAATTTACCCTGAACGGCATCTTTGCCATAGAAAATACCGGCAAGCGAAATAACGATCACCAGCAAAGGCCCCATCGAAAAAATGGTATAATAGGATAAAGAAGCGCTCATTTTAAAGACATTATCTTCACTGAAAGAAGAAAATGCTTTTTTAAGAATTGTAAAAAAAGTCTTTAGTTTTTTCATAGTCTGTATGCTGTGTATTAATTAACTACCTATTACCCGTCAATTTTATGCCGTACCAAATAGCAGCTATTCAAGATGAGATGGGGAATAAATTACTCAGCCTTTTAGAAAAAAATACCTTTTTCCAATACTGCGTAATGGCAGGAGATTTTAACGTAATAAAACGTATTGAATTAATAATTTTAAATTTTCAGTTATGCGCAGTATCCTGTACCTGATCGCCGTAATACTGATAATTGGCTGGTTACTTGGTGTATTTGTCTATAGTGCAACAGGATTAATCCATACTCTTATCGTACTGGCAATTATTGCTCTGATTCTCGGGGTTATCCGAAGAGCATAAAACATAAAAAAAGCTGCTATTGCAGCTTTTTTTGATTTAAAAAACCTCTACGACTTTTTCTCTGTCTTCTTAGCGATGTTTTCCACCTGAACAATGAATTCATTTACAGTGGCATCAGCATAGGTGCCATAGGCATCAACAAGGGTGCCTTTAGCGCCATCACTGGTTTCAATAACATACAATATGGCCATGTCATCCGGGTCGGAAACTCCTTCAAACCGATAAAAGTTTTTGATATTCACTTCCTCCGGCGAATACACTTTTTCCGTTGCCAGGTCTTCAAGTCCCTTTTCGGTTACTTTGAAATCTATGGTATAGCCATCGCTTACCATTTTGTTCAGGCAGCTCGAAAGGCTTTTCAGGTATGGCACATTCTGATCTTGATTGATAAGCATAATATTAGGTTTATATAATCTCTAATAAAATTTCCCTGCCACATTTTTTGGGGAAACCCCCAACGCAAAAAACCGGCAGATGCCGGCTTTGCGCTTTCATTTTGTGATTTGATATTGTATGGCGGTATTATAACCGGTTTTTGATATCAGTAGCTGCATCAGAAATATTGTCCTTAGCTTCATTCACTGATTTATGCATGTCACGGTATTTTTTGATAACGTCATGCGATGTTTTCAGGGATGATTTCTGATTGGTGATCAGCTGACGTTGTTCGGCAGTCATTTCTGCATCTGACTCCAGCGCCAGTTTATAAGCTTTCTGAGCCGCATCTTCACCAAATTCACAGCTTTCAAGAATCGCCTGGCGGTCTTTACCGGTAAAGGTTGCTTTTACATCCATCCATACCCGGTAGATTTTTCCTGAAGCGGTTGTACCGGTTGCAGGTTCACCACCTAACCGCACAACTTCCTGTGTTAGTTCAGCAGCGTACTGCTTACTTTCTTCAGCCATGCGGGAGAAAATAGAGCGAAGGTCTACATCGATATCCTTAGCTTCTTTATTAGCCCGCTCATATCCTTCAATCCTGTCATTATTAATACGTACAAGATCATTTAAAACTTCTACTAAATTATCATTCGTTGCCATGATTCAATTGTTTATGTGATAAAATTGATATACCATAAAGTAAAAAAGTTGTGCCGTTTGTATATCCCCACTGCATAGGCTGAAATGGGCTGCCGGCGGGTTACAAATCGAGGAATACTGTAGCATTTATTGCACTTTCAGGGAATGGTGCTAAAAAATTCCATACGTGTTAAGATTATGATAATCCATATTTTCGCACCCACAAAAAAAGTCAGGTTATAAAAACCTGACTTTATCACTGAACCCTTCTGCTACAATCAAAATTTATTCTTCTTCCGCTTCTTCGTTGATGTTATTTTCCGCAATGGAGGTAAGTAAGGCGTCTGTCTCTTTCTCTTCCGTGAGGGTGGTTTCCAGCAACTGTCCAACATCGGTTAATCCAAGTGTCTTTGCCAGCTGTGCCAAACCGCCGTAAGACGCGATCTCATAATGCTCAACTTTTTGGGCAGCAATGATAAGACCCACGTCACGGGTCATGGTTCCATCCTCAGTGTCTTCGAGCACTGATTCACCTTCAGATAGTAAACCTTCCATAGCATCACACTTCTTGCCCTGTGCTTTTTTACCCATTAATTCAAATACCTGCTCCAGTCGGGCAATTTGTTCTTTGGTTTGTTCGGTGTGTGTTTGAAAGGCATCTTTCAGTTCCTGGCTTGTAGCGCCCTTCTGCATTTTAGGCAGCGCTTTAACAAGGGCTTTTTCAGCCCAGTAAATATCATTCACCTGATCGATAAAGAATTTTTCGAGCATTGAATTCTGAGACGCTTTGGATGTAGACCCGGAAGCCTGCTTCGATTTAGTAGTTTGATTAGGCATAATAGAATCGTTTTAATTAGTGATATTATATTTACCGAATACAATGAAATTTATATGCCACAGAGCGTCAACCACTGGTATAGGTTCTTGTAGATTTTTTTCCTCGGAGATTTGCCTGATACCTGCATTCCCTGTATCGAAGTGCTGGCATAGTTATTAACCTTTTTGGTGTAAACTGTACACCTTGGAATTACAAACTGAACTGGATGAGAAAGCGCTGGTAAATGCGCTTAAACAACGCGACCCTTCCGCCTTTGGAACCTTATATGAACGGTATTCTTATTCTCTTTATAAGATCATACATCAGAAAGTTCCGAATGAGGATATATCCGAAGACATACTCCAGAAAGTATTTATGAACATCTGGGAAAAGATTGAAGGGTATGAGCATTCACGGGGTAAACTTTATACCTGGATGGCGAATATTGCGCGTAATGCAGCCATTGATACCCTGAGGTCGAAAGATTATAAAACCCGTCAGCGGCAAACCTTCCACAGTGATATGCACAACCTGCATTATCCCGCAGGAAAAACCTATATCCAGATCGATGGTATCGGGTTAAATAAATATATCCTGAAACTGAAGCCACAGCACCAGCAACTGATCGACCTGGTGTATTATAAAGGTTACTCGCATCCGGAAGTTGCCACTATGCAGGCTATTCCGCTCAGTACGATCAAGACGCGGGTGCGTAGCGCCCTGATGCAGTTGCGGTCGCTGATGGATAAATAAGCTGCAGCATCATTTTGTACCCTGTTAAAATCATTTATGGATAATAATCTCGACTTTATTCAACTACTGTTACAGGATGCACCTGCTATACTGAAATATCATGATAGCAGCTTCGCAGGAAAATCCAACCGGGCTGTATTTATAACCACACGGGTGGATCCGAACGGGAACATCTATGGGTACATACCCGCCAGTTCTATGCCCTCAACGCCTGCCCCGATCCGCATTTCTCTAAAATATGCCTGTAAAAAAACCGACAAGTTTGTTAATATATCCGGCATCGCGCATCTGGAAGATCTGGCTGCATCTGCCGACTCTGTAGCAAATGGAGTATTAATCAGAATCAGGGTGAAACAGGCCGATTGTTTCCAGAAAAAAACCGTTTCACTGCATACCAGTTTTCTGCATAAAATTTTCAGCTTCACCTATAAAACCCGCATCGCTTCCAGTCATGCTCCTGCAAAAAAACGATCCTTCAGCCTGTCACGCATGCTGGGTGGGTATCAGAAATCGGCGTAAGCGGGTTATATCATTCTAATAAGTAATCGCGTGCTCCACCGGTTCTTGGCTGTTCATCTGCGATCATCCGCTCAAAATCTGTGTATATCTGCGGGAACCCTACATTTTTTCACGATTATTTCAATATTCAAACTTTAATCGTAATATTGCGATAAGACATTTATGGGAGCAACAAAATCATACGAGTTCAGTGCGAAGGAAAACAGGCTAGCCAGATACGCTAAGGCACTAGCGCATCCGGCCAGGGTTGCCATCCTGAAGATATTGGCATCAAAGGCAAGCTGCCAGTGTGGGGATATTGTAGATGAGCTGCCACTTTCACAAAGCACCGTTTCACAGCACTTAAAAGAGCTGAAAGAGGCCGGCCTGATCAAAGGCGAGATCGATGGAACAAAAGTGTGCTATTGCATTGATGAAAAAGAATGGAAAGCAGCGCAGGTTTGGATCAACCAATTATTTGATAGTTATAAAGGTTGCAACGAATGTTGCTGACTTTTTTTATTTATATTCATCGTAATATTTCGATAATTAAAAATTATAAATTATGCAAAACGAAGACAATTTAAAAGAACTGGTAAAACAGAAGTACTCTGAAATTGCCTTACAGGATAAAGACACCAATGCCTCTTCCTGTTGTGGCGCGGGTGGATGCTCCACTGAAGTATACAACATCATGTCGGACGATTATACCCAGCTCGAAGGCTATAATCCAGATGCTGATTTGGGCCTTGGTTGCGGAATACCCACCCAATATGCCAAAATCAAAAAAGGTGATGTTGTAATTGATTTAGGCAGTGGTGCCGGCAATGACGCCTTCATTGCCCGGCACGAGACAGGAGATACCGGAAAAGTAATCGGCATTGACTTCACCCCTGCTATGATTGAGAAGGCCAGGCAAAATGCAGAGATTCGGGGTTTTCATAATGTCGAGTTCAGACAAGGTGATATTGAAAACATGCCGGTGACCGCCAATACTGCCGATGTAATCGTTAGTAATTGTGTACTGAACCTTGTTCCAAACAAAGAGGGCGTAATCAAAGAAATTTACAGAGTATTAAAGCCAGGTGGCCATTTCTCCATTTCTGATATTGTATTGGAAGGGCAGTTGCCAAAGGAAATTAAAGAAGCTGCTGAAATGTATGCAGGCTGTGTAGCGGGTGCAATTCAAAAGCAGGTATATGTAGAGTTGATTGAGAAAGCTGGTTTTAAAAACATCACTATCCAAAAAGACAAGCCAATTATTGTTCCTGACGATATTTTAAGCCAATACCTCTCCATCGAACAACTATCTACCTTCAAACAATCGGGCACCGGTATCAGAAGCATTACTGTATATGCTGAGAAACCTGCTGAAGAAAATAAAGCCTGCTGCGGTCCTGACTGCTGCAATTAATTGAGCGTTCAAAACAACTACATGTTAGCTAACAATTGTGCACCTGCTGCAGAACGAAAGCAGCTTAGCTTTCTGGATCGTTATTTAACCTTATGGATCTTCCTGGCAATGGGTATAGGTGTAGCCATTGGTTACTTTATCCCCTCTTCTTCAGTCTTTATTAATTCCTTTTCCTCTGGCACAACGAACATTCCCTTAGCCATAGGGTTGATCCTGATGATGTACCCGCCTTTTGCAAAGGTGCGATATGAAAAACTTAAAGAAGTCTTTAGAAACACCAGGGTTTTAAGTGTTTCATTGCTGCTGAACTGGGTTATAGGTCCCATACTAATGTTCATCTTAGCAATTGTTTTTTTACATGGCTACCCGGAATACATGGTAGGTTTAATCTTGATTGGACTGGCACGTTGCATTGCCATGGTGATTGTATGGAATGAACTGGCGGAAGGCAGCCGGGAGTATGCTGCGGGACTGGTAGCCCTTAACAGCATTTTTCAGGTACTGCTGTACAGTGTATATGCTTATGTGTTCATTACACTCCTACCGCCTCTCTTTGGCATTAGCGGCTCAGAAGTAAATATAACAATAGGCGAAATTGCTGAAAGTGTAGCTATTTATTTAGGAATTCCATTCGCGGCCGGTGTATTGACCCGATTGTTGCTTCGTAAAGCAAAGGGCGAAGAATGGTATCAAAATAAATTCATCCCCTTAATCTCTCCTATTACTTTGGTTGCCCTTCTGTTTACCATTGTAATCATGTTCAGCCTGAAAGGGGAATTGATAATCCAGATACCCTTCGACGTGGTAAGAATTGCCATACCGTTGATTATTTATTTCGCTATCATGTTCATTGTTTCCTTTTTTATAGGTAAGAAAATGTGGGCAGACTATTCGACTAATGCATCCATAGCCTTTACCGCAGCCGGAAACAATTTTGAACTGGCCATAGCTGTAGCTATTGGTGTTTTTGGTATCAACAGCGGACAAGCGTTTGCCGGTGTTATTGGCCCTTTGGTGGAAGTGCCTGCATTGATTGCTTTGGTCAATGTAGCATTCTGGCTCAGACGCAAATATTACACAAAACAAAACCTACAAAACGCTTAAAATTCACTTATGAGAATAGCATTATTTAGTGATATTCACGCCAACCTCCCGGCATTGGAATCCTGCCTTAGGAGCATTGAAGAGCAAAAACCAGATGCAATTTATTGCCTTGGTGACCTCGTAGGCTATAACATTTGGGCTAATGAAGTGATCAATGAAATAAGAAGAAGAGGTATTCCCACCATTGCAGGCAATTACGACCAGGGTATTGGTCGCATGAGTGATGAATGCGGTTGTGCCTATAAATCGGATAGGGAAAAAGATATGGGCAAAATCTCGATTTCATTTACAAACGCCATCGTGCGTCCTGATGAACGAAATTATTTAAGAACATTACCCGCTCACATAAGAGTGGAATTCCAGTTAAATCATGACAAGTTCAATCTCTTACTCGTTCATGGTAGCCCCAGAAAGATAAATGAGTACCTGTTCGAAGACAGGGATGAGAAGAGTTTACTAAGAATCATGGAGGGAGCAGCTGCTGACATCATGTGCTTTGGACATACCCACAAGCCCTACCATAGGATATTAGCGACAGAACTGACAGAAGGCACCCATTACCGGCATGCGGTCAATATTGGTTCTGTGGGCAAACCAAAAGATGGCAATCCTCAGGGTGGATATGTAATCCTTACGATCAATGTTGATAGCAGCATAACGAATAGAGAAGCTGTACAGGTAGAGTTTATCCGATTTGATTACAATGTAGAAAAAGCCGCTAAAGCAATAGAAGACAGTCCGCTGCCGAATGAGTATGCAGATATGCTGCGAAAAGGATATTAATTAAAGAGTTCCGTATCTGAGCTGTTATAAGTCCAAATAATAAATTACCAATACATTTTGAAATCTGCATTTTAGATTGCCATATGCAGTTTACATAAATTTGAAGAATAGCTATCAAATTAAAAAGAGCAGATAGCCCAGTAATGCGCCTCCCATAATAATGAAGGCGGTATTAAGCTTTTTAAAATAGAAGGTCACCATAAAGCTTAAAACTGCAATGACAATTGTTCTCCAGTCAAGTAGCGTTTGCCGGCTCATTTCTATCACCACGGCAAGAATAATGGCAATGGACGCCACATTTACGGTATCTAAAAATGCACTGAACACTTTCGAACGTCGCAGCTTTGGTATCAGGGGATTCAATAAAGCTACAAATAGAAAGGAAGGCAGAAAAATGCCTATGGTAGCAACAATAGCTCCTGGCAGACCTCCTATCTGCCAACCGATAAAGGTGGCAGAGGAAAAGACAGGCCCTGGTGTAAACTGACCTACAGCTATTGCGTCAATCAACTCCTGTTTGGAAAGCAAACCCCGGCCCACCAGTTCTGCATCCAGAAAAGCAAATAATACATACCCGCTTCCGTAAAGAATGGCACCTACTTTCAAAAAAATGAGGAATAATTTTATTGAAGAAGTATCAGTTGCGGAATAGCCTATTTGCAATAAAGAAAAAGGCAAAAAACCATATGCTGTATTTCTGCCCGACTGGATAAAATGAAGGAGCATTCCAGCCAACCCTGCACTAAACAAAACAAAAATTTCATTCAGCCCCATTAGAACGGCAATAGCGGATAGTATTCCAATAATCGCCAACTGTACATTTTTCAAAGCCTTTTTCCCCAGATTGATCATCGTGACCACAATAACCGCGATGATGGCGGGCTTAATACCATAGATAAAAGGCTGCACTTGTGGCAATTGTCCGTATCGCTGATAAGCCCAGGCAAAGATGGCGGTAATCAGCACTGCAGGAATGATAAAGCATAAGCCGGCTATTACCAGCCCTTTCCATCCGGCTCTTTCATGTCCGACATGCATAGCCATTTCGGTAGAGTTAGGGCCGGGAATCAGGTTGGTAGCACCTACCATGTCCAGAAAATGCTGATGGCTCATCCACCCTCTTTTCCGTACCACTTCTTCTTCCATCAGGGCAATGTGCACAGCAGGACCGCCAAAGCCAATAAAGCCAAGTTTCGAGAACAATAAGGCTAATTCTTTCAGATTCTCTTTCGTCATCATCGCAATTGTGTCTGTTCTATCTTCCTGACAAAATAAATTGAAAACGAAGAATCATTCTGGCCAAAAAAAATCCTTTAATGTGACAAAACATTACATTTTGAAACATTAAAGGACCTGATTGGATATTTGTGGAGAATACCGGGGTCGAACCGGTGACCTCTTGCATGCCATGCAAGCGCTCTAGCCAACTGAGCTAATTCCCC
>JAEYRC010000119.1 GCA_023409675.1 Bacteroidota bacterium
AGAGTGTACGATAACAACCTCACTAATATTTTCATCATGATCAATGTGGTGCTTGCGCTGATGCTTCTGGATATGTACCTGGGCAAAAGAAAAATGAAACACCAACAAGATCATAGAACCGGGTAAAAGCCTTCAGTTCATCAGCAGCATTCCTATGACATTTCTCTATTACTATACGGTATACACGATGCTCATGAGGATGCTGATTCCAAATGGCTTGCTAACATACTTTGCATTAGCATGATCAGGAAAAAAGTCATGTTTCGCCAGGCATCCATCCATTCATTACAAAACCTCTATTTCAATTTTTTCCGCAGCTCTTCCAGTTTCGCCTGGAAAGGATTTAATGGCGCGGGATTTTTACTGGCGCTTTTTTGAACCACCGGTTTTTTACCTGGCGTGCCGGCACGTTGCGAAGGCTGCGCATCTTTCATGGTTAGCGAAACCCGCTTGCGGGCTGAATCTACTTCTAACACCGTCACCTGTACTTTCTGGTTCAGCTTCACCACCTGGTTGGGATCGGAGATAAACGTATTGCTCATTTGGGAGATATGCAACAGTCCATCCTGTTTAACGCCAATATCTACAAATGCGCCAAAGCTGGTTATATTGGTGATGATACCTGGAAGGGTCATCCCCTGCTTCAGATCGTCAATGCTTTTTACTGAGTCATCAAAACGAAATACCTCGATCTGAGGTCTTGGATCCCTGCCGGGTTTCTCCAGTTCACGCAATATATCTTCAAGGGTGAATTCACCGGTCTTCTCTGTGATGTACTTACGGCGATCGATCTGGCGACGGATATCCGCACTGGTGATGAGGTCCTGTATACTGCAGTTCAGGTCGCGTGCCATTGCTTCTACCACATCATAACTTTCGGGGTGTACCCCGCTGTTGTCGAGCGGATTTTCGGCTCCGCGTATGCGTAAGAATCCGGCACACTGCTCAAAGGATTTTGGTCCCATCATCGCTACCTTCTTCAATTCTTTCCGGCTTTTAAAAGCGCCGTTTTCTGCCCGGTAATCAACGATATTTTTGGCCAGCGTTGAACTTAGTCCGGAAACATAATTCAGCAGGTGCCTGCTGGCGGTATTCAGATCCACCCCCACATGGTTCACACAACTTTCCACCACTTTGTCGAGTTCATCTTTTAATTTGGTTTGATGCACATCATGCTGGTACTGTCCTACTCCAATAGATTTGGGATCAATCTTCACCAGTTCGCTAAGCGGATCAAGCAATCTTCTTCCAATGCTTATCGCTCCACGAACGGTAACATCCTGTTCGGGAAACTCTTCCCTGGCCACTTCAGATGCCGAATAAATAGAAGCGCCACTTTCGTTCACCATAAAGATATTCACCGGTTTCCCGAAATCGATATCACGCACCAACTGTTCAGTTTCGCGGCCGGCAGTTCCGTTACCCACGCCAATTGCTTCAATATTGAATTGCTGCACCAGCTTTTTTAATTCAGCGATTGTTTTGGATGTTTCCTGCTGTGGCGGGTGCGGGTATATGGTACTGTTATGAATGAAATTTCCCTGCGCATCCAGACATACCACTTTACAGCCCGTCCTAAAGCCCGGGTCGATGGCCAGCACATTCTTTTCACCTAAGGGTGAGGCAAGTAACAACTGCCTCAGGTTTTCAGCAAAAACGCTGATGGCATCCTCATCCGCTTTAGTTTTACTGAGCAGGCGGAATTCATTTTCAATAGATGATTTCAGCAACCGGTCGTAGCCGTCTTCAACCGCTTTGCGTACCTGATCGGCCAGGTCGTTATCCGCTTTTATAAACAGCTGGTTCAGTTCATCGATGGCTTTGGTTTTATCAACATTGATATCCATCATCAGTATGCCTTCCTTCTCCCCTCTCCGGATAGCCAGGATGCGGTGCGACGGACAACTGCTGAGGGATTCACTGAACTCGAAGTAGTCACGGTATTTCTGCGCTTCAGCATCTTCTTTTTTCGAGCTCAGAACTTTCGAATACAGTACAGCCGACGATTCAAACAGGTTCCGGATAGCTGTACGGGCCCGGGCATCATCGGTAACCCATTCGGCAATGATATCGCGTGCCCCCTGCAGGGCTGCCTTTTCATCCTTAACTTCTTCAGTGATATAGGTTGCTGCGGCCTCTTCGGGATTTCCAGGCTGCTGTTCCAGCAGCCATTTAGCCAGGGGTTCAAGACCCTTTTCAATAGCGGCTGTCGCACGGGTTTTACGTTTAGGCTTATACGGCAGATAAAGATCTTCCAGTTCCGTGGCATCAAAGCTATTGTCGATACGCGCCTTCAATTCCGGACTGAGCTTACCGAGACCTTCGATGGTTTTTAGGACAGTTTCTTTCCGTTTATCGAGTTCACTAAAGTATTTAAGGTCTTCAACAATATTGTTGAGCTGCACTTCATCGAGGTTGCCGGTGGCCTCTTTACGATATCTCGACATAAAGGGTACCGTGGCTCCTCCGGATGACAGTTCATGCACATTAAGGATCTGTTTCACCGATAGTGACTGACGCTCTGCTATCTTCTGAATATATTTCTGTTCCATAGCCGTATTGAATTAGAATCTTTTTTGCAAAGGCGGCAAAAGTAAGCGGAAAATACTCAAAATAAAATTTTGAAAAATGTGGAATTCCGGCTTAAAATGCCGGCAGGAATGGGGCCAGATTCCACAACACGGAACTGCGCAGAGGCGTCCGGGACGATCCTGAATATCCTTCCTATCTTTGCCGGGAAAAAACAGAATATGACCATTAAAAATAATATTTTAGAAACGATAGGAAAAACACCGCTCATCCGGTTAAACAAGATCACTTCAGGTTTACCCTGTACGGTTCTGGCTAAGGTTGAATACTTCAATCCGGGTAATTCCGCCAAAGACCGGATGGCTATAAAAATGGTGGAAGTGGCGGAGCAGGAAGGCAAACTGAAACCCGGCGGAACCATCATTGAAGGCACATCCGGAAATACCGGTATGGGCCTGGCCCTTGCTGCAGTAGTGAAGGGCTATAAATGCATTTTTACCACAACCGATAAACAGTCAAAGGAAAAGATCGATATCCTCAAAGCAGTAGGCGCGGAAGTGATCGTTTGCCCGACGAATGTTGAACCCGATGATCCGCGTTCCTATTATTCGGTGGCCCGCAGGCTGGCCCGCGAAACGCCGAATTCCTATTATTTCAACCAGTATGATAACCTGGCCAACCGGCTGGCGCATTACGAAACCACCGGGCCCGAGCTTTGGGAACAGACCGACGGTAAAATAACCCATTTTGTTGCCGCCACCGGAACTGGTGGAACTGTTACGGGTACAGCCAGGTATCTGAAAGAAAAAAACCCGTCGATACAAATCTGGGCGATGGATCCCTTTGGTTCACTACTGACCAAATATTTCAGGACCGGCGAGGTGGATATGCAGGAAGTTCATCCCTATTTTACCGAAGGGATTGGTGAAGATTTCGTTCCGCAGAATTATGACATGCAGTTCATCGACGAGTTTCAGCAGGTGACGGATAAGGACGCGGCTTTGATGACACGTAAGCTTGCCCGGGAAGAAGGTTTGTTTTGCGGATACAGTGCCGGTACCGCGCTGCAGGGTATTTTTCAACTGAAGGATAAACTAAAGAAAGATGACGTAGTGGTGGTGATGTTTCATGATCATGGCAGTCGTTATGTAGGTAAAGTATACAACGATCAGTGGATGATGGAAAGAGGATTTCTGGATGTGAAAACCTTTAAAGATATTATCAGCAGCCGTGGCGCGAAAAAAGTAATTACGGTAGAACCCAGTACCCGGATTTCTGATGCCATCGCGCTGATGCAGAAATACGCCATTGAAAATCTGCCCGTTCTTGATAAGGATAAGGTTGTCGGTTCTATCAGTGAAAGCGGACTTTTCAATAAACTGATGCAAAGTGGGCAGGATATAAAAGATCTGCCGGTTCAGGATGTACTGGAAAAGCCTTATCCAATGGTAGACCTGAATACGCCCCTGGAGAAAATTTCGGGTTTGATCAGTCGGGAAAATGGAGCGGTGATGGCTATGGATGAAGGGGCTACACTTCATATCGTTACCAAGTATGATGTGATCAATGCGTTAGGGAAAGGATAGACTGATTTGCTGATAGAGGGCGTTAGCTGCGCATATATATCTGATTGCCAGTGATGGGCATCATAAATGCTGAAAAATAATTCCTGCTGAATCATCCAACAGAAAATACCAACTACCACAAGCCTTCCCGGAAAAAGATCATTTACCCGGTAAGTGATCAGTTCCGCCAATATTTGCGGCAGCAGGGTCGTGAAATTCAATTGCCGGTTGCTTATCGTGATCTACTTCGTATGACCTACTCCGTTCCCC
>JAEYRC010000147.1 GCA_023409675.1 Bacteroidota bacterium
CGGTTCAGTTCAAAATGGGGTTTTGATATTAACAGTTCCATGAATGGCAATCGCGCGTTACTAACCTATGGTTATGAATCGCGTGAGCTTCGCCAGCTTGGTGTGAAGGGTCGATGGAATATCACCCGTGAGCTGCTGATCGATCTAGCTCTACGTAAAGGAAACAATACCCTGGTCACCTCTAATGCGAAATTTGATAACCGCAATTATGATATCAATACTCGCGCGTTGGAGCCCAGGATTACGCTTACGCGAAAATCCAATTTCCGGATGATGACCGGGTATGTTTACAGTGAAAAGAAAAACAGCGGCGGTAATCAGGAAGAAGCGTTATCACATGCGGTGCAGACGGAAGTGAAATACAATATGCTCCAAAGCGCCTCTATTCTGGGACGCTTTTCCTATAATTCGATTAATTTCTGCTCCCGCGACAGCATACCCAATCCGAATACAACTTCCTCGTATATTATTTTGGATGGCCTGATGCCCGGTAAGAATTTTTTATGGAATCTTGATCTCACCAAACGCTTATCCGGCAACCTGGAACTGAATATTCAATATGAAGGCAGAAAGCCTGGCACAGGACGGGTAATACATACCGGGCGTGCTTCCGTGAGAGCAATTTTATAATGAATACTGCTTTCCAATCTCATATTGTAATAAGCTTTAGTATACGTCATAAAAAAAGCCGGAAGACTTGCTTCCGGCTTCTTACCTATCAGTAAAGACTATTTAAGTTCTCTTACGCCTTCACCGATCTTATAACCATTATGGTAGATCTCAATGTTGTAGTTTCCTTTTTTGAAATCGCTGTTTTGTTTCCATGCAAATTCAACATGTTTGCGCTTTGCTGGTTCCAAGTCAACAGTCAGCCTGGAAGTATAGAATTTTTCACCTTCATTGCGAGTGGTGAAGGTTCCTGATCCGAGCGCCTCAACAGCAACTGGTTTTCCTTCAGGATCGGTGATTGATACATACACTTCAGAAGGACCGGGTTTAACGATACGATTGCTTACATCGAAAGTGATCACAAGTTTATCGACCCGGCGGGCACGCGTGGTTACTTTTTCTTTACCGCTGTTGCGCTCTCTTACGGGAGTAATGGCGATGTTTGAAGCATTTAAGGTTGAAGCTACATCAACAGTACTTTCCAGGTCCTGCTTTACCATTTCCAATGTATCTTTCTGCGCGCGGTAGGTATCACGTTCAACAGTAACCGCAGCATTTTCCTGGGTGAGGTTAGCATTTTCACCGGTTAGCCGGGCAACTTCCGCTTCCAGTCCACCAAGCTTGTCGTTGAGTTCTGCAATAAGCGCCTGTGCCTGTCTTTTTTCAGCATCCGTCAGCCGTTGTTTCTTCAACAGGTTATTGATCTGTGATTTCAGTTTTGAAATTTCGCTTTTGCTTTCAGTAAGCTTGCCTTCAATTTCATTATTGTATCCGGTTAATGAATCAAGGCGCGATAATGCTGCATCAAAGCTGTTCTGTAATTCATTTTTAGAAGAATCAACCGCAACATATTGCGATTGCATTTTGGTCAGTTCCTGCTCATGATTATTTTTGTCCCATAAAAAATACCCCCAGGTACCCAATATGGCTACGGCAAGAATTCCGATAATTAAGTTTTTGGAATCCCTTTTTGGTGGTTGATTTTGCGGAGATGCGGATGGATAATTACTGGTTGTCATATTGTTTTTTTTACTTAAAATTTAAGGTTACGTTTATGGTTTGAACCAAAAACATGCCAAAATATTTTCTGATGTCTATCATAAATTTAAGTTGTTTTGGTAAACTGTTGAAAATTAATCATGTGTGACCTGTTTTAAACTGGCCCGAACCTGACGTTTTTAACTAATATTGCTGATTTCGAAGTATGTATAAATTGTATTGATGCCGACAGAAAAACTGATTCAATCCTGGAAGAAAAACAACTTCAAACCCATTTACTGGCTTGAAGGTGAAGAGCGTTATTTTATAGATCAATTGGTGGATTATGCTGAAAAAAATATATTATCAGAAGCAGAAGCATCATTCAACTTAACCGTTTTCTATGGCAAAGATGCGGCATGGCCGGATGTAGTGAATGCCTGTATGAAATACCCGATGTTTTCCGACCGGCAGCTCGTCATTCTGAAGGAAGCGCAGCAGATGAAAGACCTGGATAAACTTGAAGGGTATATCTCCAATCCACTGGCCTCCACCATTTTTATTGTTGCGCATAAGGATAAAAAAGTTGATGGGCGATCGAAGCTGGCCCGTCTTATCAAAGCCAAAACTGAGGTTTTTACGGCTAATAAACTGAAAGATCATCTGCTGCCCGACTGGGCCGAAAAAGAAATTGAAAGCCGTGGTTATACCATTTCGCCGCGGGCGCTTCAGTTGCTGGTCGCGCATATCGGCAACGACCTGAGCCGGATGCAGAATGAGGTGGATAAGGTGCTGCTAAACATTAAATCCCGCAAACAAATCACCGAAGATGATATTGAAACTTTTGTAGGTATCAGTAAAGAATATAATGTCTTTGAATTGCAGAACGCGCTTTCCCGCAAGGATCTCGCAAAGGCAATACAGATTGTTCAATATTTCGGCGCTAATCAGAAATCAGCGCCGATACAACTGATATTACCGACATTATATGCCTGGTTCAGCAAAGTGTATATGACCTTTGGAGTGTCTTCTAATGATGAAAGAGCAATAGCGGCTGAAACAGGAATACCCGGTTTTTTTCTGAAGGAATACCTGGCTGCGGCTAAGCTTTACGGTTATGCCGGTATTGAACGCAGCCTCATCCTGCTACATCATTATAATCTTCGCAGTATAGGAATTCAGAATGCCGGAACGCCACCAGGGGAACTATTGAAAGAACTGATGGTTAAAATCATGATGAATTAGCCTATGTGTTCAAGTGCGCGAAGGCTATTGATTTTGTCGGCATGCATTTGTTCGGTAAGGGCATCTAAACTATCAAAACGAACTTCCGAACGTAACCAGGCATGAATATATACCCTGATCTTACGGGAATAGATATCCGAATCAAAATCAAAGATGTTTACTTCGATTACACGATGGTTCCCATTTATGGTGGGCCGCAGCCCGATACTCATCATGCCCTTGTATTCCAGACCAGTGAAAGTCTGCTCTTCCTCAATATTGACCGTAACGGCATAAATGCCATTCGCGACCATAATCTTATCCGCAGCATCGGGCTCAATATTCGCGGTAGGGTAGCCCAGCGTTCTGCCCAGTTTATTGCCATGCACTACGGTTCCCGAAAAGAAAAACGGATAGCCGAGCAGCTTGTTGGCTTCTTCCGCTTTACCTTCTGCAAGGCATTGCCGGATATGCGTTGAACTTACTTTAATATGTTCAATCATAAAAGCCGGGATTTCCTGAAGGGCGAAGGCGCCAGCATCACGATAGGCCTCCAGCAACTGATAGTTTCCTTCGCGGTTGCATCCAAACCGATGATCATATCCGATAATCAGGGTATGGGGATGAAAATTGCCAATCAGGAACTCTTCGATATACTGTTTCGCGGGCAATTTTGAAAAGGCTTCCGTAAATGGAATAATGATCATGTGGTCAATACCTTCTCTTCTGATCAGTTCGATGCGTTCTTCTATGGTGTTGATAAGCCGGATATCTTCCTTGGCGCCGCCAACAACATTTCGTGGGTGGGGATGGAAGGTTATGATGACCGTTTCACCGCCTATTATCCTGGCCTGCTGCTTCAGCAGGTGAAAAATCTGGCGGTGGCCCTCATGTACACCGTCGAAAGTGCCGATCGTTAAAACGGTATTCCTGAATGCCGGCCAGGATTGGGTGTGCTGATAAACCTTCATAATTGGTATGGGGCTGCAAAGTAAGGGAATAATTTTTTTGGTACGGGTGGAGGGCCGTTTTTTGCCTTATTTTCGCAACTTTCCAATCAAATCATCTTCATGAGTCTGTACAGCAAACGGGGCGTGTCGGCCCAGAAAGAGGAGGTACATCAGGCCATTGGTAAACTCGATCAGGGAATATACCCCAATGCATTTTGTAAAATCTATCCTGATCATATCGTGGGTGATCCCGAATGGGTGAACCTGATGCATGCCGATGGCGCCGGAACCAAATCGGTGCTGGCCTACCTGTACTGGAAGGAAACCGGTGACCTCAGTGTATGGAAGGGCATCGCACAGGATGCGGTGGTAATGAATCTGGATGATCTGCTTTGCGTTGGCATTTATGATAACCTGTTATTTTCCTCCACCATCGACAGAAATAAGTCGGTTATTCCAGGGGCTGTACTGGAAAGAATCATCAATGGCACGCAGGAATTGTTTGATGAACTGGCCGCATTCGGGGTAAACATCCGCTATATGGGTGGTGAAACTGCCGATGTTGGAGATGTGGTGCGAACCATTGCGGTGAATGGCACCATGATGGCACGCTGGCCCAAAAACCGGCTGATCACCAATGATAAGATCCGGCCCGGGGATGTAATTGTTGGATTTTCCAGTTCGGGCAAAGCCGATTATGAACAGGTTTACAACAGCGGAATTGGCTCCAACGGGTTAACCAGTGCCCGGCACGACGCCCTTGAACATTATTATGCGGAAAAATTTCCGGAAACTTTTGAACCCACACTGCCTCCGGAAGTGGTCTATCCCGGTAAAGGCCGGATGACGGGCCCGGGCGCGGAGGGGCTTGATCTGGGAAAATTACTGTTGTCGCCCACCCGTACCTATGCGCCCCTGGTAAGGAAAATGCTCAGTACAGAATTTGAATCCATTCATGGGTTGATCCATTGCAGCGGCGGTGGGCAAACAAAGTGCCTCAAATACCTGCCCGCGGCAATGAAACTCATCAAGGATGAGCTGTTTGAAGTTCCGCCGGTGTTTCAGCTTATCCAGCAGCATTCCGGAGCCGATAACCGGGAAATGTACCAGGTATTCAATATGGGTCACCGTCTGGAGCTTTTTACAGCGCCTCAGAAGGCCGGAGTATTCATCGAAATGGCCGAATCGCTGGGCATTGCCGCGAAGGTTATTGGTAGGGTGGTGGAAGGTAGCCGTAAATCCTTAACGCTTACGGTTAGCGGAGAAGAAATCGTGTATAATGGATAAGCCCGATTAACGGTCAGGCTGAACCGATTTAAAAATCTTTTAATGAATAATTAAGGATTTGCGCTATAGATAGGATTGGTTTTTGCTGCTATGGAAAGGCAGAATACTACTGGTTTTCCGTAAAATACCATCTATTCTTTACAGGCTACGTATATAGTTATCAGGGTCAGGATTTACCTGTATATTACCGACAAATATCTGGAGAAATTATGAAGTTCCGACATCCGTTATTACTTTTGCACGGGTTCCGGGGAGCACTTAAATATTAACTTAGTTTTTTGCAACTTCAGCCTACCGTTAAATGTCTAATATTCCGATGATCCTGTACCCAAAGGATTTTTTTAATTTTTATTATCAGATATGAGACAGCTCAAAATTGCTACCCAGATTACTAATCGTGATTCCCAGGCGGTTGAAAAGTATCTACAGGAGATTTCTAAGATTTCAATGATTACCCCTGAAGAGGAAACTGTTCTGGCGCAGCGGATTAAAATGGGTGACCAACGGGCATTAGACAAACTCGTGCAGGCCAACCTTCGGTTTGTGGTATCTGTTGCTAAGCAGTACCAGCATCAGGGCCTTTCACTTAGCGACCTGATCAACGAGGGTAACCTCGGATTGATAAAAGCAGCCCAGCGTTTCGATGAAACAAAAGGGTTTAAGTTCATTTCATACGCGGTTTGGTGGATTCGCCAGTCCATCCTTCAGGCGTTGGCAGAGCAGGGACGTTTAGTCCGCCTGCCTCAAAACAAAATTGGCACCTACAACAAAGCAAACAAAGCCTATATGGCTTTTGAGCAGGAACATGAGCGTGAGCCCAGTACGGAAGAACTCGCCGAATTGCTGGAGATGAGTGAAACCGAGATCAACAACATCTTTCAAAGCAATACCCGCCACACCTCCCTGGATGCCCCCGTGCATGAGGCAGAGGATGTAGCCATGGGTGATTTGCTCGAGGGTGGTGATGATACCGATGATGATGTAATGAAAGATTCGCTTCGCAATGAGATTCGCCGGGTGTTAAAATCGCTGAGCCCCCGTGAGGCGGAGATTGTAAACGCCTATTTCGGTCTTGACGGTGAGAATGGTGTAACGATCGAACAGATTGGGCAGAAATACGATCTCACTAAAGAACGTATTCGCCAGATCAAGGAGAGAGCAATCAAAAGATTGCAGAAAGCCCGCTACAGCAATGCCCTTAAGGCATACCTGGGCTGATGTTTTCAATCACACTTATTTAACCCTTCCACCTACAAGCGGAAGGGTTTTTTTTGGAAATTATCTTCCTAAATTTGCCGGATGTTCAAACCGATATTTTGCTCACTGCTGACCGGGGTGATTTTGCTGATGGCCTGTGAGAAAAATGTCACCATCAACCCGAAACCCAGCCCTCAAATGGTCGTTGTCGAAGCCACGATCGAAAACGGGCAGTATCCGGTGGTCATACTATCCCGAAGTTTTGGATTGTTTGCCAGCCTGTCGGTGGAGATGCTCTCCGAATCCTTTATTCATGACGCTGAAATCGATATTTCCGATGGCCGGCAAACTCACCGGCTAAAAGAATATACCCGCTACACGGGGCCTGGAGTTGCTTACTCGTATTACACGGTTGACAGCAGCAGTGCTGAGGCCTTTCGGGGCGAAACCGGACAGCGCTATGACCTGCATATTACGGTGGAGGGTAAAGAATTTTCGGCTTTTACCACGATTCCTGAACCGGAGATAACACTGGATTCGATCTGGTGGGAACAGGCTACAGGGGACGACAGCACCAAAGTGGTATTAATGGTAACGCTAACCGATAAACCCGGTTTTGGGAATTATTTCAGTTATTACACCAAAGCCAACGATGAACCTTTTTACCCTGGTCTTTTTTCGGTGTATGACGATCAGGTGACCGATGGGGTCACCTATAGCGTAGAGGTGGAACGGGGTGTTGACCGTAATGCGGAACTGGATCCCGACACGTATAACTTCTTCGACCGGGGCGACAGGGTAGTGCTGAAACTCAGTGAAATTGACAGGGCAACCTACGACTTCTGGCGCACGATGGAATTCAGCTATACCAGTATTGGTAATCCTTTTTCATCGCCAACAAGGGTATTAACCAATATCAGTGGAGGAGCGCTCGGTTATTTTGGCGGATACGCTTCACAGTTTAAATTTTTGCAGATTCCCGAATAGGGCATAATAAACAGAAAATCAAATGACAACAATGGATACGGCAGCAGAAAAAGTAAATTGTCTAATTATCGGTTCAGGACCGGCAGGCTATACTGCAGCGATCTATGCTGCACGTGCGAATCTGAAACCGGTGCTGTATCAGGGCATACAACCCGGTGGCCAGTTAACCATAACCACTGAAGTGGAGAATTATCCCGGCTATCCCGATGGTATCCAGGGACCGGAAATGATGGTGCATTTTGAAAAGCAGGCTGTACGTATGGGTGCCGATGTACGTTACGGGCTGGCAACCAGTGTAGATTTTTCCAGCTCGCCCTTTAAGGTATGGATCGATGAAGAAAAACTTATTGAAGCACATGCGGTGATCATTTCAACCGGCGCTTCTGCAAAATGGCTCGGACTCGAAAGTGAACAGCGGCTCAATGGTTTTGGCGTGAGCGCCTGCGCAGTTTGCGACGGATTCTTTTTCCGGGAAAAAGAAGTGGCAATCGTAGGCGCCGGCGATACGGCTGCCGAAGAAGCGATCTACCTGTCTAAATTGTGCAAAACGGTACATATGTTTGTCCGGCGCGAAGAAATGCGGGCATCGAAAATTATGCAGGAACGCGTGCATCGTACGCCGAACATCAAAATTTACTGGAATACCGAAACCGAGGAGATCCTGGGCGAGCAAAAGGTAGAAGCTGTCCGCATCCGGAATAACCAGACCAATGAAATCAATGAAATTCCGGTTCAGGGATTTTTTGTAGCCATCGGACATCAACCCAACTCAGATATATTTAAAGGCTGGCT
>JAEYRC010000167.1 GCA_023409675.1 Bacteroidota bacterium
GTTTCCCGGACTCCTCGTTTTTTCAGTTGAAGCCGAACCACCTCACCGGTAAGATTTACCGTGCCCACATCGAAACCGCTGACACCTTCAACGGCAATTATATCGCCTTTATCAAAAACCTGGAGGGTCGTATTGCGGAAAAACTCTTTCCTGCTGCCATTGTTGAAACTTACTTCC
Source organism: Bacteroidota bacterium (assembly GCA_023409675.1). Taxonomy (GTDB): domain Bacteria; phylum Bacteroidota; class Bacteroidia; order Chitinophagales; family Chitinophagaceae; genus Flavitalea. The sequence continues at coordinate 178 of JAEYRC010000167.1, forward strand.
ACAATGCGACAACCACTTTCGGGGTCGCTGAACGGTAAGTTAGCCAGCCAGTCGTGCGCGTTCATACGGTTACACCCTCCACTGCTGCAGCCGCCATTGCTTTTACAGCCATTGACTTTGCTGCCCGTTCCACAAGAACTACATCCCATGTATATCAATTTTATACAGTCATAAAAAAATAACGGATAGGAAGATAATCGGAAGAAACCAGGCATTTCGCCCGTGATGGCCAGGTTAGCCTTCAGGGCAGATACCCTTCTGGCATGGTAAGAACCGGTTGGTATATATAGTAGAAAGGTTTCAACTTCTTAAACTCCTAATCCTCAGAATCAAACACCTCAATTTACCAAAATTAATGATTTATTGGCAATGATGTGGTAGAGTTTGATGGTAAGGGCATGAAACAGCATTTTCGGATTGGCATTCCGCCCGATATACCCAATGGCCTGGTTAAACTCTTCAATCATTGCCTGCTGCTGACCAATGCCTGCCAGCTTATTCAACCGGCCTGCAAAATCTTTTTCATTTTCCGCGATCGAATCGCCGATGCCTTCCATGACCTGCAGCCTGACCGCCTGTTCTACCAGGTGAATGCAATACTGCAAAAACTGTTTTTGTTTTTCCCTGCCCTGTGCACTCATCTCGTCGACCCAGCGGGTTTGCGCTATCGGGCCGGTTTTCATGATCGCATTCAACCACGATCTGAAGTAAGCCTGCCAGTCATCGCCGGCATGATTCAGGAGGTTCAGGGCCTCGCGGTAATTGCCTTCACTGAGCAGCGCCAGTTGACGGGCCTGCTCTTCCGGTACGGCAGATCGTTGTGTTAGAGCCGTTGTAATGGATGCTGTATCCAGTAAAGGGAGGCCAATGAGCTGCGTTCTGGACAGGATCGTGGGCAGGATCATGTTATCATTTTCAGCTACCAGCAGAAATAAGGTATCCTCAGGAGGCTCCTCAATAAGCTTAAGCAGGCGGTTGCCATTATTGCCCAGGTATTCGGGCATCCATACAATCAGGATCTTATAGCGGCTTTCATAACTTTTCATGCTGAGTTTGCGCATGATTTCATTGCATTCCTCCGCTGTAATATTGCCCTGTTTGTTTTCGGCATTGATGAATTGCAGCCAGTCGAATATACTGCCATAGGGGTGAAGGGATATGAATTCCCGCCATTCCTTCATCCAGTCGTTGCTGACCGCCGGCGAACTGGGTTTTTTGGTAATGGAAGGAAAGCTGAAATGAATATCGGGATGGATAAAAGCAGCGGCTTTTTTGCATGCCGCGCATTCTCCACAGGCATCTTCAGCTAATGCTGTTGTTACGGGTTCTCCGAATAGTCCGGGAACCGGTGCCGTATCGCGGGATGCGGCATTTTTTTCACAGACCAGGTATTGGGCAAAGGCGAGCGCCACCGGCAAACCACCGGTACCTTCCTTCCCCAGCAACAGCAGGGCATGACTGAGCCGGTTGCCGCGAACCATATCCCGGAGCCGGGATTTAACCATATCCTGACCTATCACTTCCCTGAACAGCATAAATAAATTGAACCGGTTGGCCGGATAGCCTTACCGGATTTGTATTCAAAAGTTTGACCTGCTTACTTTAACAACCGGGTGATCTCCGTATCCATCGGCTTAACCTTACTGGGGAATACAGCGATCAGTTTTCCTTTTTCATCGAGCAGGAATTTGGAGAAATTCCATTTGATCGGATCGTCATGACCCATTTTTTTTGCTTCGTCGGTCAGGTATTTGAACAGTGGATGAATATCGCTGCCTTTAACGGAAACTTTTTCGGCCATAGGAAAGGTTACACCATAATTCTTCTGACAAAATCCCGCGATTTCCGCATTGCTTCCGGGCTCCTGGCCACCAAAATTGTTGGCGGGAAAACCCACAACTACAAGTTTGCTGTTGTACTTTTTATATAATTCTTCCAGCCCGGCATATTGCGGGGTATAGCCACATTCTGACGCGGTATTAACGATCAGTATTTTTTTGCCTTTGAAGTCGGCAAAGTTGATTTTTTTTCCTTCGAGAGAAGGTACGCTGAAATCATACACTGAAATCCATGCAAAGGCGGCAAGCGTAAGTAAGGATAATTTTATCATGACAAGAATTTTATTATTGAATTTGTCCGGCAAAGATCGGATAAAAATACTGCATCAGGATGTTAAGGTAATCACTCTTTCTCATAGGCGCCGGCATCGGGTGTAGCCGAATTTCGGGGGCGCCCGTCGAGATCAGTCAGGATACCTGTTGGCAGGCCATGATTGATTGCAGGCGAATTTTCCTTCAACCTGAAGTTGTAAATTCCGGATATGGAGTTGAGGGTATCAAACAGCGGATCGGCATTCAGCATGTTGACCTGTTGTACTCCGGCAGGTTCATTTTTTATTTTCCAGATGGAATGTTCAAAGCGAACAGAAAAATTCTGTACCCCTTCCCGGCCAACCACCACTTCATCTTCCACCGGTCCGCCATCACCCCAGAAAATACAGTTTGTAAACTGCGCATCAAGCGCTGCGGTGAACAACTGATCGCCATCTTTAATAAAATCGGTGATCAGTAATGACGGTTCCTTATGCAAAATCATCTGGTTAGATACAGCAGCCACGGTACTGTGGGTTAACCGGTATTTGCCACCATAAGCCAGGATAATACCTTTCCCGCAATTACTTACCAGGGTATTGTTCATTTCCACATCAGCGCCAACGGCCAAAACTCCCGCGTCATAACAATTGTCGATAATGACCTGGTTGAGCTGCACCTTAGGATTTGTGTTCTGCGAAAGGCCTTCCGCAACGATGCCCTGATAAGCATTTAATATCCGTGCATAGTTCAGGACATTATTTCTACTGCTGTTTCTGAAAAATATTCCGGGCCATCCGGCCGGGTAATGTTTGTAGGGCGCGTCTAATCGGTCGCCACGGAAGGTTACCCGCGTGCTATCGTAATGATTGCCGTTTACCACCAGGGAACCATCCACCAGTATGGGTCCATCAGCATGAACATATATCTGCGTGCCCTCTTCAATGGTCAGTACCGCGTTTTCCATAACCTGTAAACCGCCGAGGATAACATAAGGTTTTTCGTTTGTCCAGGTTTCATTTGAACTGACGCGATAGGTCCGTAAGAAATTCGCGTTTTGTCCGTAAGCCTGCAACTGCACCTTTCGGCTGTTTCCGTTGAATTGAATTTCGATGCTGTCTGAAACAAGGAAAGGTTGCGTAACGGTAGTCGGATCGATCTTTACCGTAATGAAAACATAGATGCTGTCGCGGGCGGCAATTTCAATATTGCGGATTTCTGGTCCGGGTGATCCGTCGGCATTGATCCGGAAAGGGGAGGCTTCTCCTCCGGCGAGTGTAACCTTATCCAACAGTAACTTTCCATCATTATCGTTATAGATCAGGATGAGGTCGGTCACTGATCCGGCAGAAGTAAAAACGGTATCGAAGCGTACCGTATCCGCCGAAAGGCTAACGAGCGCGTCGCTGCCGGTAATCAGATTTTCCTTTTTACAGGAGAAAAATAACAACAGGCAGATCAGCGCGGCAATACCAGATCTCCATTTTCGATCCTTCATGAGGTCAAAAGTAAGATTATCGGGCCGTATACGCCAGCGTGGAAATACTAAGCTGCAAACCTTCCGTTTTTAATAATGCCGAACCGCATGCTTCCAGGGTGGCGCCGGTGGTTACCACATCATCAACCAACAATACATGCCGGCCATACAAGGCCTCTTCTTCTTCAAGGATGAATTTACCCTCCATATTATCCCAGCGCTCCAGGCGGTTCTTCTGTGTTTGCGAGTTGGTTTGAATACTGCGCCGTACAACATTTTCCAATACAGGTACCTGCAGCACTTCACTGATACCATCCGCAAGGGCCGCGGCCTGGTTATAGCCGCGTTTGCGTTGGCGGGATGGATGTAAGGGTAAGGGTACGATCGCGTCAAACAGCGGGTCGTTCACAATTTGCGTATAGGCTTCACCGATACGTTTACCAAAATAAATACCAAGGTCTTTCTTTCCCTGGTATTTTAACTGATGAAGCAATGACTGTAACAGTGAGTCTTTCGTAAAGTAAAGCAGGCTGGTTGCGCTGACCAGTGGAATGCGCCCGCGAAAAATTTTTTCTACAGGGTTGACGGCAAAGCGATGAAAGCCCGTAACGGGTAAGTTGTTCAGGCAATCGAGGCAAAGTACCGCTGATTCGGTTATCAGATCAGTACCGCAACCGGCACAGATATGCGGAAAAAACAGGTGCTGCAGGCCTTCCACTCCTTCCAGCAGCCATCGCTTTACAGCCGGCATTACCGTCATGGCTATACGTTAATGGTGAATCAGAATAAGAACCGATAGAGGTCTTCGACACGGGTCATGGAAACGATTTCTATATTGAATGATTTGGCGCTGATCGATTTCTGATTGAAGGACGAAACGATTATTTTTTCAAACCCAAGTTTTTCGGCTTCAGAGATACGTTGTTCGATCCGGTGTACGGCGCGGATCTCACCACTCAGCCCCACCTCGCCTGCAAAACAGATGCGGGATGGCACAGGCTGATCTTCATAGGAACTCAGCAAAGCACTCAGTACAGCAAGGTCAATGGAAGGATCTTCGACCCGTATACCTCCGGCAATATTCAGGAATACATCCTTAACACCAAAATGAAAGCCACCGCGTTTTTCCAGCACGGCAAGCAGCAGTTGCAGGCGGCGCAGATCGAAGCCTGTTACCGTTCGCTGAGGATTGCCATATACCGATTGGGTGACCAGCGCCTGAACTTCAACCAGCAGCGGACGAATGCCTTCTATAGTTGATGCGATGGCGATACCACTCAGGCTGTCTTCTTTCTGCGTGATCAGAATCTCGCTCGGGTTGAGCACCGGGCGCATTCCTTCACTCGTCATCTGGTATATACCCAGTTCCGCCGTACTGCCAAAACGGTTTTTAGTGGTACGCAGCAACCGGTAGGCATAATGCTGGTCCCCTTCAAACTGCAGTACAGTATCCACCATATGTTCCAGAATTTTCGGACCGGCAATGCTGCCTTCTTTGGTGATATGGCCGATCAGAAAAACGGGTGTATTCGTTTCCTTGGCAAAGCGCTGGAAGGCCGCGGTCGATTCCCTGATTTGAGACACTGAGCCTGGCGAAGATTCTATGAAAGGCGCCTGCAATGTTTGAACTGAATCCACGATAACAATATCCGGTTTCAGTTTTTTCAGTTCATTGAAAATCGTTTGAACAGATGTTTCGGTAAGCAGGTATAATTCATCGTTGGTGAACTTCAGCCGTTCAGCTCGCATTTTGATTTGCTGCTCACTTTCTTCACCGCTTATATATAATACACGGGTGTTTTGAAGTTGAAGCGCGATTTGTAAAAATAAGGTCGACTTGCCAATGCCGGGTTCACCCGCAACCAGCACAAGGCTACCGGGAACAATGCCGCCACCCAGTACCCGATTCAATTCTGAATCAGGGGTTATCAGTCTTTCCTGCTCCCGGGCAATGATCTGCTGAAGCGCAATGGTTTTTGATTTTCTTTTTTCTTCGGTGGTATAATTATCCCAGCTGGTTTCTTTCACCGTTGAATTTTTCTGAACGACTTCTTCAACGAATGTATTCCAGGTAAGACATGAAGGACATTTACCCAGCCATTTTGCACTTTCATATCCGCAGGAAGAACAGAAGAACGCCGATTTCACCTTACTCATAGAAAATAAAGGTAGAGGATAAAGTTTGGGTGTAAAATGTTTTTATACTGTTTCATGTACGTAATTGAACAAAAATAATGGTGGAATACCCGTTTACAGCCTGTGCGATTTATATAGTTCCAGGGCGTGCATGGTCAAAATGCGGAGTGGATGTGGATCCTAATGGATTCGGTACCGCTCCTACGGAGCTGAAGCTCTATGTTATTGTGTGCTATTAACCTTTCACCCCTTCGGGGTGCAGAGCATGTGATTGTAAGCCCCGACACAAATCATAGTTTGTATTATCAGATCAAACAGATTGCTATTCAAATTGTAATTAGGTACCGCTCCTACGGAGCTGATGCTAGAAACTTTTGTATGTTATTAACCTTTCACCCCTCCGGGGTGGGGACCATGGGATTGCAGGTCTCAACACAAATGATATTTGTTTTATATCAAATTAAACAGAGTGCTATATAAAACGCAACTTCAACATTCAAGCTGGGCGCGCGGCGGCGCGAAAGGTCAATAGCAAAGGCTCCATTTCCAGCACCCCGGCAAGCTCCGTAGGAGCGAAACGAAATACACTCAATAATTCACGGTTATGTACCGCTCCTACGGAGCTGATGCTAGATACTTGTATGCTATTAACCTTTCACCCCTCCGGGGTGAAGACCATGCGATTGAAGGTCCCGACTCCAATGAGATTTTTTATACATTAAAATCCAATTGAACATTCCTATGAAACGCAAACCGAAATTTGACTGTTGCTCGCGCCAGGGCGCACATGGTCAACATATCCATGTAAATCCTAATCAATAATTGCTATAAAAAAACGGTTTCACAATGGAGACGAGGTCCTTCAGCGGCGCGAAAGGTCAATAGCTAACCTTCAATTTAAACAGCCTGGCAAACGTGGAAAGAGAAGAATGAAATCATAGAAATTCCTGAAGATCTAAAAAGTAAAAGGGCCGGTAATTGATACCGACCCTTTACTTACTAACCCATTAAATTCATGCACTAAATTACAAATTAGTGCCACAAAACAAAATTATTTTTTAAAGGTGTGCATAAAAAATCTGCCCACTCCTAAACTCCCGGAAAATACAGAGATGAATTTTCAATTTATTGATTAACAATTCTTTATGAATTTTAATCTGATTTTTGCTCCAAAAAGTGTAATTATGTCAGCCCTTGTTTTTCATGAAGTTATATATGACAAAAGGGGTTAAAAAAAATGTTGAAATGACCTGAAAAGAGGCCTTAAAGGGTTTGGTCGTTTCTTTGCATATGTTCCCGTATAAAATTTTGCAATTATGATCATGGAGCCTTCGATTTTATTTATTTCCCTGCTGTTTTTGGGTATCAGTATGCTGGTATCGGGTGTGCTGAAGTCGAAATTTTCCAAATACAGCAAAATTCCGCTTCGGGCCGACCTGACCGGTCGGGAAGTAGCGGAGCGGATGCTGAGGGAAAACGGCGTTTTTGATGTTACCGTTACCTCGGTAAAGGGATTTATGACCGATCACTACAATCCGGCCAATAAAACCGTTAATCTCAGTCCGGAGGTTTATGGTGGTAATTCCATCGCCGCGGCTGCAGTTGCGGCGCATGAATGTGGCCACGCCATACAGC
>JAEYRC010000199.1 GCA_023409675.1 Bacteroidota bacterium
ATCTTATCTTTTACGATCCGTCGGTCGGTTTCAATTTCCGTTTCACCCGGGCCCCGGGTTCCGATACCACCTCCAAGCCGTTCAAGGTGACTCCACATACCTTTAAGCCGTGGAAGCAGGTATTGATACTGAGCCAGTTCAACCTGTGTTTTAGCCTGAGCGGTTTTTGCCCGTCGTGCGAAAATATCGAGGATCAGGTCAGAACGATCAATCACTTTAATGCCCAGCACCTTCTCAATATTGGTAATCTGTGATCCGCTGAGTTCGTCATCGAAAATTGCCAGCTGAATGTCCTTATCCTTAATATACTGGTGAATCTCTTCCAGTTTGCCTTTCCCGACAAAGGTTTTACTATCCGGAGCAGGCAGTTTCTGGGCATACTTCTTAACAGCAAGAGCCCCCGCGGTTTCAGCAAGAAATGCCAGTTCTTCCAGATATTCCTTCACCTGTTGCTCCGATTGTGCCTGATGAATCAGCCCCACAAGTACGGCTTTTTCTTCTTTGGCTATCGCTTTTGTTTTATCAAGCATATTCTTCCTTCTTCAATTGTCCCGGCCATGGATATGCGTAAACCACCGCCCGGCTGATTCGATAATTTTGTATGTTATGATGAAGCTTAAAGGTCTATAAAGCTAATCAAAAAAAAGGCGAATACCCTGCAGTATCCGCCTTAAAATTCAGTAGTACAGGTTATAAACCGCTTATCGTCAATCCGATCATATAGGGTTTAACATCAGGTCCGAATCCTTCCTTAATGAAACTGTTGATCTGGTAGGCGCCAAAGATGCTGAATACCCCATAACCAACACGGGCAGTAGCGCTAATGCGTGTGCCGTTGAAAAAGCGTTTGGATTTCTCCTTCTGGGTAAACGCGTTAATGTTTTGTCCGGAACTGTTCAGCAGGTTCTTACCCTTCGTTCCGGCAGAAAGCAGGGTTCCGATCTTTCCGCCTATAGCCACTTTGAAACTTTTATTTGGCTGGTCGGGATTCGCGGTATAACGCAATTCAACCGGCGCTTCAAGATATGTCGTCAGTAATTTATACTTTTTAAAATGCGTTGTATCAGAAACATCCCTGAAGCGTAATTCGCTGTTGGTTCTTCCGGCAATATCAATGGTTGTTTTATCAAAATAAATATTGCTGGTCGATAAACCCGCTCCCACCGCGACACTCATTTTGGGATTGGTGCGGAAAGGGAAGTCGAACATGAAATAGATATTAAAGGCTCTCGATAGTCCCTTTGTATTGATGCTATCGGGTTGCTGAGCCCAGCCAGCCATCCCGGCCTGAATCAGTAAATGATCTTTGGAACGCCCTACCGGCTCGGGCCTGGGCGCCTCAGCTGCCGGCAACGTATCCATAAGTATGGTTGTACTGGAAAGCGTATCCTGAGCATTAGCATTAGTCAGGGAAAAAATGAATATGGCCAGGACAGCGAGATGTTTCATAAATCAATTTAAGTGTTCAAAAGTATTTGTTCCGGGGGTTAAGGAAAGGTTAAACAGGGTTGATGCCCATGGCCATCAACTGTAAAAACCGGTCAAACCCGTAATGGGCTGCAATTTACGTCAAGTTTTGGTATAGCCGCCTGAATTGGCCTTCAGATATTCACATTCCGTATCCCGCAAACCATCCGTATCATTCACATTCTTAAGAGAATTATTTATAATTCCTGTCATTCAGACATTTAATATTATAGTGTATATTACCGTCTGAACGAAATATGGAGCATCACAGTGGCACCCGGAGGGCATAACCGAAAAAGTAGTCTACCATACAGGACATAGACTATCGGATGCTATCTGGCAGACTGCCTGAAGAAAACGCTGGTGCCATACGTTCAGTTCCTAACCAACTAACCTTGCTGCTATATGGAAACAACACTGGAAACCCTTGACTGGATTGTTCTGGGTGGATATTTTGCCGTCTTGCTCGGAATTGCGTGGTGGGTTATCTCCCAGAAAAACCGAACCACCGAAGACTATTTCCTCGCCGGCCGCAATGTTGGCTGGTTTGTAATTGGCGCTTCCATATTTGCATCGAATATCGGCAGCGAGCATGTGGTCGGACTGGCAGGAACGGGAGCTGAATCGGGCATGCCGATGGCGCATTATGAACTGCATGCCTGGATCGTGCTGATGCTGGGCTGGTTCTTTCTTCCGTTTTATTTCCGAAGCGGAGCCTTTACCATGCCCGAGTTTCTTGAAAAACGTTTTGATGCCCGCTCGCGCTGGTTCCTCTCCCTTTTTTCAATTGCCGGTTATGTACTCACAAAAGTTTCGGTAACCATTTATGCCGGCGGTATTGTGGTATCGCAACTGATGGGCATACCGTTTCTTACAGGGGCTATAATAACAGTTGTAGTTACTGGCTTGTATACAATTTTAGGGGGAATGAAAGCTGTAGTATATACGGAGGCTTTCCAAACGGTGGTGCTGTTGCTTGGCGCGGCTACTATAACCTTACTCGGACTGAATGCCGTTGGGGGATGGGCGGAATTGAAAGCTACTGCCGGCAGCAGTCATTTTAATATGTGGCGGCCGGCATCGGATCCGGATTTCCCCTGGACAGGACTTGTTTTTGGTGGAGCCGTGGTGGGCATCTGGTATTGGTGTACCGATCAGTATATTGTACAGCGAACCCTTTCCGCACCCGATATCAAAACAGGGCGTCGCGGCGCCATCTTTGGGGCATACCTGAAACTGACGCCCATATTTTTATTTCTTATCCCGGGAATCATTGCTTTCGCGCTAAAAAAGAAAGGAATGATCAACTACGACCGCAGCGATGAAGTGTTTCCCACCCTGGTACAATACCTGCTGCCCGCGGGCCTCAAAGGCCTGGTGGCCGGAGGGCTGATGGCGGCGCTGATGAGTTCCCTGGCATCCGTCTTCAATTCCGCTTCAACGCTCTTTACAGTGGATATTTTCAAAAAGATCTATCCCGACTCTCCTGAAATCAAACTGGTTCGCATTGGTAAGATCGCAACGGGGTTCGTAGTCATTTTGGGCATGCTCTGGATTCCTATTATGGAAAAAATAGGTGGCGGAGTACTGTACCAGTACCTTCAGAACGTGCAGTCGTATATTGCTCCGCCCATAACCGCCGTATTTGTATTAGGAATACTGTTTAAGAGAATAAATGCCGCCGGTGCAATAGCTACCTTGTTTTATGGATTAATTTCCGCTGCCCTTCGGATTGTACTGGAACTTATGAAAGAGGATCTTTCCGGCGTTGCCTACTGGTACGCTACTATCAATTTCTCACATTTCGCTATCTTCAACTTTCTTGCCTGTGCGGTCGTTTGTTTTGGCGTCAGTATGATGACACCAAAACCTTCGGAAGCACAGATTTCCGGCCTGACATTAGGAACGATCAGTGCCGAACAGCGGCGGGAACACCGCAACAGTTACAGCCGTATGGACCTGCTGGTGTCGGTGCTGTTAGCAATAATTGTGATCAGTTTATTAATTTATTTTAGAGGTTAATTGAAGATTTATGATGATGATGCATCAAACGATGCGATGGTATGGGCCCAAAGACCCTGTATCGCTTCAGGATATTTTACAGGCAGGATGCGCGGGCGTGGTAACCGCACTGCATCATATTCCTTATGGTGAAGTCTGGACTACAGAAGAGATCGATGAACGTAAAAAACTGATCACCGAGGCAGGACTCGACTGGAAGGTGGTGGAAAGTCTGCCGGTGCACGATGATATAAAAAAACGCTCGGGCAATTACCGCATCTATACGGAGAATTATAAAACATCCCTGCGAAATCTTGCAGCCGCCGGAATTGAAGTGATTACCTATAATTTTATGCCGGTGCTTGACTGGCTTCGTACGGATGTGGAATATGTGATGCCCGATGGAAGTAAGGCATTGTATTTCGAACGCAGCGCTTTTATTGCCTTTGATGTGTTTCTGCTTCAACGGCCGGGAGCTGAAAATGATTATCCGCCCGCCGAGGTGGCTAAGGCCCGGCAGCGGTTTGAGGGAATGTCAGAACAGGAGCGTCGTAAACTCTATGCCAATGCCATGCTTGGGCTACCAGGCACCGATGAGTCATTTACGGCGGAGCAGGTATTATCAACGCTGAAAACCTATGAAGGCATCAGCCGCGAACAGTTAAAAGAGAACCTGTTTGCTTTCCTGCGGGATATTGTTCCGGTTGTGGAAGAGCAGGACCTGCGACTGGCCATACACCCCGATGATCCGCCTTATGCGGTGCTGGGCTTACCGCGTATCGTCAGTACGGCAGATGATCTGGAAGATATTCTCAGCGCCGTGCCTTCACTGGTAAATGGACTATGCTTTTGCACGGGCTCGCTGGGTTCACGGGCCGATAATGATATACCGGCGATGCTCAAACGATTTGGTGACCGGGTGCATTTTCTGCACCTCCGCAACACAAGCCGCGATGCAGAAGGTAACTTCTATGAAGCCAATCACCTGGAAGGCGATACGGATATGGTGGCGGTGATGAAGGAAGTTGTTGAATTACAACAGCGGCAAAAGCGATCTGTCCCCATGCGGCCCGACCATGGTCACCAGATGCTTGATGACCTGAATAAAAAAACCTACCCGGGCTATTCTGCTATCGGAAGGCTTCGTGGCCTGGCGGAATTGCGCGGTCTCGAACTCGCGATCAGCCGGAATTATACCGGTCAGGAGTAAGGGTAGAAGTTTGCGGTTGCTCTAGGGCGCTGGCCTGGTAGAGCAGGTTTTAATGCCCAGGAGGGTATACAAGGGGCAGAAGCTCACCAGGCTGGTGACAATGAAAACTCCCGCAAGAACCAATAAAACTATTCCCCAGGTACCCGTTACAGTACCTGTAAAATACAATGCGATCATGGCAGCGGCTGCCAGGAACCGGACAATCCGGTCGGTGGATCCCATATTCCTTTTCATATGTATATTTTCTTATAAGGTACGGCAAATTTTTGTAGTTATCAGGAAGAATTTGTGAGTTATGAATTTGACCTGACTGTTTTTTGAAACAATATGGTTTTCACAACAAATCATCAGAAGTGATTTCAGACAAAGTCATCGTAACACGCTTAAGGATCATTGGATGTAACCCTTGTATCCCTGTAAGATTCCGGTAATTGTTCTAACTTAACTCAATGCTTAAAGCGAAAGAAATCCGGGAATTAGTGGATGCCAACATTCTGACCAAAGATCAGGAACAACGTATTCTGGATTTTTATTCCACTAATAAAAGTGCTTCCTCAAACCGTTTATTTATCGTTTTTGGAATACTGGGGGCTTTATTGGCCGGCCTGGGAATAATACTGATACTGGCGCATAACTGGGATCAGTTTACCCGTCCGTTAAAGACCGTCATTGCTTTTTTGCCGTTACTCGCCGCACAAGTTTGCTGTCTGTTTGTAGTGCTGAAGAAACACGGTGATACGGCATGGTCAGAATCCTCCGCTGTACTACTCATACTGGCGTTTGGGGCCGCTATTGCACTTATTAGCCAGATCTATCATATTCCCGGTGATTTCGGGTATTTTTTGCGGATATGGATATGGGTCAGTATACCCCTGATATATATTTTGCGTTCCTCCATGGCCGCATTGCTCTGTGTTACCGGAATTACCGTATATGCACTTCATCAATCCATAGATAACGGCAACCCTTACCTGTACTGGGTGTTTCTGCTGTGCGTGCTACCTCATTACTTCTACCTTATCGGGAAAAATATACAGCGTAATTTTCTGAATTTTCTGCACTGGATGATTCCTGCAAGCATTGCCATTGCACTGGCCACGGTTTCAGATCAATATGAGGAATACATGGTTATCGGTTTCATGAGTTTATTCAGCCTGTATCTTTTCTTTGGTGATTATCTTCAGCAAAAAGGAACTCCTATAAGGAGCATGGGGAATCTTATTATCGGATTTACCGGAACGATAGTTATTCTACTGATCCTGAGTTATAACAGTTTCTTTACCCATACGGAGCAAAGTTCCTGGTCTACACTGATCTGGCAACCGGAAATTTTGGTTTCGCTGATTATTACCCTTGTGACCGTGATAGCCCTGACCGTTAACAGAAAAAGATCAGCTAACCCGATTATTCAGTTGCTTAAACCGGTGTTCCTGGTATTTATACCGCTTTTTTTTCTGGCGATGTATTCTCCTGCCGGTGTATTTCTGATCAATGTGTTGATCGTTCTTATCGGAATAAGGATCATACTTCTGGGATACCGCGCCGATCACCTGGGCTATCTTAATATTGGGTTATTGATCCTGGTGCTATTATCCTTATGTCGCTTTTTTGATACCGGTATCAGTTTTATCATCAGAGGAATTTTATTTCTTTCGGCAGGAACGGGCTTCTTCCTGATGAACTATCGCATGTTAAAAAACAGGAAAACAAATGCTGAATAAACGTTTTAGCTTTCCACTGATGTTGCTGCTGGCTATTGTTCAACTTGCCATAGCAGCCCGAATGATTTATGCCGAAGAGCATGTATTGCGGGAAGGAAAGGTATTTTGGTTCAAAACCGCCCCTGTTGATCCTTCTGATCCATTCCGTGGTAAATACATAAACCTGAATTTTGATGCGAATCATATTGCTGTGCCTGCAGCGGCACATTATGAACGCGGAAATGAGGTATATGTTACCGTTGCTGAAACCGACAGCGGCTTTTGTAAAATCCTTGCTCTGTCGCAACAGCGTCCTTCAGGATCAGATTATATTCTTGCAACAGTAAGTTTTGTTTCGCTGGAGAACAATCAGCGGGTGGTTTATATTGATTATCCTTTCAGCCGGTATTATATGAATGAGTTTAAAGCTATGGATGCCGAAAAAGCGTATGCTGATGGCCGTAACTCCTATGCCGTGGTGCGGGTGTGGAATGGAAGGGCCGTGCTGGAAGCCGTAGTAATCAACGGTCAGCACGCGGAAAAACTGATCAGGAAATAACAGCCTTTCTCCCGCCTGAGCTTTTTAACTCAGGATCACTTATTTTCATGAAAATTTAATGAATGAATATACCTGCAATCAGAACCTTCCGCACCCATCTTATCTTCCTGTCCGCCTGCTTATGGCTGCTTTGTGCCTGTAATTCCGCGCAAACGCAACAGTCAGCATCCGATAGCAATGGATCAGCAACTATTCTTACAGGAGCCGATCAGACAGAAGCCTATATGGATCTGTTGAAAGACAAACGGGTGGGTATTTTAGCGAATCCAACCACGATTATCGGGCGAACACATCTTGTAGACAGCCTGTTGAAACGAAACATCAAAATCCTGAAAGCATTTGGACCCGAACACGGATTTCGGGGCAATGCCAGTGCAGGTATAGTTGTTGGTGACGAAAAGGATTCCGCTACGGGGATTGATATTATATCATTGTATGGAAAGAAGCGCAAACCATCTGCTGAAGATCTTTCGGATGTAGACATAATGATCTTTGATATTCAGGATGTGGGCTGCCGTTTCTATACGTATATTAAAGTACTGCGCGACATAATGCAGTCATGCGCAGACAATAACAAACCCCTGCTTATACTGGATCGTCCTAACCCGAATGGATACCTGATCGATGGACCAATCCTGGATATGAACTATAAATCGGGTATCGGTCAGTTTCCTATTCCGATTGCGCATGGACTTACTATCGGAGAATTTGCTCAAATGGTTAACGGAGAAGGATGGCTTGAAGGCGATAAAACCTGTGACCTTACCATAATACCTGTGAAAAACTACAGGCATGATATGGATTACGTGTTGCCTGTTCCCCCTTCTCCCAATTTAAATACGCAACAAAGCATACTCTTATATCCGTCGACCTGTTTATTCGAAGGAACACGATTGAATCATGGACGCGGAACAATGTATCCGTTTACCGTATTAGGGAGTCCGCTGTTGAAAGATAAGTATAGTTTTTCCTATACACCGGTTAGCATTCCGGGTATGAGTGAAACGCCATTGTTTATGAACGAGCTGTGCTATGGATTAGATTTGCGTAATTATGATACGGATCAATTGAAGAAAGAAGGTAAAATTAATCTCAGCTGGATGATGGAATTATACCGTGCCTATCCTGAGAAAGACAAATTCTTCGACCGCTCGCTCAGTAATCAGATCGGCAATATTGATTTCCTGACCGGCGATGCCAATTTCAAACAGCAAATCAAAGATGGGGTTGCTGAAAGTGAAATCCGGAAAAGCTGGGAGCCCGGTCTCTCGGCTTATAAAGAGATGCGTAAAAAATATCTCTTATATCCATAAGCTTAGTGCTATAATAATAAAAAGCCCTTATCCGGTGATCAACCAGATAAGGGCTTTAAGTTGTGAAATATCGGAGAATTACTGTCCGCTATGACCAGTGCTGTCGTGCATGATCAGCGAATCATTTCTGATATCCATACTATCGGGTATTGCCTGTTCTGGTGGATGAACCCTTGAAGGGTCTTCCAGGTTCTGATCATTATCATAATCATTGGTTCCATCGCCACAGGCAACCATAAATGCCATCCCTATTGCTAATAATGCGTATTTCATAATAATTGAATTTGGTACAGGGTATTTAATCCAAAATTCCTGCCATCCGACATATTTTGGACATATATTTTTATTTCATGCAACGGGGAGGTAATGTTGAGTAATGAATTTCCCGAAATGGTGCGAAAAGGCTATCAATTTCAGCACCAATCAGTGATAGATGCCAGCCTTAACCGGCATTTTTTATTCTCGCGTCAGCATAATTTCCTGATCCGTATCCCCGTAAGACATCTGGTGTTTAACCTGATGATTGAATAGATAATGAATACACTCTTCAATGCTGCGGGAATAATCCATTTTTACGGGAGTTGCCTCGGCGAGCCAGGAATAGAAAGCAGAATAGAAATCTTTACCAGGTTTGGATATAACGGTAACTCCAAGAGATGCTAATGCTGCCGCATTGCACCGTTGTTCATATTGGCCGCGAATGGGAATGCACATGAGTTTTTTCCCCAGGTGAAGTGCTTCAGCCGGCGTTTCAAAACCTCCACCCGTAATCAGTGCTGAACAATTGATCAGGCTGTTATTGAAATAATTTCTGTTTACCGGTAATAAGGTGATATGGCCAAGCGTCCGGATCTCAGTAGTCTGAAAGCTGAAAATTTCAAAGGGCACCTCAGGAAACTGCGTAAACAATGAAAGCAATTGAGACTCGCAGTAAGCCGGAAGGTAAACAGTGATGTACCCGCCATTTCGTGGTTGAGCATCACGAATTTCTTTTTTGATGATGGGGGTATGAATAAATTCATCATATTGTTGAAAGTGTAGTCCAACATAACTCGTAGCCGGGGCATAGTTCTTCAGCACAAATTCACCGAGCCTGCTGATTTCCGGTGGCCGGGGTGTCAATGCGGATTGAAAGCTTGCCTGATGTCCGAAATTTATGGAAGGTATTTTTTTGAGTTTACACGCTGCTGCGGTTATATATTCAAAATCGTTCAGTACCAAATCATACTGCTCTACCGGAAGTTCCCTGATTTCCCGACGTAACCTAAGGGGTTCAATAGAGCGGGTGGTTTTATAATAGTCGAGTCCTCCTGAGCAGGTATACTGCAAACTCAGCCCGCTGCTGCGATACTTAACGGGAATCTCGAGTTGAAGGCTGTGATTACTGCCGCTTAAAAATAAATCAACTGTTCCATATTCCTTTAACCATGGAATTAACTCCATTGCCCGGCTGATATGTCCGTTTCCGGTTGCCTGGATAGCATATAATATTTTCATATAATAAAATTTATATCCTTTGCAGAGAATGCAGGTACAGGTCAACGGCCTCGGGCATTACCCGGGCATCGGGCAAAATTTGTTTGACAACCAGTTTCATGGTTTTTTCATTGTATGTATACAGCTGCCAGTTTTTATTATAATATTCCAAAGCCGTTAAGTGTTCAACCCAGTCACCACAATTCATATACATTACCGAACCCTTGCCATTACTTATTATTCGTTTTTGCGGCTGGTGAATGTGGCCACAGATTACATAGTCATATTTCTTTTCAATGGCCAGTTCCGCTGCCATTGTTTCAAAATCATTAATCCGTATTATGGCTTTATTGACCTTCTCCATAACGGATTTAGATAAGGATAATTTCTCCCTGCCCATTAAGAGCAAAGCCTGATTGATAAGCCGGTTTGCACCTAATAGAAGGGCATATCCGCTACTACCCATTTTGGCCCAGAACCTGGCGCCTGTTCGGGAAGTATTATCAAAGGCATCGCCGTGGAATATCCAGGTTATTTTTTGATCAATTTCCAATAACAGCTTATCGGTAAGCTGAAATTTCCCAAGATGCAGATCGCCATATCGTATAAGGTGTTCATCGTGATTTCCCGTTATATAAATTACTCTGACCCCGTTGCTAACCATTGACAGTAATTCATTCAATACCGCCATATGCGATGCTGGGAAATATCGTTTGCTGAATTGCCATATATCAATGATATCTCCATTCAGTACAACTAACTGTGGTTCGATACTCCTCAGGTAAGTAAGCAGTTCGGTAGCCCGGCACCCATATGTCCCTAAATGGATATCTGAGAGCACAACTACGTCAACCGGTCGTTTGCCCATTTGAAAATAGTGTTGAATAAAGCTAACCCGCGTATATTATGGAATTGTTGTGCAGATATTAACCTACTGTTTCCTTTTTCAATCTGTGGAGTGCCTATGACAATCATAACAACTGTTTTAAATCCCTTTAGTTGAAATGGTTTTTAAACCAAAAAATGACGGATAAAAAACAGGAATGTGCTGTTGATGTTAACCGGGCAGAAATGGTAAGCCGGTGTAGTTTTGATCTGCTGAAACATATCAAGAGGTTGACTGTTCCTGATCATTACCGGTGAGAAAGGGAGCGGCACCAGGCAGAACACCATTGCTGACCTGACGGGAAAGTTGTATGCTGTATGCTAAAGGTGTGGTGGAGGTGGGGGAGGGAGGGCCCTTGGCCACAGGGTAAACACCATGATTGATCGGTGATAACACGGCTTCCTACCAGTAAAATACTGCAGGGTTTACGTTTCTTATTGATTCAAACCTTATTTTTTTGCAATTTTTAATCAGCCTTTCAAGGGTATTTTGGATGTGCCAAAGCACCAGTAAAGTAATGTACCGGTAAAATATACGGCAAGATCAACCGGATCAGCCGTAAATGCCGGTGAAAACATTGGGAAAAGCAGTTCCGAAGCCAGGCATATATAAATCGTGCACATTATAAGTTCCAGCATACTCAGCCTGTTTTTAGAATTACTTCCTGAAAGCCAATATCGTTCAGCCTGCAACAGCGTCAATACAATTGGCATGGCAAGCAGATTATCGAGGTATGCATCCACCAATTCAAGATTGACAAAAAAGACCTTCTGCAGAAGCTGATGGATCAAAAACAACATACTGCAGCTGATAAATAATGGTGAAGATATTGTTTGGATAACCTGCTTCATAACGTTACAAAAAATACCAGTATAAGTATGACAATAACTACCGGAGAAACTGCAATCAGTATCAGAACCGCTATTGATTTTAAGAAGGTTTTGAGAATCTGTAGTGGCAGCGCATCGCCGGGAACAGGTTTCAGCCATTCTTTCAATACCATTATCTTCCTGATAAGAAACTCTTTTAAACCTTCTTCTTCAGGATCTTTTTCCATTGCTGATTTTTGATTTTCTTCCATACCCCATTTCCACTTTATAGTAACTTCAACCTGAAATTAAAAAAATCACACCGGTCCCGATGATTAAAATATGCTTCCTGTTCATGCTGAACGTTCTGTTTTGGGGCGAACTAATTGCGCAACAAAAACCAAATGTTATTCTTATCGTTGCAGATGATCTTGGGTATGGGGATATCGGGCCATATGGTCAGCAGAAGATTAAGACACCTCACCTGAACCAACTGGCGGCTGGCGGTAAACGGTTTACACGCTTTTACGCCGCATCAACAGTTTGCGCGCCCTCGAGGGCATCGCTAATGAGCGGATTGCATACCGGTCACACGCCCGTGAGAGGTAATATTGAGATACAGCCTGAAGGTCAATTCCCCATCCCGGATTCTACCCAAACACTTGCTGAAGTATTTAAAAAAGCCGGTTATAAAACAGGTGCTTTCGGAAAATGGGGTTTGGGATATCCGGGCTCAGCAGGAGATCCGGTTAATCAGGGTTTTGATGTTTTCTATGGATATAACTGTCAGCGCCAGTCGCACAATTATTATCCCACCCATCTATGGCATAATAGACAAAAGCTAATCCTGAATAATACAGTTACACGTCAACAGCAGTATGCACCTGATATCATCCAGCAGCAAACCCTTTCTTTTTTGGAGGAGCATAAGCAGCAACCCTTCTTTTTATACCTGCCCTATACCCTGCCACATGCCGGCTTGCAGGTGGAAAAAGGGGATACCCTGTTTGATCATTATAAAACCATTTTTCAGGAGAAGCCGGTGGAGATCGCTGACAGTTGGAATGGAGAAGGATATCAGCCCCAGGCTTACCCCCGCGCGGCCTATGCCACGATGGTCACCACATTAGACCGGTATATCGGAGAATTAATAAATAAACTTAAAGAACTCGGAGTTCTGGAAAACACCCTGATAATCTTCACCAGTGATAATGGACCGCATCGCGAAGGAGGAAATGATCCGGAATTTTTTAACAGCAATGCCGGCTTTAGGGGAATAAAGCGCGATTTGTATGAAGGAGGCATTCGGGTACCCTTGATCGTTTCATGGCCGGGTAAAGCAGAGGCAGGAACGGTATCGCACCATATCGCAGCAGGCTATGATCTGATGGCTACCTTCAGTGAACTGCTTCAGGTGCGTGTGGAAAAGAATGACGGAATTTCTTTTTTACCTGAAATTCTTTCTTCGGGAACACAGGAAAAACATCCGTTTTTATACTGGGAATTTATTGAACGCGGTGGCTCGCAGGCGGTGCGAATGGGAAACTGGAAGGGGATCCGGCTGAATACGCGGCAGAACCGGTATGGTTCCATCCAATTGTATGACTTGTCAAGTGATCCTGCCGAGAATTACGACCTCGGCCATCGTTACCCCTCTATCGTTCGCCAAATTAGCCAGATCATGGAAGAGCAGCATATAGAACCTGAAACACAGGGTTTATGGAAATAGAGAAGGAGTTTGTGTTTGTGAAAGATAATTTGTTATTGATCACAACATAAGTTATAGAACTGATCTTAGAAAACGGTTTTTTCTTGCCATGTAACTGATGAGCAGTGATAGCCCGATTCCACCGATTGTAACCACTATAAATTTTAAATTAGGTCCTGCCTTCCAGCCAGTGAGCATCTCTTGAAGAAGAATTATGATAAACAGGTGAAACAGATAAATGCCAAACGTATTTTCAGCAAGAAGTCGTGTAAAGGTGGTAGTGCGAGTAGTGAAATGACGGAAAAAGCTTAAAAAACTCATACTTATCCCTACACATAACAGCGATTCTGCCAGTGCTCCGGTTAACCAGAATTGTTGTATTGATGCGGGCATCCACATAATCAGCAGGTAAGTGCTCAGCGCAAGAATCAGGTAAACTATTCCGCTCTTCAGGCTCAGTTGCTCCATCCAGCCATTTCGGTTGAATAAAGTGCCAATCAAAAACAGGCTGAAGTATTGTGGAATATGGGCGACTTCCACCGGAATTATCCAGGTTTTCCAAACATCAATAGGATATTTAAGTCGCACCAATCCGGAAATTAAAGCCAGCACAATGATATATACCGGGATATACCAGAATTTTAAAGGAACAGCGGAATTGGGAACTGCCCTGAATTTCTTTCTGAATAATAGCAGAAACAGCAGAGAATATACAAGAAGGGATGCCACAAACCACAAATGTCCTACAGCAATAGGAGGTTGATTCAGGTAAGTATCGAGAAGAAAAGAAAATATGGGCTGATCAGATCCTGAACCAAAATAGTTAAATGGAAGAAATACAAAAATCGTGAAAAACAGTAATGGGATTCCAAGACGTTTCACCCGGTCAACCAAAAAATCTCCGGACGTTTTTCTCTTAAGGCTATATACCATAAAAAACCCTGAAATAAAAAAGTACAGTCCCATCATGAAGGATGCATTGATAAAAAAGAAATGCCCCATCCAATCCGCTTTTGGAGCATCACTTACCACCCAAACTCCACCTGTGGGCCCATAGGCCTGGGCTGCATGATGAGCCACCACCAGACAGGTGAGACAAACTTTAATTAGATCGATATAGGCAATCCGCTGTCCCTTTCCGGTTTTTGACGGATTAGGTAATACTGAAGTGGAACTATTCATTCGTGTCGGCTTAGGGGTTATAGGGAGATGTGATCCGGATGAATTTCAGTATGAAAATACAGGAACACAGAAATTTTGCAAAGACCTGGGTGCGGGTAATAGTTGAATTTAAATCCCTGTTGAAAGCTGGCTTAACATAAAAAGCCGGAACGCAATCGCATTCCGGCTGTAGTGGACCCTGCCGGGCTCGAACCAGCGACCCTCTGATTATGAGTCAGATGCTCTAACCAACTGAGCTAAGGGTCCTGAAAAAAGACAGCATATGAAATTCTGCCTTTCCCCGGGCTGCGAAATTAGAGAAATCTTGCATACCGGCCCCAACAAATTTGATGGTTATTTGAGATTTCAGGCAGCAAAACGCCCTGTCAACTGGTCTATAAGGTATCAATTGCTATGCTGCCAACTGAAAAACTACGATTACTTCAGGAACAGATTGCTGTTTATGACGATGAATCGGCCTATAAAGCCCTTTTTTTATCGTTCAGTTTACCGCTGCGCCAGTTCGCTTTTACATTCATCCCTTCAATGCAGATCGCGGAAGAAATTGTGTCTGACGTATTTATCCGTCTCTGGATAAACCGGAAAAGCCTGACCCGCATTGAACAGCTAAGAGTTTATCTTTTTAAAAGTACTCGCAATACAGCCCTCAATTACATTCGGAAAAATAAGCGCTTTGCCAGTGAACCCGCTGGCGAAACTCATAACGCCCTGCCCTGTCCGAACCCTAATCCGGAACAAGTGATGCTGAATGCAGAGATGACCCGACGGATTCATATGGCGGTCAACGATCTTCCTCCCCGATGCCGTTACATTTTCATGCTTGCTAAAGAGCATGGACTGCGCTATAAAGAGATCGCCGAAATAATGAAAATTTCGGTTAAAACCATCGACAATCAGTTGGCAATTGCGTTGAAAAAAATTGCGCAGGTTGCCCGCGTTGAAGCGGAAAAAAAGCTTCCTGCCCGCAGATAAAAAAAAGTTTTTACCGGTTTAGTAGATTTTCATTCGGGCATTGTCTTTACTCTACAGTTGAACCATGGCGACCGAAAGAATCTTCCACCTGATTGCGCGGCAAAAAGCCGGAGAACTCTCTCCGGAAGAAACGATAGAACTGGAAGAACTTATCCGGCTCAATCCTGGTTGGCATTTTTCACTGGATATGCTCACGGAGTATTGGGAAATGCGGGAACATCAACTGGTTGACGGGGAGGCAGTCTATGAACGGCATCGTGACAGGCTGAAGAATCCGGTAAATCATTTGCCGCCCGGAAATACAGTAGGAATGAAGATTCGCAAACACCTGAATTGGGCGGTTCCGGTAGCAGTCATTGTGCTGATCATGATATTCTTCGCCAAGCCCTCATTAACTTCCTTACCCGAAACCACAACCGTAGCCCGGCAATTGAAGACCGTTGCCACCGATAATGGATCAAGGTCTAAAGTTATGTTACCGGATGGATCGGCAGTATGGCTTAATGCCGGTTCAACCCTCACCTATGATGATGATTTTGGAGAAGACAATCGATTGGTCAATCTTACGGGGGAGGCTTATTTCGATGTGGTTAAAGACAGCATTAGGCCCTTTTTTATTCATACCCCGGTAATGAAGGTGAAGGTGACCGGAACAATCCTGAATATTAAATCCTATTCCGGCGATGATCAGGCTGAGGCTTCATTGATACGAGGAAGTATAGAAGTGACTGCCAATGATTTTCCGGAAAAGCAGTATATCCTGAAACCCAGTGAAAAAATCATACTTAGAAATACTGCAAATACCAATGCAGCCACAACACCCGGTACAAATTCCCGGCCTGAACTTTCACTTGCCTCGGTGGGCTTTCTGCCATCCGACAGTTCGATCGTGGAAACGTCATGGGTGATGAATAAGCTGGTATTTGTAAACGAACCACTTGAAGATCTGGCGGTAATGCTTACCCGGTGGTACGGCGTGCCGGTTGAGCTGGAGGATAAGAACTTAAAAAATATTCGGTTTACCGGAAATTTTGAGCACGAAACACTGGCCCAGGCATTGGAAGCGTTGCAACTGACAGGAGGTTTTCACTTCAAACAACAGGAATCAGGCTTTATTATTTATAAATAACAGAATACAAAACTTTAACGAATACGTATATAGTAAACTGGTTTATTACTCTTACAGGCTGATGAAATTCAGCAGCCATTATTAACAATTCAATGCTTCTGTATGAAAAGAGCTGAGAAAACACCGGCACGCTCCGGAATTGAACGTTTTTCCAGATTGTTCAGGTACCTGACGGGTGCCATGATTATTTTATTGCTGGCAAGTCCGCCGGCATCAGCAAAAGAACCTGTTCAGGACAGGATCTCAATTAGCCTGCATGGACTGACCATGCAACAGGCCCTTTCAGCGATTGAACAAAAAAGCAATTATCGTTTTTTGTATCAACAGGCCCTTATCGCTGATATCAACAAAGTGGATATCGAAGCCCGCAACGAAAAAATGCCGGGCTTTCTTAAAAGGCTTTTCCTTAATACCGGGGTTGATTTTCAGTTTATGGAGAACAACCTCATCGTATTAAAAAATGGCCGGGTAGTCCTGGCCGATACCACGGTAACCGGAAAGGTCACCATGCCCGACGGATCGCCTGCCATAGGCGTAACCGTTAGTGTAAAAGGCAGTACCGCCGGTACAGCCACCGATGAGAATGGTAATTACACCATCACGGTTCCGGAAAATTCTACCCTGATATTTTCATCTATAGGGTTTCAGACAGTTGAAATGCCTGTGGGTGGAAGAACTTCAATCAATGTTACCCTGGCGGAAGATACCTCCGACCTGGAAGAAGTAGTGGTTATCGGATATGGTACGGCCAGTAAGCGGGATCTTACAGGATCTATCGTTACCATAAAAGCGGAAGAGATCGCCAACCAGCCTTCTGCCAACCCCCTGTCACTGCTGCAGGGAAAAGTTACCGGCTTATCTGTGGTAAACTCGGGTCGCCCCGGCGCAGAGCCGGATATCCGTATCAGGGGTACCAATACGATCAATGGCGTTAAACCGGTCTATATTGTTGATGGTATATTGAACGATAACATCAACTTCCTGAACCCTGCCGATATTGAATCAATTGAAATCCTTAAAGATCCCTCCTCCCTGGCGATCTTCGGGGTACGTGGGGCGAATGGCGCCATCGCGATCACCACTAAAAAAGCAAAGGCAGGCCAAACGCTTGTTAACTTCAATACATCAGTGGGTGTTAAGCGGGTGCAGGACAGAATTGATCTCACCAATGCCGCTCAATTCCGGGAATTGTATACCGAACAACTCCTGAATCAGGATGCAAACGCATTTGATTATACGAACTGGAATGCCAATACCGACTGGCAGGATGAAATATTTCAGGATGCGGTACTGAACTACAATAACATCAGCATTACCGGCGCGTCTGAAAAGAATCGTTTTTACCTGGGTCTTGGATATATTCATGAAGAAGGCCTGATTCTGAATGAAGTGTATAAGAAATACACCCTGAATTTCAGTGATGAGCTTCGGGTTACGAATAATATCCGTTTCGGGGTTACCCTGAATGCTTATACGGCAAATCTTCCCGTTGAGCGGGGTGTCGGTTCGGCAATACGGGCCGCACCTATTGCGCCGGTACGTGATCCGGCTACAGGCCTGCTGCATACGCTGCCCTCCTTCCAGCGGGCACAGGTTTTCAATCCACTCGTTAATATTGATCTTGAAAAAAACACCCAGATCAGAAAAGAATATCGGGCAGTGGGAAGTATTTATGGTGAAGTGGATTTCCTGAAAAATTTCAATTTCCGCGCCCAGTTGTTTGCTGATTACGGGTTTAATACCAACCGTGGCTATGCGCCTATCCTCTTCGTTTACAATCCGGAAATTACCGGTGCCGATAAACGGGATACCTCACGGCAAACCACATCTGTCAACCAGGGACAAAACATTTATCCTAAAACACAGATGGATTACCTGCTGACCTATAAAAATTCTTTTGGCGACCATAACCTGACGCTTCTTGGTGGGGTTACAACCTATTACAGTGCGTTTGAAGGTACCAGCGCTTCAATTCAGCAGGGTACAGCGCAGTTAATTCCTAATAATCCAAACTACTGGTATGTTGATCAGGTAGGAGATCCTTCAACAAGGCTGGGTTCGGGCAGTGCCTGGGAAGATGCATCCTTATCTTACCTTGCCCGTGCACTGTATAGTTTCAACAGTAAATACCTTATCAACGCCTCCTTCCGCAGAGACGGCAGCAGTCAGTTTTACCGCCTGGGCAATCAATGGAAAAATTTCGCGGCAGTGGGACTTGGCTGGGTAGTAAGTGAAGAAAATTTCTTCTCCGGTGTTAATACACTGAATTACCTCAAGCTCAAAGGATCATGGGGAGTGCTGGGTAATAAAAACATTGGCGACCGATTCCGGTATCCGGCATACCCAACCCTGTCAAGCGCCAATTCCGGCGTATTTGGTGAGAATGTAGTCGCTGCCCTGCAACGGGAATATATACCTTCTTCCTCGCTTAATTGGGAGTCTGTTCACTCATGGGAAACCGGTTTTGAACTTCGGGCATTCGATAATCGCCTGAGCTTCGAAGCCAATTATTATTCTAAATTAACCAAAGATGTACTCACCGTTGTGCCCGGTCCCTCAGGAACTGCACCCGGTTTGGATAATCTTGGAGAAATCGCCAACAACGGCTTTGAATTTGCAGCCACCTGGAGTCAGCAGTTGTCTGATGACGCTGAATTTTCCATTTCAGGAAACCTGACCACCGTTAATAATAAGGTGAACCGACTGAATCTGTCAGGGTTCGAGATCATTAACGGACCTTCCCGCACCACCGCCGGATTCCCGATCGGATACTTTTATGGTTATGTTCATGATGGTATCTATCAGACCCAGTTCGAAATCCTGAAATCACCGGCAAGCGGTATCGGATCTGTTTTTCCCGGCGATATCAAATACCGCGATCTGAATGGCGATGGCAGAATCACACCTGCTGACAGAACAGTAATCGGAAACCCAACCCCTGACTTTATGTACGGAGGTTCTGTACAGTTCATGTATAAAGGTCTTGACGTGAGTGTAGATCTGCAGGGAGTTTATGGAAATGAAATTTTCCGGGTATGGGATCAGGGAACTTTCGCGGATGTTAACTACCTGAGCAAAAGGCTGGAACGCTGGAATGGTATCGGCACATCAAACTGGGAACCTATCCTCAGCTCACGCCGCGCCAGCAACTATCAGAATTCATCTTATTGGATAGAGGATGGCAGTTTCTTCAGAATCAGAAACCTTCAACTGGGTTATACCTTTAATCCGCAAACACTGAATCGTGCAGGTATCAAATCGCTGCGCATTTATGTGA
Organism: Bacteroidota bacterium; assembly: GCA_023409675.1. Classification (GTDB taxonomy): domain Bacteria; phylum Bacteroidota; class Bacteroidia; order Chitinophagales; family Chitinophagaceae; genus Flavitalea. Next base: position 19,690 of record JAEYRC010000199.1, read on the forward strand.
ACGCGCAGAACCTGGCGACCTTTACCAACAGTACCGGCTATACACCTGAGATCGGCGGTTCTCCCACATCATTTGGGGTAGACAACGGAACCTATCCGGTTCCCGCTATTTATACCGCTGGTCTTAATCTAAACTTTTAAATCATTAGTATATGAAAAGAATCTTGATAAACAGATGGTGCCTGCTTCCGGTGTTGTTGTTGGTGGTATCCCTGTCTGCATGTAAAAAGGACTTCCTCGACAGAAGACCGCAGGGCCGCTTCACCGATGAAGACATTCCTGCCGGATCCTACGATGCTAAAGTATTTGCTGCCTACGCGTTGCTCAGAGCCAGCGGTTTCAACGACCACCTGTACCTGGGTATTCACAGCTATCGTTCAGATGAAGCGATGAAAGGAAGCACACAGGCCGACGGTGCAGTTCACGGCCAGATGTATGATGAGTTTCAGTACGATGCCACCAATGGTGGAATTCAAACTTACTGGACCGACCATTATGCCCTGATCATCGCGGCTAATGAGATTATTCATGATATTGATTCACTTGGATTGAATGATCCCAGTCCCATAATCAATCGCGCTGAAGCTAAATTCCTCCGTGCTTTTGCGTATTTCGACCTGGTACGCTCATTTGGAGAAGTGCCACTTGTAGATTTCAAGATCTATGAAGCGGGTGATGTGAATGTGCCGAAAAGTCCAGCGGCAGCAATATATACCCTGATCGATGCCGACCTGCAGGAAGCTGCAAGCGCCCTGCCGCCATCCTGGGGTGCGCAATATCCCGGACGACTTACCAGCGGAGCAGCTATGGCACTGCACGCCAGAACTTACCTGTTTCGCAGCGACTGGGCGAATGCACTCACCACAGCAAAGGGTGTGATAAACCTCAACCAGTACGGACTGGTATCAAACTACGGCAGTCAGTTCCGTAAATCAGGTGAAAATGGTCCGGAATCCATTTTTGAGATTCAGGCTTACTTTACTCAAACCCAGGATTTTGGCATCATGTATTCCAATGTTCAGGGTGTTCGCGGTGCCGGTCAGTGGGATCTGGGCTGGGGCTGGAATACACCTACACAGAAGCTGGTTGATGAATACGAAACCGGCGATCCGCGCAGAATTGAAACCATCCTGTATTCCGGTGGTGTGGATCCGCTTTTCGGAGAAAATGTACCTGCGGGGCTGGCCAGGCCGTACTGGAATAAGAAAATTTATACCAATCCGGCCGACAGAGCCGCACTCAACAACCGGTTTGGCCGCTGGATGAATCACCGGATCATCCGCTATGCCGATGTGCTGTTAATGGCTGCCGAAGCAGCTAATGAATTGGGCGGTGCCCAAAATACCACAGATGCGCTCGCCTGGCTCGAAATGGTCCGCGGAAGAGCGAGAGGAAGCAATGCCTCGATCCTGCCGGCGGTAACCACCACCGATCAGGGTGAACTTCGGGAAGCGATCCGTCATGAACGTTTTGTTGAACTGGGCATGGAAGAGCAGCGTTTCTTCGACCTGGTACGCTGGAGAATTGATGTGGATGTTCTTACCGGCGAAGGGTTCAACTATCAACCCAAACACCGCTTGCTGCCGCTTCCGCAGGCTGAAATTGATAAATCAGGCGGAACGCTGATTCAGAATCCCGACTATTAACCGATACTAAAACATTATCAATATGAAATTACTTAAACCGATAGCTTGTATTGCCCTCTTAGCGGTTGTAGCGGGAACCTTGTTTTCCTGCCAGAAAATGTATCGACCCGAACTTGGAGAAATCATGTACGATCCGGAACCGCCACCATATGAACCGCTCAAATCCTTTTTTAATTTTGACGGAAATCTTAATGATGCCGGAGAAAATGACCTCACGGGCACACCGGTTAATACCCGTTTTGTTGCGGGGGTGAAGGGAGAAGCGATTGCATTTGACGCGGGTGGTTACCTGCTGCTACCCGTGGTGGGAGATACCGTGCGCTATCCCAATGAGATTGTTGGACTCCCGGCCGATTCAATAGCCGCATTGGGCAGCCTGACCGTGGCATTCTGGATGAATGTTCCCGGACCCGTACAGGGCGGTGCGCAGGGGGTGTTCTCTATTTCGAACAGGAATCTGTTCTGGGGTAACTTCGACATATTCCTCGAAAATTTCGACGGCGGTGATGAAGCATTTTTAAAGGTGCATATGTTCAATACCAATGCGCCGAACGGTGTGGGTGAACAATGGAATGAAGTGAAGATTCCCGGTGCACTCAATAAATGGACGCATATTGCGGTAACCTATGATGCCAATACATCGTCGTTCACTATTTATGCCGATGGAACTCCAACCGCGATCAATAATAAAATTCTCGATGGCGGAAACTATGGTCGTCTGGCCTTTAAAGATTTCAACGGTATGGTAATCGGAAATCACCATTTTCAAACCACACCTTCATTAACCAATCATGGCCCTCAGAGCTGGGCTTCCCAGGTTAAAGGCCCAATCGATAATTTCCGGCTGTACAACCGGGCATTGACTGCTTCAGAAATTAATGCCCTCTATACCGGTAATGATTAACCTACAACGGTTCCTGGCGATTTTTTTAGTCAGGAACCGTTTTTTTTTCCTGCCATAACTGCATCGCTGATCCGGAACGATCGGTATAGAAACTCCTTTGTTAATCCAATCAGATGAAATGACCGGCAGAATATTCCTCCTCTTCATAAGTTGTATGCTGGCCGGCGCCTGTAAAAAGAATTCCGAACCTCCGGCACCTGAATTTTATAGTTTTATCGGCGCTACCGTGGATGGAAAAGGAGGTGAGTTTGACTTCAGGCATATTGATCCTGATCCGGAAATTCAACTGACCTTTTCTTCCGCTATTGATATTTCAACCGTGAATACCGCCGTATCCCTGCGGCAGGATGGGGGTGCTATGGTTCCACTGAATGCGGAGTTGAGCAACAATGATAAAACACTTAGCCTTAAGCCCGCCTCGTCATTAAAAGGATTTACCCGCTATATACTAACGGTTTCGGGAAACCTTCTGGCCCGTGGTGGTTCCAGACTGGAAGCGCCCCTGAGTATAGCCATAACCACAAGCTATGACAACCGGGATAAATTCCCGCGTCTTACCGATGATGAATTACTAACGCAGGTGCAGCGTCAGACCCTGCGCTATTTCCGCGATCTGGCACATCCGGCAAGTGGCATGGCCCGCGAGCGCAATAGTTCCGGCGACCTGGTAACCACAGGAGGTACAGGATTTGGAATTATGGCCCTTATCGTAGGAATTGAACGACAATTCATTTCCCATAGTGAAGGGCTGGAACAGGTAGAAAGGATAGTAGATTTTCTCAGCACAAAAGCCGACCGGTTCAAAGGCGCTTTTCCGCACTGGCTCAATGGAAATACAGGAGCCGTAATACCGTTCAGTGATGTCGATAATGGAGCGGATCTGGTGGAAACAGCTCTGTTGATGCAGGGACTGATAACAGCCCGCCAGTATTTCGATGGCGCCTCGCCCGCTGAAACCACTTTGCGGGAGCATATCAACGAACTTTATGCGGCTGTGGACTGGAATTTTTTCCGCCAAAATGATGAACAGGTATTGTACTGGCATTGGAGTCCCGATCGGGGATTTGCCCTGAACCTGAAGATCCAGGGCTGGAATGAAACCCTGATTACCTATATACTGGCTGCCGCGTCACCGACTCATCCTATACCCCGATCGGTATATGAGCAGGGCTATGCCCGGAACGGGAGTATGCGAAACGGTAACCAGTATTATGGTATTACCCTACCGCTTGGCCCCCAACTGGGCGGGCCGCTTTTCTTTGCACATTATTCTTTCCTCGGACTTGACCCGCGGTACCTCAGTGATGCTTATGCGAACTACTGGACCCAAAATACCGCGCATTCCCGTATCAACTATGAATATGCTAAAGCCGATCCGGGAAACTTCGGCTATACAGATAGTTTATGGGGCCTGACGGCCAGTGATAACAACGGAGGTTATTCAGCACACTCTCCCACCAACGATCTTGGTGTAATAACACCATCAGCAGCTTTGTCATCTTTCCCCTATACACCTGATGAATCCATGGCCGCTTTGCATACATTTTATTATAAACTGGGCGATAAGCTCTGGGGTCAGTACGGATTCAGAGATGCCTTCAACCTTTCACAGGGCTGGTTTGCAGAATCCTGGCTGGCCATAGACCAGGGACCTATAATTATTATGATTGAAAATTACCGTACCGGACTTTTATGGAATCTTTTTATGGAGGCTCCGGAAGTTAAAAAAGGATTGGATAATCTTGGGTTTAGCTATTGATGAAAGAAGAAAACCAGTAGAAGAACCCGCTGGCACTGGAGATTTTAAATTGGTTTTAGCTTAGTCTGAATGTTCATCAACAATTGCTGAATACCGGAAGTACTGGAATAAATCGTGTATATGAAAAAATGTTTACTGCCTTTATGCTTATTCGTTTTTATGAGCGGGTTTGCCCGTGAAATACCCTATGTCTATTCATTTTTTTCCAACAGCAGAATGCCGGGTAACTATTTTTTCAGTTATGCCCGCTACGATTCTTTATCCTGGATAAAAAATATTCGTGGCAAACTGCCTGTTAGTCAGACCCATTTTCATACCCCCGGAAATGCGCTTGAATTGCATTATAAGAATGGTACTTCTGGAAGCTGGAGGGCAGGAATTCTGAAAAACCAGATCCGGGGGCAGGACCATTTCCTTCCAGCTACCCGGCTTTCGATGTGGATATTTATCCGTAGTGCCGGTACGAAGCAGGAACAATTGCCGGGTATCCGCATCCACGGAGGCGACAAAAAGATTTCAACTGTTTTGAATATCGCTGAATACCTGAATGGTTCGCGGGGTAGCTGGCAACGCTTGACAATTCCTTTAT
>JAEYRC010000258.1 GCA_023409675.1 Bacteroidota bacterium
GAATAACACTGTCAACGGCTGTAAGTGTGCGATAGGTGTCTTCCGCGAAATCCTTGTGTCCGGGTGTATCCAGCAGATTAATCAGCACACCCTGATATTCAAAGCTCATCACACTGGTCGCTACAGAAATTCCGCGCTGGCGCTCAATCTCCATGAAATCGCTGGTAGCATGCTTTTTGATCTTGTTGCTTTTAACAGCACCCGCGGTTTGGATGGCTCCCCCGAAGAGCAGGAACTTTTCCGTTAAAGTGGTTTTACCGGCATCCGGATGCGATATGATGGCGAAGGTTCTCCGCTTATTGATTTCGTTGTTGTATTTCATAAAAGAGCGCAAAGGTACAATAACCTGCCCGATGTACATCTTAGGGTAGGATAATCTGTAATCCGTCAGTAAACTTTAACGGACCATTGCCGGATAAATTCCGCGGCGGGATCAAGGGTAATAATCCCTTCCTTTTCGCTGATTTCACCCTGAAAATTATCCGTATCGGCAATGCCGCACCAGGGTTCAATGCACACAAAATCAGCATCCTTAGCTGACCACAAACCCAAAAATGGAAAACCAGGCATATGTACTTCCAAACCATGGGGCGATTTATCCGTTTGAATGGATATTCGATCCGATTGAATGGTTTTAAAAACCAGCGCATCCTTATAAAAAAGTGATTTCTTCAATGCGAGCCGGTCCTCATTCCGGAAAAAGGCTATGGATTCAGCAGCTATCAATCCCCCGGCTGTAATAGGCCACCGCTCAGCACTTTCCTTAACACTGAACTGCAGGTAATAGTCATCGTATGCTAATCCTTGAATAAGGGGTACATTGAAGGCGGGATGTGCACCCAGCGAAAAATGTAATGGCTGACTGCCGGTGTTTGTAACCTGATAGTTAACCGAAAGGGTATCCTCCTTCAGCAGATACCGGATACGAAACCGGAAGGGAAAGGGATAATGTGCCAGGGTCAACGCATCCGAATCTAAGCGAAATGTTACCTGATCATCACGCTGCTCTTCAATGGCAAACGATCTTTCACGGGCAAAACCATGCCTTCCCATAGCGTATTGCTTTCCCTGATACCGGAAATGGCCCTTATTCAATGCGCCGACAACAGGAAATAAAACGGGTGAATGTTTTGGCCAATCGGGTTTTCCCGGCCATATGTATTCAACCTGTTGGAGGTTGTGCCGTAAACCCGTAAGTTCGGCACCTAATTCCCTGACCGTTACGGTAAGCTGCTCATTTTTTAGAATCATGAAACATGCATATGGTTAAGCCTACAAAAGTACACAATTGACTGTGTTACCGCTGGTGGATTATCCAGAGCAATTCTGCCAATAATCTGCTATTTTTGTTTTATGCGAAGTTTTTTTGAAATTCTATGGAGCAGTTTGAAGATGGCACTGCAGGAATTTCGTTCCAATAAACTCAGAACATTTCTTTCCCTGTTTGGGGTAACCATCGGTATATTCTGTATCATCAGCGTGCTTTCCACGGTGGGCAGCCTTGAATATGCTATTCAGAAGGATATCAAGTCGCTCGGCAATAAAACGGTTTACATCGATAAGTGGGACTATAGCGGTCAGGGTCTAAGCCCCTGGTGGAATTTCATGAAGCGGCCCGAACCCACCTATGCAGAAATGGTAGCGCTTAAACAAAAAGTGTCGAGTGCCAGCAATGTGGCCATGTATGTATCGATAACCGGCAATGTTGAATTTGAAGATGTAGTGTTGTCGAATGTGCAGTATTATGGTGTAACACCCGAATTCTTCAATATTCAGCAGGTTGATATCGTACTCGGAAGGCCGCTGCAGGAAGCCGACTTTGATAAAAATGCCAACAGCTTATTAATAGGATATACCGTTGCGGAAAAACTTTTTGGAAAGCCTGAACTTGCCGTAGGCCAGCCCATCACCCTTAAAAACGGTAAACAGGGAAATATCACCGGCCTGATAAAAAAACAGGGTAAGAGTATGGTTGGTGGATGGGAGTTTGATAATTGTATCCTGATGACCCGGGGATTTTTCCGGCAAATTAATCCTGAAAAATACAGCAGTCCGGTTATCCTGGTGCAGGCCAGGGAAGACCTGCCCATGGCCATGTTGCTGGATGAACTTACGGGCGCCATGCGATCGCTCCGGAAACTGAAGCCGCGGGAGGAAAATGATTTTACCCTGAACGATATCGATGCGTTCAGCAGTTTTGCTTCTGACCTGTTCAGTGGTGTAAACAAAGGTGGCTGGGCCATCGCTGCACTATCGCTGTTGGTGGGCATGTTTGGAGTTGCCAATATCATGTTTGTCACTGTTCGGGAACGAACCAACCAGATCGGGCTTAAAAAAGCTATAGGCGCAAAGAAATCCACCATACTTATGGAGTTTTTGCTGGAAGCCGCTTTCTTATGCATCCTGGGTGGTTTGATCGGATTGTTTCTTGTCTTCATTTTAACGCAGATATTTTCAGCGGCATTAGGGTTCTCCATATTTATTTCGATGGATATTATGCTACTGGCAATTACCATCTGTATTGTGGTCGGTGTTGTTGCCGGAATTATTCCCGCCTCGGTGGCGGCTAAAATGGATCCTGTTGTCGCTATCCGGTCGAAATAACCGGCATTGATGAAGTTTTAAAATTGTTCAGTATTGTCTTCAATTACTATACTTGCCATAGAATCATCCTGCGATGATACTTCGGTTGCAGTTTGCCGTGATGGTGTGATGTTATCAAATAAAATTGCCGGACAGAAAGTTCATGAGGAATATGGAGGAGTGGTTCCTGAACTGGCGGCCAGGGCGCACATGCAGCATATAGTTCCGGTGGTGAATGTGGCCATGAAAGAAGCCGGGACTACCCTTCAGCAACTCAGCGCTATCGCGGTTACCAGCGCTCCGGGATTGATCGGATCCCTTCTGGTCGGTACTCAATTCGCGAAATCAATGGCGCTGGCGCTGGATATCCCCCTGATCACTGTGCATCATATGCAAGCCCATGTACTGGCCAACCTCATTGAAGATCCTAAACCAGAATTTCCCTTCTTGTGCCTGACCGTTAGTGGAGGTCATACCCAGATTGTTCTTGCAGAAAGCCCCTTATCCCTGAAAGTGATCGGAGAAACTACCGATGATGCCGCGGGAGAGGCTTTTGATAAATCCGCGAAATTGCTGGGGCTGCCCTATCCCGGCGGACCCCTGATCGACCGCTACGCGCAAACCGGTAATGCTCATAGATTCAGTTTTCCCGAGCCTCAGATCCCCGGCCTGGACTTTAGTTTCAGCGGTCTCAAAACCGCTATAAAATATTTTCTCCGTGATAACCTTCAGCAGGATCCGTCGTTCATAGAAAATAACCTTGCGGATATCTGTGCGTCTATTCAGCATCGTATCGTATCCATCCTGCTGAATAAACTTCAGCGCGCTGTAACGGAAACAAGTATACGAAATGTATGTATTGCCGGTGGTGTTTCCGCAAACAGTGGTTTACGAAAAGCATTTGAAGAACGCGGGT
>JAEYRC010000333.1 GCA_023409675.1 Bacteroidota bacterium
GGCTTGGATACCGTATTGGTCACGGTGCTCGATGAAGTAAGGGCATTCGCGGGAAGAGATACGGCGGTGGTCATGAATCAACCCTTGCAATTGCAGGCCTCCGGCGGGATTCGTTATTCGTGGAGCCCACCGGTAAACCTTTCCGATCCGACTGTTGCCAATCCGCTGGTTGTCTTTCGGGAGTTATCTCCGGATATGCGTTACCGTTTGATCGCGGAGAATGAGGTGGGCTGCAGCGATACGGCATTTATCAACATCAGGGTATTTAATGCGGAGCCTTCAGTATTTGTTCCCAACGCGTTTACCCCTAACCAGGATGGCATAAATGATGAACTGAAATTTGTCGCCGCGGGGGTAAAGCAGATTGACGGTTTCCGGGTGTATAATCGCTGGGGACACCTGGTGTATGATAATAATTCAGAAGGTCGCGGTTGGGACGGTTCGGTAAATGGACGTCCTCAAAGCGGCGGCACCTATGTTTGGGTATTAAAAGCGATTGATTTTACCGGTAAACCGATTTTGAAAAAAGGAACGGTGACCCTTATCCGCTAAACCTTTCCATACTTATATACTTCATAAGTATATAGCGCAGAATAAGTCAGGTAGTTTGTTTGCGTGCTTCGAGGAATTCAGCGAATCCCAGGACATCCCAGAAAATATTACCGGTTACTGAGCGGCCCAGCATCCAGCGGCGTAAGATGCGTAGCGGCATGACCATTATATAGAACCATGATCTTCGGAGCCCCGACCGGAGCACCGTACAGCCATTTCTGTCAAAAACCTTTTTCAGCTCTTCCACACTGTACACCCGAACATGCGAACTGTCGTCATAATAATTCAGGGTTCCCTTCATGGAAGGAAGGGTAAGACTCTTTTTTCCCGGGTATTCGACATAGATGACACCCCCTGCTTTTAATTTAGGGATCAGTCCTGCAATGACCGCGTCGCCATTATGCAGGTGTTCGATAACATGCACTATAAGAATGGCATCAAAATAATCATCCGGGATTGACGAAAATTCTAATTTCGTCAGGTCCATTTCATAGAAAGCCTCCATGCGCTCAAAATCCTCGGCATTGTTCGCATAATCACGGTTCAGGTCGAGCCCGTAGTAGGCACATTGCGGAAAGGCAGAGCGGGTTTTAGTACAGGATGAATTGCCCGCGCCGATATCCAGGAGGCGGAAAGGCGTATTGGAAAAGTGTTTTTCCAGAAATCTGAATTTCGGATTCTGTATGCGTACCCAGCGTTTGAGTCCTTTTATCATAGGATTAATCGCCCCAGATTTCGCCTTCTCCTTTCACCCACATTTTCACCAGTTCAGTGGTGATGGATTTAGGACGCTCCAGCGGGAAGCCCAGCGCTCTGGCCCAGATAAGGTTGGCCAATACGCCGAGCGAGCGGCTAACGCCGAACAATACGGTATAGAATTCATATTCTTTCAGGCCATAGTGCAGCAGCAGTGCACCGCTATGAGCATCTACATTCGGCCAGGGATTCTTAACCTTCCCCAGCGATTCAAGAATTGGGGGAACTACTTGATAAATATTCAATACAGCCTGAACCAGGGGGTCTTCCGGCATATGCTTTTTACCGAAAGCGACCTGTGCGGTAAACCGCGGATCGGTTTTACGCAGTACGGCATGACCATATCCGGGAACGACTTTCCCTTCACTGAGGGTTTTCCGTACATAATCACCGATCTGTTCTTTGGTTGGCGATGTGGTGCTGAGGTCTTCCTGCATCTCGAAGATCCATTTCACCACTTCCTGGTTGGCCAGGCCGTGCAGGGGACCTGCCAGGCCGTTCATACCGGCGGCGAGGCTCAGGTAGGGATCGCTGAGTGCGGATCCGACAAGATGTGTGGTATGCGCTGAAACATTTCCTCCTTCATGATCGGCATGAATGGTCATGTACAGCCGCATCAATTCTTTAAAACTTTCGTTGTTGTATCCAAGCATATGCGCCAGGTTGCCGGCCCAGTCGAGCAGGCCATTCGGTTGTATATGATGGTTATTTTTATATTTACGGCGATAGATATAGGCCGCTACGCGGGGCAGCCTTGCGATAAGATCCATGGTATCATCAAATACCGGCTCCCAGTAATCTTTCTTATTCATGCCCTCAGCATACATGCGCGCGAAATTACTTTCCGTTTGCAGGGCCATAATGGCTGATACAAACATGGTCATGGGATGCGCATCAACAGGAAGCGCGTCAATAGCGTCGAATACATGATTGGGAACATGAGAGCGACGTTGCCACAGCGATGTGATGAGGGCAGCATCTTCGTCGGTAGGCAATTCACCGATCAGCATCAAATAAAACAGACCTTCCGGAAGAGGTTCATTACCATTTTTAGCTTTCGGTAACTTTTCCTGTAATTCCGGAATGGAGTAGCCGCGGAAACGGATACCTTCCTGGGAATCGAGCAGCGATGTTTCAGATACCAGTCCGGTTATACCGCGCATACCCTGGTAAACCTGTGAAAGTGTTACTTCTCCTATGGGTTTAGAACCGTGCTCTTTAAGAATATCTTTTATCTCTGCACCGGCCTCATCTGCTTTCTGCTTAAACCTGTCTTTTATAATTCCCATGAACGATTATTTTTTTAGTATAGGCTGAAATGTACAAAAATGAAGGCTTAAAGTTAAAACAATGCATTTACCTACAAAATTAATATGCCTTTAATACATACGGAAACCGCTGTGGACCGGTGCTGTATACCGATAATTTTATTTCGGAGCCTTTCGGTAAAGAATGACAGTGACTACGGTGAAGATCATATTGGGCAGCCAGGCAGCAAGGAAAGGCGACAGGTTTCCTTTGGTGGAAAATGTAAGGGAAAATTTGTCCATCACCACAAATACCGCGGCGAATATAAACCCCATGGCAATATGCAAACCGCTTCCACCGCGGGTTTTGCGGGAAGCTATAACAGCGCCCATGATCGTGAGCAGGATCACCGATACGGGGGTGGCGTCGCGGCGATAGCGTTCTACCTTGTAATCATTCAGCCCTTCTGTACCCCGTAGTTCTTCTTTTTGAATGAACGCCTTCAGTTCGGGGGTAGTCATCTTATCTTTCAGGTATTTATCGGGCCTGATCTGGTTGGGCTTTACATCGAGATCAATATCCATCTCCTTTCTTATGGTGATGTCTTCTTTAAGGCCGTTAACCGTGCGCTCTACCGCGTTTTCCAGCTTCCAGCCATTTGTGGCCGTGTCCCATTTCAGGTTATCGGCCCGCAGATTATACACCACCTGGGTACCATTGAGCTTTTCCAGGAAAAAGCCTCCATAGGCGATTTTAGCCGAAGTATCATAATTCCGTAAACCCGCGAAGGTGTTGGTATCGATGCGGATGTAAAAGTTGCTGCCCCGGCTGAGGTACTGACCGATTTCATAGGAACTTTTACTATCAATATACGTTGCCTGAAAATCACCCCGCAGCACATTCGCTTTAGGGATCAGGTATTGGTTGGCATACCAGAATACAGATCCCAAAATAATGGCGCCGATAAAATACGGACGGAGAAACCGGTTGAACTTCACCCCACCGGCCAGTATCGCGACTATTTCTGTTCTGCCCGCCATTTTTGAGGTAAACAGAATTACCGCAATAAATACCATGAGCGGAAAGATCATGGAAATAATGAAAGGAATGAACCCGGCAAAATAATGGGTGAGGATATAATAAGACGATTGGCCGGATTTTACAAAATCATCCGCCTTTTCACTGGTATCGATAACGCCCGCAATAACAGAGAATATCACCACTATAAACACCGTGGTGGATAGAAATTTGGAAATGATATAGCGGTCGAGAATTTTCAGCATTGTCTCTCAAAATTACTGTTTATCTGCTGCTCACCTATAATCTTGTCTTTAACCGTTGAACCTGCTCGTCTTTCCATATGCTGTAATCGCCGGCCAGAATATGTTTCCTGGCCTGCCGTACCAGGTCGAGGTAAAAGGCGAGGTTGTGAACGCTTGCAATGGTGAAGGCCAGCAGTTCCTTCGATTTGAATAGATGGCGCAGGTATGCTTTACTGTAATGATTACTGGTGTAGCAATCTATTCCCGAATCGATCGGAGAATAATCATGCTCCCATTTCTTATTATGGATATTGATAACGCCGGCAGAGGTGAACAACATGGCATTGCGTCCGTTTCGGGTGGGCATCACACAATCGAACATATCAATCCCCATCCCAATGCATTCCAAAATATTCCAGGGGGTGCCTACCCCCATCAGGTAGCGGGGCTTATGATCCGGAAGATTTTCACAGCAGAGCTGACAGAGATCATACATCATTTGTTCGGGCTCGCCCACGCTGAGTCCACCGATGGCATTTCCTGCCGCATCTGTCCCATGAATATAATCGCAGGATTGCTTTCTCAGGTCTTCATAGGTTCCACCCTGTACTATCGGAAAAAGATTCTGCGTATAGCCATAAGCGTTATCATGCTCCGCGAAACGCTTTCGGCACCGGTCGAGCCATCGGTGGGTGAGGTGCATTGATTTTTCGGCATAGGCATATTCCGAAGGGTATGGCGGACATTCATCAAAGGCCATAATAATATCCGCGCCAATGGCACGCTGGATATCCATTACATTTTCAGGCGTGAATAAATGTTTTGATCCATCGATATGCGACTGAAACATCACTCCTTCCTCATTAATGCGCCGGGTGCCCGATAAGGAGAACACCTGGTAGCCGCCACTATCGGTAAGGATCGGTCGCTGCCAGCCGGTGAACTGGTGCAGTCCGCCTGCTTTTTGAAGGGTTTCAATTCCGGGACGCAGAAAAAGGTGATAGGTATTGCCGAGTATAATGCGGGCGTTTATTTCCTGTTCGAGCTGAAGATTGGTTACGCCTTTTACTGAACCTGCTGTACCCACCGGCATGAAGATCGGCGTTTCAATTTGTCCGTGATCGGTCGTGATCGTTCCCGCCCTTGCTTTACCCCGGCTATCCAGCCCATTGATCTCAAAAGTTAATGCTGCCATATGATAAGGGCGCAAGATACAACCATCCGCTGTCAAACCACCGGCAGACTGGTTCCTGAATGCCTTTTAACCAATTATTCTGAACGTTAAAATTTCCGGTAGAATACGTATTTTCTACCTTAATTTCGCCGCCTGCCGGGAGATGTTTTACCATTCCATCCCCTGATGCGCTAAACTGTGGCTACTATGGATGTTCTGATGCTGATTCTGCAGGGATTGTTTTATCTCTTCTGCCTGGTTACCCTCATTCAGCTCATTTATGCGATCCTGTTGTATATGCGTCCGGGTAGTTATAAAGTTTCTGAAAAACAACAATCACAACAACATCCCGTTAGCCTGATCATTTGTGCCCGTGATGCATCTGATCACCTGGTACGCAATCTTCCCGGTGTTCTGGTGCAGCAATACCCATCCACACATGAAGTTATTGTGGTCAACCACAACAGCCAGGATGAAACGCGCTACCTGCTGGAAGAATTTAAAAAAACCTTCAAAGGTCTTCATATTGTCAACCTCGAACAGGAAGCGAAGGGCATTCCCGGAAAAAAATATCCCTTGTCGATCGGTATCAAAGAAGCCCGCCATGAAATTCTGCTGCTGACCGATGCCGACTGTGTGCCCGCATCCGAGCACTGGCTTCAGAAAATGCAGGATGGTTACCGCGAAGGAATAGAAATTGTGCTGGGTTATGGCGCTTATACGAGGCATCCGGGCCTTCTCAACAAGCTGATCCGCTTTGAAACGCTGCATACCGCCATGCAGTATTTTTCTTTTGCGCTGGCAGGCCTTCCCTATATGGGTGTTGGCCGGAATCTTTCCTATAAGAAAAACCTTTTTCTGAAAAATAAAGGCTTTTCTTCCTTAAACCACGTGGCCGGCGGTGATGATGATCTGTTCATCAATAAAGTTGCTAATAAACACAATACCGCGGTAGTAATCGACCCGGAAGCGTTTACCTATTCTGAACCAAAGAAAACGTTTGGCGACTGGCACCGGCAGAAACTGCGGCATTTTTCGACCTCAAAATATTACAAAGGGAAGCATAAGTTTTTACTGGGACTGTATTCTCTCTCCCATTTTCTTTTTTATCCCCTGCTGGCAGCCAGTTTCTTTTATATGAACTGGATGATCGTTACCGGAATTTTCCTGCTGCGTTTCATCGTATTTTCAATTGTGTATTACCGGACCACGCGTAAACTGCAGGAAAACGATCTTTTCGCCTGGTGGTGGCTTTTTGATCTGTGGATGTTCATTTATTATTGCATTTTTGCACCGGCATTATGGAAGAAACCCAAAAAAACCTGGAACTGATCCGGTCGTATTTCACCGGACTAAGCGATCTGCAGCTACAGCAATTCAGTTTGCTGCAGGAGGTGTATAGCGAATGGAACCAGGTGATCAATGTATTATCACGGAAAGATATCGACAGCTTATACGAAAAGCATGTACTGCATTCGCTGAGCATTGCCGCGGTATTTGACCTGTCGGGCAAAAAAGTGCTGGATCTTGGCACAGGCGGAGGTTTTCCCGGCATTCCCCTCGCGATCTTTTTTCCGGATGCGCAATTTCACCTGGTTGACAGTATCGGCAAAAAAATTACCGTGGTGAATGCGGTGGTGGAAAAGCTCAGGCTGAAAAATGTAACGACTGCTCATCAGCGTGCCGAGCAGATTACCGATCGAAAGTTTGATACAGTGGTTTCCCGGGCGGTTGCACCCTTAAAACAACTCTGGACCTGGTCGAAACCACTGATTCAGCGCCAGGCTGACCGAAAACTGGAGGCACAGCATTCCAATGGACTGATTTGCCTGAAAGGCGGGGATCTGGCCCAGGAGATCGCCGAGAGCGGTTGCCGGCCTTTCGCGGTAGAAATCAGTACAATCTTCAAAGAACCGCATTTTCAGGAAAAATTCATCCTTCGTACCCCGCTGATTAATGGTTTACCTGTAAAGCGGTGAAAACTACCACAAAGTAGTATTCTAAATACAAGGATAAGATTCAATCTTTGTTGTGATGGATATAAATGTTTGCATAGTAGATGATAACCGCGATATCCGTTCCGCACTGGAACAGATCATCATTATGTCTGAAGGTTTTAACCTGCTGGGGGCATTTGAGAACGCGGAGGAAGCTGTTAATAATATTCCGGTACTTCAACCGGAGGTTGTACTCATGGATATTCATCTTGGCGATGGCCCCAGTGGGATTGAATGTGTACGGCAGATCAAAGCGGATAATCCATCAATTTTATTCATGATGTGCACGGTGTATTAAGATGATGAAAAAATATTCGAGGCCCTAAGTGCCGGCGCCTCTGGGTATATCCTGAAGAAAACCGCCCCGGTAAAACTCCTGGAAGCCATCCGTGAATTGCATGCGGGCGGAGCGCCCATGAGCAGCCAGATCGCCCGCAAGGTGGTGGCAGCATTTCAGCACAAACAATCCGCGGAAGTCAACCTGCTCGACAATCCCCTGTTAAGTGTATTATCGAACCGCGAAAAAGAAATCCTGGAACATCTTGCCAAAGGGCTACTGTATAAAGAGATTGCCGCTCAGTTGTTCATCAGCCAGGAAACCGTGCGCAAGCATGTGTATCATATTTATGAAAAGCTGCATGTCAACAACCGGGTAGAAGCCATCAACCGCTATTATGGCCGGTAATAAATACCCCATAAGTGGTATTGCATCTGGCTGTTCATCACCTTAACTTTGCCCTTCTGATCAATATCAGTAACCATTACACCTTCCTAAAAAAAACAGCTGCCAGAATCCTGACAGCTGTTTTTTATTTGCTCAATGTTGAACGGGTTTACCAGTTCAGGTCGAGCTTATTATTTCTGCGTTCCAGATCGGCCATACGCTGAGAAGGATCAATTTCCACCGATTTGAATTCGCTGAGTTTTTTGTCCACTTCTACTACATAGGTGGGGTGCGTCCATTTCCAGGCTTCGAAAACTTTACGGGGCGTATTATCTTCAGCCGGTTTTTTACCGAACATCAGGTACATCGGTACATAGGCCATTTCGGCAGAACCATCTTTATACTCGATTTTCAGGTCTATCGGCATGGGCATCTGGCCGATGCGGCGCAGCCTGATTTTCGTTTTCCCACCTTCTTCCCAAAGGCTGTCAATTCCGTAATCGATGGTTTTGGTCGTGTTTACCCAATATTGCCGGTACCAGTCGAGTTTCATTCCGCTTTGCTTTTCCGCAACCCTGATGAAATCATTCACGTTGGGGTGTTTGAACTTCCACTGATCGTAATAAGCCAGCATGATCTTCCCAAGGGTTTCATTACCGGTAATGTAGCCAAGCTGACTTAAAAACACCGCACCTTTAGAGTATGCTGCCGCGCCATATGCGCTGTTGGTGCTGTAATGGTCGGCATGTGTGGTCATGGGTTCTTCGATATTGCTTTTAGCCAGGCTGTAGTAACTGCGGTAGTTGCCGCCGTGATACAGTGGCAATTGCTTCGACATGGAATCGAGGCGGGCAAGGGCAGCCGGATTGTCTTCCAGCGACTTACGGGTTACCGTTTGCCGGTAGTAATCCTGCACCAAATCAGTGGCCCATGAAGTAAAGCCTTCGTCCATCCAGGGATATAACGATTCATTGGTAGCCAGTACCATCTGGTACCAGTTGTGCATCCATTCATGAATAACGGTTCCCAGGCCCGGACCGTTAAGCAGTGTAGACATGGCGTATTCCATACCACCATCACCACCCTGTATAAACGAATATTGCTTGTAGGGGTATTTACCAAAATGTTTTTCAATGAAAGGCAGCACGGTAACAGCTGCATCGGCTACAGTAGTCCATTGCTCATCAATCGACTCAACATATTTATTGAAATCATTATTATACGAGGCCTTCTGACCATCGCGAAGACGGTCATAATTTTCCCTGAGCTGTTCAGTATCGCGGTTGTATAAAACATGGATAACCGGTCCGTTTGGAATTGTACGGGTGATATGTTTGTAGTGCGGATCGGCAGCCCACATGAAATCATGCACATTTGGTGCGATGAAATGCCAGGTGAGCTTATCACCCGCGGGGCGATTCACCTTAGCGCCTTTGGGTTCATATCCGTAACCTATAGTTTCGGGTTTTTGCAGGTAACCTGTTCCGCCAAGGATATAGCTTTTATCGATGGTAATCTTTACATCGAAATCACCCCATACGCCATGAAATTCGCGGGCGATGTAGGGATTGGGATGCCAGCCTTCAAAATCGTATTCGCTCATTTTAGGATACCACTGACTCATACTGTAACGTACACCATTAGCCGCATCGCGGCCGGCGCGACGAATCTGCACCGGAACCTGGCTTTCAAATACCATATCGAAGGTGACCGTTTTACCCGGAAGAATTGGTTTGTTCAGATTTACTTCCAGAATAGTTTCATGTACGGTAAAGGGCTGATCACTGCCGTTCATCTTCAAAGAGAGGATTTTCTGATAACCGATCTCATCTTCTTTCAGCGCGGCAATCCTGTCCCGGACGCGGCCGTCCCATTCGGGGCGGTTACCTCCAACACTGATTTTGCCCAGTTCCCGGCTTCTGACATCCATCATACTGTTCGGCTGAAACGCGTTCCAGTACAAATGATAGAACACCCTGTCGAGCGTATCGGGAGAATTATTGGTGTACTCCAGTTTCTGTTTACCGTTCAGTTTATTGGTGTTAACATCCACCTGAACATCCATGGTGTACTTAACTTTCTGCTGCCAGCGGGCGGTCTGCGCAAAAGCCGGCAGGCTGAAGCATACTGCGGCGGCTATCATCAAAACCTTTCTATTCATGCGTTGTATTTTATTGAATCTACTAATATTTCTGTTTTCGGGAGAATTATATGGATTTTCATTGAATGTGCTGAATTCTCTATGGATCTCCAAACCTTAACTGGTGCCAGGTCATTTGTATACAGAAGAATTCATTTTGTCAATCCTTCCACAACAATAACAATCTCTCCTTTGACGGTTTTTGCGCGGAAATGGTTGGATACTTCCCGAAGGGTTCCCCGCATATTCTCCTCATAAAGTTTTGACAGTTCACGGCTGACACTGCATTGACGCGATTCACCGAAATAGAGGCAAAAATCTTCCAGCGTTCGTAACAGGCGCATGGGTGATTCATAAAAAATCATGGTGCGGGTTTCTCCGGCCAGGCTTTTCAACAGGGTTTGCCGCCCTTTTTTCAGGGGAATAAATCCTTCAAAACAAAAGCGATTTGCCGGCAGCCCGCTGTTGATGAGCGCGGGAACGAACGCTGTAGCGCCGGGCAGGGTTTCCACACGTATTCCTTCCCGGATGCATTCACGAACGAGCAGGAAGGCCGGATCAGAAATTCCCGGTGTGCCGGCATCTGATATTACGGCCATGGATTTACCGTTCGACAGTTGAGTGATCAGGTGGCGAACCACCTGGTGTTCATTATGCTGATGAAAGGGGGTAAGCGGAGTTGTAATAGTATAATGTTTAAGCAATTTTCCGCTGGTCCGGGTATCCTCTGCCAGGATCAGATCGACTGTTTTCAGCACCTCCAGCGCCCGCAGCGTTATATCCTGAAGATTTCCTATTGGCGTTGGAACGATATACAGCATAATCAAATCTAACTAAAATCGGGAGAGCAGTGCTTACTGAACCTGTACTTCAAAATATTCCATTACCTGGTTAGCCAGCAGTTTGCGGGCAGCTTCTTCAGCGATCTGCTCCGCCTGATCAGCAGTATCTGCCTCAACCGTTAAAAAAATACTTTTACCGATCCGAACATCTGAAACGGCTGAAATTTTTAGATTTTGCAAACCCGACAACACTGCTTTCCCCTGCGGATCCAGTAAATCTTTAAGCGGCATTACAGTTACCTTAACGGAATAGGTCATGAGCTAAATTTTATGTTCGCAAACCTACTTCAATTTCATCAATCCATCCGCGTTGATTACGGATTTTGAGTGGCCTTATTTTTTGCGACGATTAGTGATATAATAAGATAGGCCGCAAAAACTACCGGTACCGCCACCCATCCCAGCAGAACCGCGGAAAGCACGCCAATCAACAACAGCAGGTAGGCCGGAAGGTTTTCTTTCAATCCATAACTGCGAAACTTAAGCGCCATAAGCGGCAGGCTGCTAACCATCAGCCAGCTTAACAGCACAATCAGCCCATATAAAAACCATTTATTCACCAATACGGTGGTCAGGCCAAAATTATCATACAACAGGATCAGGGGCAGGCTTGCGATAAGTAACCCTGCCGCAGGTATGGGAACACCGCGAAAACCCGGCTGCGTTCCTGCCTGTACGTTATAGCGTGCCAGCCGGTAAGCGCCAGCGCAGGGAATCAGTACGGCAGGCGCAAGCATCCATACCGATGTGTCGAGCGCTGTTTCTTCCTGGATATAGCTGATGCGCAACAACTGGTATAGAATTAAACCCGGAGCGACGCCGAAACTCACCACATCGGCCAGGGAATCGAGTTGTTTACCAATCTCCGATTCGGCCCGGAACAGGCGGGCGACAAAACCATCCAGAAAATCAATTACCGCCGCTATGCCGATACAGATGCTTCCCCACCAGATTTTCTCAGGCAACTGGGCGATCCAGTTACCCGTATCATTCGACATCACCAGGGTTTCACCGGTTTGAAGGATTAAAATAACAGCGGCAAAACCAAATACAAGATTGAGGAGCGTAAAAAGGTTGGGAATATGTTTCATATGCAGGTTTAGTCAACAGAATTTCAGGATTTCATCAGGCGTTCAATTTCATCCGCGGTGATGGGAATCTGTTTCATCAGATCGGTATTACCGGTTTTAGTGATCCAGTAATTGTTTTCAATGCGGATACCCATTTGTTCTTCTTCGATATAGATGCCAGGTTCAATGGTGAACACCATGCCGGGTTTTATCGGTTCGTTGTAATTGCCAAGGTCATGCACATCGAGGCCGAGATGATGGGAAATACCGTGGTAGAGGTATTTCCGGTAGGCACGGTTGTCTTTATCTTCATTTTTTATATCCGCAGCGCTTAGCAGGCCAATGCGTTTGAATTCTTTGGTGGCCTGATCACCAACTTTTGCCGTGTAGTTCAGGATGGATATGCCCGGCTTCAGTATCGATTTCGCATAGTTGTGCAGGTTAAGGCAGGCATTATAAACTTCTTTCTGCCGTTTGGTGAACCTGCCGTTTACCGGGACGGTGCGGGTCAGATCCGCTGCATAGCCGCCATACAGAGCCCCAAAATCCATCAATATTAATTCGCCATCCTTACATTCCTGGTTGTTCGACACATAGTGCAGCGTTCGGGCCCTGTCGCCACTGGCAATAATACTTCCATACGCTTCACCGGTAGCCCGGTTCGAAAGAAAGGAATGCAGAATTTCGGCTTCAATTTCATATTCCATCACCCCCGGCCGGATAAATTTCAGCAGGCGGCGAAAGGTTTTATCGGTGATATCGATAGCTTTTTTAATGATGTCAACTTCCGCTGCCGATTTAACCGGTCGCAGTTCACGCATGATCTTTGCCGCCCTGAGGTATTGATGCAGGGGATAGCGTTTGCGCAGCTCTTCCGCATAACGATAATCCCGAACGGGTACCAGATTCGCTTTGCGGTTATTCTCATTGGTATTGAGGTAAATATTATCGGCAAGATGAATCCAGGGCTGCAGCAATGGGTCGAGCGTATCGAGCCACACAATGGTTTGAATTCCGGAGATCTGCCGGGCTTCCTCCGCCCGTAAACGCTTACCATCCCATTTTTCCTTGAGTTCATTCGGACGAACCAGCACCAGCACTTCGCGGTATTTCTCATCAGGATTATCCGGATACAGGATCACCATCGAATCTTCCTGTTCAATTCCCGACAACCAGAAAAGGTCTGAGTTCTGCCTGAATTTATACAGAGCATCCGCATTCAGGGGTAATTCATCATTACTGTTAAAAATGGCAATGCTGTTCTTTTCCATCCGGGCGGCAAAGCGCTTACGGTTGGTTATGAATATGGTAGGATCGAGGGGTAAATATTTCATAAGCGGTTCATACTGTTTAATGTAAAAGTAAAGAATGAAAGCGTTCCGGATCATAATCGCCGGCTAAACCAGAAAATTATGAAAATCAATGGATTTATAAAATTCGCAATCAATGCCTGAACAGGCGATATTATTTTATGAACTAACATTTGTTAGTTAGATAATTTTCAGTATTTTACATCATTAGCCATATATTTTTCAAGATGATCGGCATATAGCAATTTGTTTTGAATATTTATTAAAATTACTTTCGTTCCCCCAAACGCGTTGCCATGACAGCATTAACGATTGCATTGAATCCGGAACACCTGAATCGGTTAGGAATCCCTACTGGAAATAACATTCATTATCAGTTACCCCCGGCTGAAGTGGTGCAGGATACCCTCCGCACCGGTGAAGGAAAACTTGCCGATACGGGAGCGCTGGTAATACATACCGGAACGTTTACGGGCCGCAGTCCGAAAGATAAATACATCGTAAGGGATCCGGTCAGTGATGAACGCGTTAACTGGGGCGACATAAATATTCCCCTTGAAGAAACATATTTCCGGCGTATATACAATACAGTTACGGAGTATGTGGGCACCTTACCGGAAATTTGGGTGAGAGATGGTTATGCCTGTGCGGATAAGACCTATCGGATGAATATTCGAACCATCAGTGAAAAACCCTGGACAGACCTGTTTGCCTATAATATGTTTATCCGGCCTACCGAATACGACCTGGCCGGATTTTCTCCCGAATGGACCATCATCTGTGTTCCCGGACTAAAACTTGATCCGGAGTATTGTGGCATCCGCAATTCCAATGCGGCCGTCATCAGTTTCAGTAAAAAAATGATTCTGATTGCGGGAACCGGCTATACCGGTGAAACCAAAAAGGGAATTTTTTCGGTCCTGAATTTTATACTTCCGTTGCAGCATAATGTATTGAGCATGCATTGCGCCGCTAATATGTGTCGAAATGAAGAGACCGCACTGTTTTTCGGACTCAGTGGAACAGGCAAGACAACGCTGAGCGCTGATCCGGAGCGTTACCTGATTGGGGATGATGAGCATGGCTGGTCGGATCATGGGATTTTTAATTTTGAAGGCGGATGCTATGCCAAGACCATCGACCTGAGCCAGGAGAAGGAACCACAGATCTATCAGGCGATCCGGGAAGGGGCCCTGCTTGAAAATACTAATTTCTATCCCGGCACCAATACGGTAGATTATTCCGATAAATCCATTACGGAGAATACCCGGGTATCCTACCCCATCCATTATATTCAAAATGCGGTCAATCCTTCAATAGGAAAAATTCCGAAAAACATTTTTTTCCTGACCTGCGACGCGCACGGTGTTCTGCCGCCCATATCGCGGCTGAGCATTGACCAGGCGCTTTACCATTTCATATCAGGGTATACAGCGAAGGTAGCCGGAACAGAAGATGGCATTACCGAACCGAAATCGACCTTCAGTGCCTGTTTTGGCGCACCATTTCTTCCGCTTCATCCGGGTGTATACGCGCGGATGCTGGGAGAAAAACTGGCCCTCTACGGATCAACAGTGTGGCTGGTGAATACCGGCTGGACCGGTGGCGCTTTTGGAGAGGGGCATCGGATATCGCTGGCTTATACCCGCGCTATGGTTAAGGCGGCCCTGGAAGGGAAGCTGGATACCGTAAGCTATTCACTGCATCGGCAATTCGGTTTACAGATGCCCGATGAATGTCCCGGTGTTCCATCAGAAATTCTGCATCCCAGAAACACCTGGAGCAATGAGCAGGCATATGAAGAAAAGGCACATTTCCTGGCCGGACTGTTCCGCAGCAACTTCAAAAAATTTGAAGCGGAAGTTGACCCGCGAATAATTGCTGCAGGGCCATTGCCTTAACAGTTCATTAAGGCGCTGAGCCGCGTTTTGTGAATTCTTTTTTTTATTTAATGCGAACTTTGAACTTCATTCAAAACGCATTACCGGATGATTTTTTCCCTTATCATAACTTTTCTTTTCGGTATCCAGACCACTGTATCTGAGAAGACCGAACTCATTGACTGGTCGGAGAAGCGCAAACTGACCTGGACGGATTTCAAAGGCACACCAGACCCTGCCTCACCCAATGCGGCGCTGACCAGCAGCAGCATCAATATTGATTTTGAATATGATCAGCAGGAACTGAAGTTTTATATTCGCTGCCGCTTTAATACCGTTAAATCGTGGGGTAAGGTAAAAACCGATTACATCCTTGCGCATGAGCAGGGTCACTTTGATATCGCAGAACTGTATGCCCGCAAAATGTTTAAAGCCCTGAAGGCATACAAATACAATCCTAAGACCATTTCGGATGATATCAACCGCATTTACCAGGAAATCATGACCAGTCACCATCAGTTTCAATCGGCCTATGACCGCGAAACAGATCATTCCAGGATTCCCGACAAACAGGCCGAATGGGAAAAGAAGATCAATGACGAACTGAAAGCCCTGGAAGCGTTTAAGGATTACCGTAAGAAGTGATCAATTGAGGATCACGGTTAAAACAATCCATAGAGTTGCGCATCAATTTTGCGCATAATTTCTCCAAGATGTTCTTCATTTTCCGGGAATTTATTCTGGTCGATATCGATCACCAGTAAGGGGCCTTCATTGTATTTCTCGATCCAGCGGTTATAATAATCGTTCAGGCGTTTCAGGTAATCGAGGCGGATGTTTTCTTCATATTCACGGCCTCTTTTCTGTATCTGCGCAACCAGCGTTGGTACGGAAGCTTTAAGGTAGATCAGCAGATCGGGGGGCTGCACCATGGACTTTAAGGTTTCGAAAAATTCAAAGTAGTTATCGAAGTCACGCTTGCTCATCAGGCCCATTTCATGGAGGTTCGGTGCAAAGATCTGGGCATCCTCATATATGGTGCGAACCTGAACAATGGTTTCGGTGCCCCGTTGTATGTCGAGCAGTTGGTTGAGGCGGCTGTTGAGAAAATAGATCTGCAGGTTAAAGCTCCAGCGGGGCATATCTTCATAAAAGTCAAACAGGTATGGGTTATTATCCACATTTTCAAACTGTGGAATCCAGCGGTAATGTTTGCTCAACAATTCGGTGAGTGTGGTTTTGCCGGCCCCGATATTTCCGGCTATCGCGATATGCTTTGGTTTTTTTGTTTTTGCCATGACCCAGGTTTAATTTCCCCGACTTGCGTTTGATCGATTTATAAAATTCTGTCGCTTTATTACTTTCAATAATAATTTAATCCCATCACTGCTTTCACTTTCTCCAGCGTGGCCGCGGCGCTGGCCCGGGCTTTCTCCGCGCCTTCTGTCATTACCTTCTTAAGATAAGGCTCATCCTTACGGATAGCTTCCGCTTTTTCACGGATCGGAGTAATAAATTTCACCATATCCTCTGCCAGTTGTCTTTTCATATCGCCATAGCGAATGGTGCAGTTGTTGAAATCATTACGGTATTTATC
>JAEYRC010000352.1 GCA_023409675.1 Bacteroidota bacterium
ATGGTATAATGATTTTCAATAAATCGCGTCAGCGTATGGACAGTTTGCGCAAGCAGGATGGATGAACTGTAATGACCGATGATCCTGATAGATGATGGTTTGTTCAAACTATAAACCTGGGTAATGCAATTCTTTCGTTACTATCAGTTCGGTACTAAAACAATAAAGCCAGCGGATTTTAATCATTAACCCGACTGGCTTTAAACTAATGTCGACATATTATAGGATGCGCTTAGTATTGCTTCTCCAGCGAGGCTACAATACTGTCATACACATCCGTTTCTGAAGGAATTTCCGGTTTAAATTTTTCTCCAATGATCTTTTCATACAGTTCAATGTAGCGGTTGCGGATGGTTTCAATCCATTCGGGTGTCATTTCAGGCACCTGTTGCCCTTTCTGACCCATGAAATTATTTTCGATCAGCCATTCGCGAACGAATTCCTTACTGAGTTGTAGTTGTTTTTTATTTTTTTCCAGGCGTTCTTCAAAGCCATCTGCATAGAAGTACCGGGAAGAGTCAGGTGTATGCACTTCATCCATCAGCATAATTACTCCGCTACGTTTGCCGAATTCATATTTTGTATCAGCCAGGATCAGTCCGCGTTCCGCGGCAATCTGCTTACCACGCTGAAAAAGTTTGCGTGCATATAATTCCAGTTGTATCCATTCAGCTTCCGTAACCAGTCCGCGCTGTAGAATTTCTTTCTTAGAAATATCTTCATCATGGCCTTTATCGGCTTTTGTGGTGGGCGTAATAATCGGTGAGGGGAAGAAGTCATTTTCTTTCATGCCTTCCGGCAGGGGAACACCGCATAAAACCCTTCCACCATCTCTGTAGGTTCTCCATGCATGACCGGTCAGGTTTCCGCGGACCACCATTTCAATCTTGATCGGTTCACAGTTCCAGCCAATGCTTGCAACGGGGGAGGGAACATCCAGCAGCCAGTTAGGGCAGATATCTTTGGTGGCATTCAGCATATATGCCGCGATCTGGTTCAGGACCTGTCCTTTGAAAGGTATTGTTTTTGGAAGAATAACATCAAAAGCGGAGATGCGATCGGAAGCAATCATCACAATCCAGGTATCCGCAATAGTATATACATCCCGCACTTTACCCTGGTAATATTTCGTCTGGTTTCTGAAGGAAAATTGTTTCATAAACCGAATATACACCGCATCAGATAATTTTCTTTCATCAGTAAAATATATCTCTAAAAATCAGTAAATTAAGAGAGAAATAAATTTCTGCATGAGCATTACATTACTTTAATTTGCTAATACTAAAAGTTGCCATATGAGAAAACTAAACCGTTTATTAGCGGCGCTGGTGCTGGCCTCCCTAACCACTCTCGCAGCCAGTGCTCAATCAAATATTATTTCAGGAAAAGTTAAGAACAGTGAAACCTCGGAAGCCATTCCGGCGGTTTCAGTAACCCTTAAGGGAACTGCTTCAGGGACCTTCACCGGTGAAGATGGCTCATTCAGTTTGACAGTTACCGGAGAACCACCCTACGTATTGATCTTTTCTTCCATTGGTTATTTTACCCGCGAAGTGACGGTAACGTCAACAGCGTCAGCGCTTGATATTTCGCTGGAGCCGGGAACCAGTTTAGGGGTCGAAGTGGTGGTATCGGCCAGTCGGGTCGCTGAGCGGATCCTTGAATCTCCGGTTTCTATTGAACGGATGAATGTTCAGGGCATCAGAAGAGCTGCCGCTCCGAATTACTACGATGCGATCGCAAACATGAAAGGAGCTGACTTGACCACGTCAAGTCTGACCTTCCGAACCCTGAGTACCCGCGGCTTTAATGGTAGCGGTAACCTTCGTTTCAATCAGCTCGTGGATGGGATGGATAACCAGGCTCCCGGTCTGAATTTCGCAGTCGGTAGTGTAATCGGTATGACTGAACTGGATGTGGATAATGTAGAGCTGCTGCAGGGTGCTTCGTCAGCGCTGTACGGTCCGGGGGGTATGAATGGAACCCTGCTGATGACGTCTAAAGATCCATTTAAATACCAGGGACTGAGTTTCCAGATCAAACAGGGTGTTAACCATATTGATGGCAGTCAGCGTTCTCCCGCGCCCTATTACGACTGGAGTCTTCGCTGGGCCAAGAAAGTCAGTGAACGTTTTGCGTTTAAAGTCAGTGGTCAGTTGATTTCCGCGCAGGACTGGCAGGCACAGGATACCCGTAACCTGGCCCGGAATAATGTATTCAGTTCACTCAAAACCGGCGACCGTGAAAGTGATCCCAATTATGACGGTGTGAATGTTTTTGGAGATGAAGTAAGCGCCAGCATGGCGTCAATTGCCCAGGCCTACCAGGCGCAAACCCGCGCGGGTATACTTGCGGCAACCAGTGGTACCGTAGATATTGTACAAATGCTGCAGATGCTGCCGGCTCAACCCACTCCTGCACAGGTTCAGGGCTTTATCGGCCAGTTTCCCGAAGCGCTTCGTCCTGCCGTAACCAATCTTATTCCATTCAACCTGGGATTACGAAATAATGTTTACGGTTCACAGTTTGTAAGCCGTACCGGTTATAATGAATCGGATATGGTGGATTATAACACCTATAATGTTCGGTTGAATGGCGGATTGTTTTATAAGTTAAATGCTACCACTGAAGCATCCCTGGTGGGCTATTGGGGAACCGGTACTACAGTGTACACGGGTGCCGACCGCTATTCGCTGAAAAATCTGATCATGGGTCAGTATAAGGCTGAAATAAAAAGCACCAACTGGTTTTTACGAGCTTATACTACCCAGGAAAATTCCGGCGACAGTTATGCTTCCACTATAGCCTCAGTAGCCGTAAACCGTGCCTGGAGAAGTGATGCAGACTGGTTTGGTATTTATTCAGGAAACTATTCCGGTGCTGTACTTCAGGGTGCTCCATCAGCACAGGCGCATGCGCTGGCACGTGCTGCAGCTAATCAGGGAAGATTTCTACCCGGATCTGAAGGATTCAAAAACGCTTTCAATAAAGCCATCAGCACACCGATAGGTGAGGGAGGTGCACAATTCGCAGACCGGACCGATTTGTATCATTTCGAAGGGCAATACAATTTATCCGATCAGATCAAGTTTGTGGATGTGCTGGTAGGCGCAAACTACCGCATCTTTGCGCTCAATTCGCAGGGAACCATTTTCGCTGATACGGCCGGCAGCATAAAGATCAATGAATATGGTGGCTACGTACAGCTTCAAAAACGGCTGCTGAATGATGTATTGAAGCTCACAGGATCTATACGCTATGATAAAAATGAAAATTTCAAGGGAAGGGTTACGCCACGGGCAACCGCACTGATTAAAGTGGCTGAAGATAATAATATCCGCCTTTCCTATCAGACAGCTTATCGTTTTCCTTCTGCACAGGATCAGTATATTAA
>JAEYRC010000394.1 GCA_023409675.1 Bacteroidota bacterium
AATGGTTTTGATGACATTAAATCCTGTATCGTCAACGACCGGGGCATTCATATCTGTAAATCCATGCTGGCCTGGCAGAAGTTCGGTAATAATGCCACTCCCGAAACCACCGGTACAAAAGGCGATCACCTGGTGGGCGATTATTATGTAAAATTCGAAAAAGAGTTACAGCGCCAGGCTGCCCTGCTGGCGGAATCTGTCGCTGCAGGTGATGTCAGTCAGCTTAGCCCTTCAGATGCTGAAAAATTAAAAAAGCTTGAGCAAATTCGAACAGAACAGGAAGGATCACCTGAAAAGCTCGCCACCCTTAAAGGCGAGATCAATGACCTGCTGCGGAACAATACGGCTATCATGCGTGAAGTGCGCGAAATGCTGTTGAAATGGGAAAATGGCGATCCTGAAGTACTGAACCTATGGCGCCAGATGAACAATTGGGTCTATGATGGTTTTGGCGAAACCTACCGAAGGATAGGCGCCGATTTTGATATAACGTATTATGAAAGTGAAACCTACCTGCTGGGTAAAGATTTTGTTCAGGAAGGCCTCAGCAGTGGATTGTTTCATCAGCGCGAAGACGGCAGCGTATGGATCGATCTGACCAACGACGGCCTCGATGAAAAATTATTGCTGCGCAGTGACGGCACCTCGGTATATATTACACAAGACCTCGGATTGGCGAAAAGTAAATACGATGCCTATGGCATGGAAAAAAGTATTTACGTAATCGGTGATGAGCAGAACTACCATATGAAGGTATTGAAACTGATCTGCAGAAAGCTGGGCATTCCAAATGCGGAAAATATCTTTCACCTTTCATACGGAATGGTAGAACTTCCCGGCGGAAGAATGAAGAGCCGCGAAGGTACCGTTGTTGATGCCGATGATATCGTAACGGAGATGGTGCATATCGCGGAAAACAAAACGCTTGAGTTGGGTAAGGTTGATGATTTCACGAAAGAGGAACTGGATGAACTTTATCATACCATTGGCCTGGGAGCCCTGAAATTTTACCTGTTGCGCGTTGATCCAAAAAAACGCATGATCTTCAATCCGGAAGAATCCATCGACTTTCATGGTTTTACCGGTCCTTTTATACAATATGCCCACGCGCGCACCAAATCTATCCTCCGAAAAGCGCAACCAGCGCATGTTCAGGTAGATGGCGCATTGCTGCCGGCTGAGAAAAAACTCCTGGTAGAACTGGAGAAATACCCGGTAATCATTGAGCAGGCCGGTGCGGAAATGAATCCATCTGTTGTGGCGAATTATGCCTTTAGGCTTGCGCAGACTTTCAATTCCTTTGTGGCGGAACTACGGATCCTGACAGCTGAATCGGATGATAAACGCGAACTTCGGTTACAGCTTGCCGATATGACCGTCAATGTTTTGTCATCAGCAATGGGACTGCTGGGCATACGGGTTCCCGATAGAATGTAATTTCAGAGGGTTTCCAGGTTTTTGATGGCCTGGCTGATATCAATCCCTTTTCCAAGAACCGGCGCGAAGATGTCGCCCTGCTCGCGCATGATACCTACGGCATTGCGGATATTGAAATCACTTATCTTTAATCCTTTCTTAACTGAACTCCAGGGCAGGGGCATCGAAACGGTTGCTCCGGGCTTGGGCCTTAAGGAATAAGCCGCTGCAACCGTTGCCTGTGGCCGGTTCTGAAGGAAATCGATATAGATTTTTCCCCGTCGTTTTGCGGTCGCGCGTTCAATACTTGTAAATTCAGGTAATTCGTTATGAACGAGTGTTGCAATCAATCGCCCGAATTCTTTAGAAACCTCATAGTCATAGGCCGCACCCAACGGTATATAAATATGCATTCCGGTAGACCCTGAAGTCTTCACATAACCCGGAATGGACGCTGCATCCAGTATGGATTTGGTTACTCTTGCTGTCTCCACCACCTGGTCGAAGTCATTATTATCCGGATCGAGGTCAATGATGCAGAAGTCAGGGTTATCCGGAGACTGCACCCGGCTGCTCCAGGGATTCATCTCAATACATCCCAGTGAAGCCATATACAACAAGTCTGCTTCGTTTGTGCATACCATATAGTTTTTCTGTTCGCCTTCCGATACGTAAGGAAACAACTCTATCCAGGAAGGCACCTTACCCGTTACATTTTTCTGGTAAAATCCCTTCCCTGTTATTCCGCCTGGATGACGGTTCAGCGACTGAGGCCTGTCCTTCAGATAAGGAACAATAAAAGGGGCTGCCTGATAATAATAATTCAGCATATCCCGTTTTGTGAACTTTTCCTTTGGCCAGTAAACCTTGCCCACGTTAGAAAATTTCAGTCGATGTCCGTTGAGCGTTTTTTCCTGTTGCTCATCTTTAGGATTCAGCAGGGTTTTTCTTTCAGCCTTACCCTGCTTTTTGATGATCCCTGCTTCATGCAGGTCGGTTCGATCCAACAGGTCATCTATCGGAACGGTTTTCTCCGGTTCTACTTCTCGGGCGGGTTTATCCTCACGCATACCTTCAAACGAAGGATGCCGCATTACACCGTCACTGGTCATCTCTGTAAAAGAAACCTCACATACCAGTTCGGGCTTCAGCCAGGTTGCCGTTGCTTTAGGTGGATTGGAACGAAAACGGGAAGGTTTATTGACATCAGGCTCTTCATCAAACGGACTTGTTTTACGCACCAGCGGCTCAAAGGTTTTCAGCATCTCAAGTTGCTGTTTGTGTGAAAAGCCCGTTCCGATTTTACCGGTATACCGCAGCTTTCCATCGCGGTATTGCCCCACCAGCAGTGAGCTGAATCCCCTGGTAGTGCCTTCATTTCGCGTGTATCCGCCTATAACCGCTTCCTCCCGTTTGTTGATCTTTATTTTCAGCCATTCTTTAGATCGGTTGCCTGCACTATAAGTACTATCTGTTTTCTTGGCCATGATGCCTTCCAGGTCCATCCGCTTTGCAGCCGCGTAAAAGTCTGTACCACTGCTGCGGAATTCCTGGCTGATCCTGATCAGCGGATCTTCGGGCAGAACTTTTCCAAGAATATACCGTCGCTCTTCGAGGGTCAGCTCAAGTAAGGAATATCCATCCAGCCAGAGTATGTCGAAAACATAAAAAATCAGTTCGCCATCCGCCTCACTGCGCCAGTTTTGCAGTCGCCCAAAATCTGAAACACCCTGATCATTCGAAACGATGATCTCGCCATCCAGAACAGCATTCAGTGAAATTTCGCCAAGCGCATCCTTAATGGGATAAAACTTCTCATTGAACGATTTATTGTTTCGGCTCTTGAGTTCCACTTTTCCCTTGTTCAGGTGTGCCACCGTGCGATATCCATCCCATTTTACCTCATAAACCCAGCCCGGTTCATCGAAAGGCTTGTTGGTCAGGGTGGCCAGCATGGGCTTCAGTGTAGCAGGAAAAGCGGTCTTTTTGCCTTTCTTTTTGATCAGTTCCGCAACACTTAATTCTGTATCCGGTGTAAATTCTTCCTGGGAGATATTCGGTTCTGCTACGGGTTTAGCTTTTTTTTTAGCGGATTTTTTGGTGGTAGTTGAAGCTTTGGAAGCCGATTTTTTTACCACCCTTTTTGTTGACGATTTTTTCGCTGATTCAGCAGCCGGTGTTGAAGTCGTGGATTTTCGGGGTGACGCCTTCTTAGCGGCTTTTTTCTTTCCGGAAGTTGAAGTTGCTTTTTTATCGGTATTCTCGGATGCAGCATCTTTATCCGCTGAAGCACCGTAGGTTCTATCGGGATCTTTTTCCATTTGTGCAATGGTTTTTCCTGAAAGCACGGATTTATCCTTTTTTAAAATATCTGTTTTGCGCGCATACTTATCCTTCATCTTCATCAACAGCCAGGAGTTTTCACCCTGGTAGTTCGACTTAACCAATGCGTATTTACCTTTCAACTTCTGACCATGTAACACCACCTCTACAAGTCCCCGGCGAAGTTCGGCGCGGAGTGTCTTTTCCATTTCAGCCTTTGATCCCCCCGGTGTTTTGAATGATTCATAAGTACCCTGATCCCAAACAATCACCGTTCCGCCACCATACTGTCCTTTGGGTATGATCCCTTCGAAATTCCGGTAATCATAGGGATGATCTTCAACCATAACGGCAAGACGTTTATCGTCCGGATCAGCGGATGGCCCTTTAGGCACTGCCCAGCTTTTCAATACACCGCCCACCTCTAACCGAAAATCATAATGAAGACGGCTTGCATCATGTTTCTGGATCACAAAATGCAATTGCTTCTCATCCGGAGTTCCGCCTTCCGGTTCCGGAGTTTTTGTAAATGACCTTTTTTTCCTGTATTCTTTCAGGGCCATAGAAAAGAATTTTCCGGTCTATAATTTATTCTTTATCGAGCTCGATACGTTCCAGCGGAAGATCCGCGGGTGCATTCAGCACTTCACCGCTAATGCTGAAACGCGCGCCATGACAGGGGCAATCCCAGCTTCGTTCAGCACTGTTCCATTTCACAGAACATTTCATGTGGGTGCAGGCTGTATTAACAGCATAGACCTTTCCACCTTCGTCTTTGTAGATACCCAACCTGTTGTTATCCAGTTTCACCACTCTGCCTTCGCCAGGCGCCAGTTCTGACAATCCGTCTATACGGTCAGACGGCAACAGCTTTCCCAGAAAATTAAGCGCTACATGCGCGTTATGGGTAACAAACTCAGTGAATCCGGCTACAGGTTTAATGCGTCCCGGACTAAATAGACTGCCCAGCTGACTTTCCCCGGATCGTGTAAGCATATCCGTAAGTACCTGCGCAGCGATTCCGCTGTAGGTCATACCATTCCCACCAAATCCTGTCGCGACATATATGTTATCGGAAAAGCCCGGTAAATGTCCGATGTACGGCAACCCATCTGCCGGTTCATAATATTGCGAAGACCAGTTGTGCGTTATCTCTTTCACGGCATAACTCTTACGTATAATAGCTTCGAGTTCTCTAAATTGCTTGTTCGTATTTTCCTCTTCACCGGTTTTATGATCCTTTCCTCCTGCAATCAAATAGCGTTTACCGTCAATTTCCTGCGTGCGGAAATAATGATAAGGTTCCTGAAGATCATAATAAAGCGGGGTCGGATATTGATCATCTTTCAGTTCAACAGCCATGGCATAACTGCGGTATGGTACCAGTCGAAGGTGTAACAGATTTATACCCGGAAGTGTATGCGTTGCATAAATAAGTTTACGGGCGATGAATGTTCCCTGCGTTGTTTCCGCTTCAATACGGTCACCAGTTTTGACATTGGTTAAGCGGCATTGCTGGAGTATGGTACCGCCGATAGATTCAAATGCCTTTGCTAAGCCATAAACATACCGTACCGGATGAAAACGGGCCTGGCCATTGATTTTCAATACACGAAGGAAACTATGCGGAGCAGGTAATTCATTGGTTTCCGCAATGTCTAAACCCACCTCCTTACCCGACGATAAAATATCTTCAAATTGTTTTTCCTGTTCTTTGTTTTCTGCATAGATATAAGCCGGAACATGTTCAAAGCCACAATCAATGCCATACTCCCGGATGTTTTGCTTAATGGTTTCAAGCGCTGCGACCGCTGCAGCATGAACCTGTTTTGCCTGTTCCTTTCCAAAATCCTGTTGTATAGAACTGTAAGGGGTATCAAAGAAGGTATTTATATGGGCGGTGGTGCCGCCAGTGGTACCATAGCATAGATTCCTGGCTTCCAGCAGAAGACATTTCAAACCTGCCTGCTGAAGCTTAAGCGCTGTTGATAGTCCGGTGATACCTCCGCCTGTGATGATGATATCAAATTCCTTTTGAGTTGAAATAACGGAGGAGGATAAATAAGGTTCAGAAGTTGCCTGCCACAGGCTTGTAGTAAAACCGTCTCTGCCTGTCATAATACGCGTTTTAGATTAAAACCCTGATTAATGGTTTTATAGAACGTGCAAATGACATGCCATGGCAACCCTGCCTTCTATGATGCAAGGCCCGGACAGCAGGTGCTAAAATATGATAGCACTATGATGTTTTGATTGTGAGCGAATAGGGAGTAACAGACTGATCAGGGCAGTTATATGACCTGATCAAATGTTTCATTCACGATTTGCAGGGAAGTTAAAATCCCATCCCCTCCTGTTTCTGGCGGAGATTGCTCAGCGAGGGATCAAGCTTAATGGCGGCGTCGCATAAGTGCTGTCCTTTTTGTTTATCGCCGCTTTTCTGGTACGATAAGCCGATCATATATAAGGCGCGGGCATTGGTCGTATCATTGGCAAGCACCTGGTCCCAATAGGCAATAGCATCTTTATAATTACCGGCCTTGTAATTGGCCTGAGCAACCTGATACAACAGTTCCTGGTCCATCGGTTTGCGTTCCAGCACTTCCTTAAGCGTAGCAATAGCTTTATCGTATTGATTCGCGTTCAAATAGGCATTCCCCAGGTTTTCAAGATAGTTGTTGTTTTTGACCAATCCCTTTTCGCCTGCCAGTTCCATATATTCGAGCGACTTCTTATAATCGGGAATGGCATAAAAGATCAGGCTGGCTTCGTATATCCAATAGGGTTTGGTATCATCAAGCGCGATGGCTTTTTCAAACAATTCAGCCGATTTGCGGTAATTACTCATATCAGCGTAGGCTTTCGCCATGGTGTAATAAATATCCGCGTTCTTCTCGTCTTCGCCGGCTGCCAGTTGCAGATATTGCAGTCCTTTACCATAATTTTCCTGGGCAATGTAACTTTTGCCAAGCATGTAATTGGCCTGCCCTTCTAACTTCAGGTGCTGCATTTTCTGCGCATAGGCAATTGCGTCATCAAAGCGGCGCATATTAAACGACAAAGTGGCCAGGTTTGATACTACTTCCGGATGCTCCGGTGCAAGTTTTTCGGCATGTTCAAAGGCTTTCCAGGCATCGGCATACCGATTCTGTTTTAACAAAGCTTTTGCCAGCTCAATAGCACTCTCCAGATGATTCGCATCCAATTCAAGCGCTTTCTTAAAATTCTTTTCCGCCTCGCGGAAGCGGCGGGCCTCATTTTCAGCAATGCCCTGGTTATAATAAACCAAGGTACTATCGGAAGACTGGCTGTAACTAACTGTATTTAAGGCAGATATAAAGATCAGGGAAAGAAATATGGATTTCATGTGTCAGGACCGGATTAATGTGATAAATTATTCTCCCTCCTCAATCCAAAATCATTCCGGAATCAGCGGAGAACCACAGCTCCTAAC
>JAEYRC010000396.1 GCA_023409675.1 Bacteroidota bacterium
GAAAAAGAGTTGCCGATGAACTTTACAAGAGAGTTGAAGAACTTAAAAAACTACAAGAGATAATAGATCCATTCACAAACGAATTAGGGCGCTTATTTGATATGAGCAAAGGAAATTGGCAGAGAGCCAATTTTGGCATTCTCAAACGATATGCTAATTTACTAAAACAAGACAAGGCACTTAAACGACTTGCTGAAATGCTGGGCAGAAAGCGACAGGCGGAAAAAGGATTTGAAGAAGAACTTTTCAGCAACTTAGCTTATAAATTCGAATGGAAAGCTCAGAATGCAAGCAAAGTTGATTTAATCGGCATCAAAGAGAGTGATGATTTGAGTAGTTTGCTTCCTGCGGAAGCAGCTTTATTGAGTGATAACACACTTCAATCTGTTTTTATAAAAAAATTTACTGAAAAGAAACTTCTAACTTTTGAATACCATGCAAAGATTCTTTCCTTAAAGGAAGAAGAATTTCAGGACAAAAGACAAAAAGAAAAAGAAGATGCCAAAGGGCCGTTTATTATTTGTGTTGACACAAGTGGCTCAATGCACGGAACACCTGAAACAGTCGCAAAAACATTATGCTTTGCAATTCTGAAAATCGCAGTTAGAGAAAACAGAAAATGTTTTCTCATTTCATTCAGCACAGGAATTGAAACTTTAAACTTAATGGACTTAAAAAACTCTTTGGAAAAAATAATTGAATTTCTATCAAAGAGTTTTCACGGTGGCACAGACGCATCACCTGCTATAAGAGAAGCACTGCAACAGCTTCAATTATACAACTATAAAAAAGCTGATGTGTTGATGATTTCTGACTTTGTAATGCCATCGTTTGACAAGCAGACACAGGAAAAAGTCAAGACAGCAAAGGAAAACAATACTAAGTTTCACAGTTTAGTTATTGGGACAAGCCAAAACCAAAGCGTAATTGCCGACTTCGATAGTAACTGGTTTTACAATCCTGACAGACAAGACAGCATTTTGACTTTAGTAAAAAACTTAAATGAACTTTGAATGGACGTAGTAGTACTACGCCCAATGTTGCATTGGCATATGCGCGGCTTTGGGAAGTATTTTGATCTTTGGGTAATTCTATTAAACTTTATATCGGCAGTGTAAGTCGCTGAAATTAATAAAACTGAGGCCGCCGGGCAGGGGGAATTCCATTTCCCCGACTCCGCCAATGCTTTAACGTTAACGGCAAGGGCAAAGACGCTACCAGATTAACTTTTGCTATTTTGATTAATTGTTCAGAATTATGTACATTTTCATAAATTGGCGACTATGCAAGCAGTAACTGCATTCGCATCAGCGGGGCTTTGGGAACAATTTTGAACTTTGGGTTATTCTATTAAACTTTCTATCGGCGGAGCAAGTTCCTATCTATTTCCCCGCCTCCTCCAATGCCTCAACGTTTTATGTCACCCTTTTGGTCAAATTCGCCTATATTTAGCTTACCGATTCCACACAACACTTTAAGGAGAATGTTGAAGATGCTTCATAGCTAAAATAGCAGTTTTTAAAACTGTTACAATCAAGCAAATAGTTAGTTATGGAGCAAATTCATCACCGGAAACAAAAGGGAATAAAGCTTATCAAGCAATCAATAAACGTATGAAAGTTAAACTATTTGTCATTTTTTTGAGTTTGCAAGTCTGC
Organism: Bacteroidota bacterium; assembly: GCA_023409675.1. Classification (GTDB taxonomy): domain Bacteria; phylum Bacteroidota; class Bacteroidia; order Chitinophagales; family Chitinophagaceae; genus Flavitalea. The sequence goes on from JAEYRC010000396.1 coordinate 1,659, forward strand.
TTTGGTTTTGCACAGAACAAAAATCCCTCTAAAATAAAGCTGCAGGTAGACTCACTGGTCAATGCAGAAATGAAGAGCCAGCGTATACCGGGAGTTTCTGTTGTAATAATTAGTGATGGAAAAATTGATTATGTAAAAGGCTATGGCTATTCTAATCTTGAACATTCAGTGCCCGTAAAAGCAGAAACTATTTTTCAGGCAGGTTCTGTAGGTAAACAATTTACTGCATTTGCTGTACTACTCCTTGTGCAGGAAGGTAAAATTAGCCTGGATGATAAGCTCACGAAATATTTTCCGGATGCTCTTTCAGGATGGGATTCTATTACGGTTCGCAACCTGCTAAATCACACCAGCGGCTTTAGCGATTATACCAATGACTTTAATTATCGGGCTAACTATACCGAGGACAGTTTGTACCAGTTGTTCAAAAAAAAACCATTACTCTTTAAAGCCGGCGAAAAACAGCAATACAGTAATATGGGTTATGCTACCCTTGGCATTATTATAGGTAAAGTTGCAGGTAAATTTTACGGCGAATATTTAAAGGAACGAGTGTTTATACCGTTAGGAATGACTACAGCCAGGATCATCACTGAAGAGGATATTGTCCCGAACAGGGCCGCAGGGTACCGATTGGTAAATGATAGTATAAAAAACCAGGAGTGGGTTTCTCCTTCCATAAATACTACCGCAGATGGTTCAATGTATGTATCAGCATTAGATATGGCCAAATGGGAAGCAGCTTTAAATGAAGGGAAACTGCTGAAGAAAGAATATTACGATATGATGTGGGCGCCTACCAAACTAAATGACGGCACAATCCAACCGTATGGGTTTGGCTGGTCTATTGATTCTGAAAATGGCAAACGAATATTAGAACACAATGGTAGCTGGCAAGGATTTGAATGCACCATCAAACGCTATCCTCAAAAGAAAATTGCAGTGGTGGTATTTGCAAATCTTAGAAGAGCCAGCACCTATAGAATTTGCAGCAGAATATTACGTATATATGCACCCGAATTGAGCATTTCCGGTTTGAAAACAATTGAGGATACAGAGCCCGGTATTACAAAGCTTGTAAATGAATTTATTAACAATGTAATTGAAAGAAAACTGCGTAGGGATCAATTCACCACAGAATTGGCAGCGGAGATCATGGATAGCACCACACAGGAAAGAGGATCGGAATTTTTTAAATCTAAAGGTAAATTTTTAAAATCGGAATTGCTTTCAAAACAGGTTTTGGATAATGGCACCAGGGAATATCGTTACAGACTTATATTCAGTAAAGAAATAGTAGGCTTAATGTTGCAGTTAAACAGAGAAAACAAGATAGTTAATTTACAAACAACTGAATAATAATAAATTCTGAAAGCATTAAAGCGTCAATTGAGCTAAAGTTGATTATTGATCATATAGCACTTTGTATGCAATTACCTGATTTGAACTGAATGAAGGAACATAAAGCGTTTTTGTTGCACTATTGTAGCCAATATCGTTGGCCATGAGTCCACCGGCACGGGTATCGAGCAAAATCTGTTTCGTTCCATCTGCTTTAACATGGTAAAGGATGCCCCGATAGTTACTGATGATAAACTCCTTTTCGGCAAGCATCACAATACCATCCAGGCCACTTTCAAAACCGTCCGCAATGGTGGTAACCGATTTACTGGCATCTACTTTCAAAAAACTGGTTGAGGTGGCTACATACAAGTCGGTGCCAACCGTCAACAAACCGTTGGCACCGGGCAGGTTTTCGATATGAACGGCAGCCTTATCACCCTCAATCCGGTACACCTTACCGGCACGGGTATCGGTAACGTAGATAATTCCTTTATGGTCTATTGCCAGGTCATTCAACATAACAGCGCCTTCTACCGGAATACGCTTTACCACCGTTGCGGTTTTAACGTCAACAACAGCCACTGCTGCTGTTTCCGCGGTATAAAGAAGCCCCTTGTACAAGGCCGAGCCTTTGTTCGACGTCAGTCCTCTTACCCAATCCTTCTGTATAATTCTTCCGCCAGTATCCATCTTTACAATGGATCCCGCATTCATGCTGGAGGCATACAACGTATTTGTTGCCGAATCATAAAGAACCGATTCCGACCCTTTCAGCGTAAGTGAATCGGATTCCCATAGTTTTTCCAAAGCAATCTTTTTTGCTATCCGGAGTGGTCCCGCAAGCCTTGAAAAAGTAAGTGACCCCATTTTCCAGCCATCTTTTTCTTTTACGTACACTTCTGTAACCATAAACGGATTAGCCACTTCATTTCCGCCCACAACGGCCACCAGGTCAATGTCGTTTAGCAAAATTGCCGTGTTGCCAATCAGGTTCACCGTTACCGAATAAACATGCGCTTTCTTGTACCAAATCCTTCCGCTTGTGATAACCGCTATTTCCTGTCCCTTTCCCCAACTTCCACTCAGGTGTACGAACATGGATTTTTCATGAAACAAGGCTGACAGTGGTTCCATCTCCTTATTGGCCATCCAATCCCACTTGGCTTTTGAAAGGTTGACGAGTTCCTGTTCTGCCCTGGTATATGTCTTTATTGAATTGCTGTCCGGTTTTGATTGTGCAAAGACAAATGATACACTGGCCAGCAAAAGAAAAAGCCCAACAAGAGATGATTTCATATGTATTGCTTCTTTTGTTTTGAAATTGTTTTCCCAAATTATTTTTTTAGGGGTGCTTCCACACCGGAGAAAGCCAATACCGCATCCGGAAGGCGCTGCCCCTTGATTTCAATGGCTCTAATGGCTGCATTTAACGCTGTCAGTTCATCGGCCGTAAATTTTATGGCGTGGGAACCGCTGTTCTGTTTCATGTGCGCCATGCTGGTTGTTCCGGGTATGGGAACAATCCACGGCTTTTGAGCCATTAACCAGGCAAGGGCGATCTGTGCCGGAGCAGCCCCTTTGCGCTCCGCCCAGGTCTTTATTAAATCTACCAGCTTTAAATTTTGCGGCAAATTTTCCGGTGCGTATCTCGAAGTGCCAGCCCGAATGTCGCCGGGAGCGAATCTTGAGTTCGCATCTATCCATCCGGTCAGCAATTGGCAAGCGAGCGGCCACCAGGGAACAAAGCCAATGCCTAATTCTTCGCAGAGCGGTATCACTTCTTTTTCCGGACCACGCCACACCATTGAATACTCGTTTTGTATGGCGGTTAGTGGTAATGTGGCATGAGCCCGCCGTATCGTTTGCAGCCCCGGCTCGGATAGTCCCCAATGCAGCACCTTGCCCGCATCCATCAGGTCCTTTATGGCACCGGCAACGTCCTCTATCGGAACGTCAGTTCGTGTGGGCCATAAGCTTCTGCACAATCAAAAAACGTGATGCCCTGGTCGTAAGCAGCCCGAAGAATTTCTATCATTTCCGGACGGTACGGTACCAGCGTGTTATATTGGCGATGCATATTCTGCACGCCCATTCAATTGCTGGAAACTTCAAGCTTCCCAAGCTTGCGTTTGTCCGAAAGCTTTGCCGGCTGGTTGCCGGAAATACCAGTTTGACTGTTTGCCGGCAAAGCACAAGCGGTGGGCAGCAAGGCCCCGCCTGCAAGCACAAAGCCGGTTTTGAAAAGGTCGCGTCGGTTGAGGCCGGTTGCTTTTTGATTTGTATTATCCATGTAGATTTCTTGAATGAAATAAAAGATGCCCGGGGAAGTTCAATCAATAGCCTGATTGCTATTGCGCAAAGATTACCTTAATTATCCTCACCACTTGTATACAAATTACGGTTTTACATACCATTATTGCTGATTGGGGAATGCGCATCAATGAAAGCCTTTGGAAAATAGTAGTTTTAAACTTTGTTAAATGGCTTTTTATGGAAAACATAAGACGGTTTGAAACAATTAATAATTATAACCTCTTCAATCAAAAAGAAACGTTGCATCCGCTGGTGAGCGTTATCGATATGTCGAAGGCGGCGCCAAGGCAAGCCTCCAATATGTACTTTGGCTTTTACACTGTTTTTCTAAAAGAGGTGAAATGTGGTAACCTGCGATACGGCAGAGCAATTTATGATTATCAGGAAGGGACGCTTGTCTTTATTGCGCCGGGTCAGGTTGTTACTGTTGACAGCAATGGCGAAACATATCAACCTAAAGGGTATGCTTTGGTTTTTCATCCAGACCTTATACACGGCACTTCTCTTGGCCGGCATATACAGGATTATACGTTCTTTTCCTATCAATCCAATGAAGCTTTGCACTTGTCAGAGCGGGAAAGAAAAATTGTGCTGGATTGTTTTTCCAAGATAGAATACGAACTGGAGCATGCCGTTGACAAACACAGCAAACGGTTGATTGTTTCCAATATCGAAATGTTGTTAAATTATTGCATCCGTTTTTATGACCGCCAGTTCATTACTCGTGATAATGTGCACAAAGGAACCCTGGAAAAATTTGAGCAGTTGTTATTCAGTTATTTTCACTCCGATAAGCCACAAACGATTGGTTTGCCTTCCGTTGCCTATTTTGCAAGGGAACTGAATTTATCAGCGAGTTATTTTGGCGACCTGATAAAAAGGGAAACCGGCAAAACAGCCCAGGAGTATATTCAAACAAGGGTGATTGACGTAGCAAAAGAAAAGGTGTTTGACAAAAGCAAATCACTTAGCGAAATAGCCTATGAGCTTGGGTTCAGGTATCCGCAACACTTTACCCGGCTGTTTAAACAGAAGGTTGGTCAATCACCGAATGAATACCGGGGTTCATCAAATTAGCGCACGCGGCAGCAGAAGAATATTGTATTGACTATGCATAACCGCGCAATCCGCCTACATCTGCAGAAAGCCCAATCAATAAATAAATAAAAATTACATAATTCGTATTACCCTGACTGTTATCCGCATTCAACGTCAATATTAGTAGTCATAATCTCTACGAAACATATTCAGGCGCAGCCCTATGGTAAACATATTGGTATTCTGATCCAGCGAAGGATCTTCAGCAGCATTGAACCTGCGCATCAGCAAAGAGGCATCGATGAACAGGTTTTCGAGCGGCTCATACGACACCAGCAGATGCGCATTTACGCCATCGGCTTTTACACCACTTGGAACGGTAAATCCATAATCAGCAGAGCGGGTATTGTATAACTTGAAGATGTTTCCGCCAAAATTTGAGCCTGCAGAATCGAGTCCCTGTGTCCAGTAGATCAGCCGGGCCATGGTGCGCCATTTGGGATGCGGCTGATAGCGGATAATTCCTACCGCTTCTACAAAATTCGCTCCGAAAGGATGCGCCAGTGGCTGATTATAATGACTGAAATCACCAATGCTATCCCGGAAGGAATAAGTAAACGGACGCACCATATTGATCTCACCCTGCAGGTCAAGATTATTGATCTTGAAGGCATCAATATATTTCGCGCCAGCCTGAAAGCCGAATTTATTCGCCCACCAGCCATTGCCGGCACGAACCTCATTCAGCTTAAATTCATCGAGCAGCCATTGGCCATACAATTGAAATTTTTTGGCAATGTTGGCTTTGAAATCAAAGCCGATCATCGCATTATCCGGACTGCCATTCTGCTGTTCGGCTACCCGAAGAAACATTACGGGATTAAGATAGGTGAAGTCGAAGGTATTCTTACGGCCAAAGATCACCGACTCAAATAAACCCAGGTTCAGCCATTTGGTGGCATTGATACTCAGATGTCGGATAGCGGCGTATTTTTTATCAAGAAGACGATCTCCTCCCCGGCCATACTGCGGCGTTAGTTCCATGAAAATGTTCTGATAATTCAGCTTCCATATCCTTGTATTCAGTTTCAGAAAGAGATAGCTGTTCCCAAAATCACTCAAAAACATGCTGCGGTAGCCGTTACCAATGAAATTCTTATCGTACCCAAACTGGAAATCAATATATTTTGCGGCGGTGAAATGAATTGAACCTCTTCCATCAAAATAATCCAGCGCCGTATTTTTAAACCGCTTGAAATAGCCCACACCCGGTACGGCCTGCGGAGAACTGTATACCCTGTCCATAACAAAGCCGGGCGCACGTTCCTGATTTTCCGTCAGGTAGCCCGAAAATCCCACGCGTTTAGCGATCATTCCACGGAAAGTAAGTCCACGGCTGTTAAGAAACACGCGTTCATCATTATCCTGCTCCATCGACAACTGGCCCTGCAAAATGGGATTCAATGCAAGAAAAAAATCCGGTTCATCCACCTCCACAAAATTCGCTTTCGTACGATAGAATGTATTCCATACCGGACGCTTACTGCTGAAATCACTTTTATCGCCGCTGACCCATTCCGAATTGTTCATCAGCAGGCTGCGGATATTGTGCCCGTCAACTTCAGTAAACAATTCCGAATTGGTTTTATACAGTGAATCGGCATATTCAGCTACCCGAACGGCAATTCGCCGGCTCAAGGGGTCTGGCGTGGCCACGTTTAAATCGGCATTGCGCTGAAGCTTGATTTCAAGCCGTTCGAGCAATTGTTTATGTTTATGATCCTGGGGCAGGTAGGTAGATTGTGCAACGGATATATAGGGTAAGAATAAAATCAGCAAGCCGGCAAAGCTTTTTATGATAAATTGCATAGGGATTATTTAAGTTCGAAAGTTATGGAAAATTACCTAATAAGGGAAGTGGCGGTAGTGAATGAAGGGACTACAACGGTTATGGATGTACTGATCAGAAACGGACGTATTGAACGAACAGGACCATCAATAGCCGTAGATTACCGGGTTACCGAAATTGATGGCAGGGGCAAATATTTACTGCCTGGCGTCATTGACGACCAGGTTCATTTTCGTGAACCGGGACTTACCCACAAGGCCACCATCGCCACCGAATCGGCTGCTGCCATTGCCGGAGGCGTAACCTCCTTTATGGAAATGCCCAATACGGTTCCTCCCGTATTTACCCAGGAATTGCTGGAAGAAAAATACAGCATAGCCGAAAAAACAGCCTGGGCGAACTATTCCTTTTTCATGGGCACATCCAATGAGAACGCCGATGAAGCACTGAAGACAAACGATAAAAAAGACCGCGTTGCCGGCATTAAAGTGTTTATGGGTTCTTCAACAGGCGGACTGCTGGTTGACAATTACCTCACCCTCGAAAAACTTTTTTCCGAAAGTGAAGTGCTGATCTCCACGCATTGTGAAGACGAACGGATCATCAAACGCAACCTGCAGGCGCTTCAGCAAAGCGGCAGACCTCTGGTACCGGCCGATCACCCGCTAATCCGCAATGTAGAGGCCTGCTTCGAATCATCACTGGCCGCCATTCAACTGGCTAAGAAGCATCAGTCGCGCCTGCATATCCTGCACATCTCCACCCGGGAAGAGCTGCAGTTGTTTTCAAATTTCCTGCCCCTGCATGAAAAAAAGATCACGGCGGAAGTTTGCGTACATCACCTGCATTTTACGGCAGATGATTATGCGCGGCTGGGGAATTTCATCAAATGCAATCCCGCTATCAAAGCGCCCGGGCACCGCGAAGCGCTATGGGAAGCCCTGCTCGACGACCGGCTCGACATCATCGCAACAGACCATGCGCCGCATACTTACGAGGAGAAATCGGGCCCCTATGAAAAGGCTCATGCAGGATTACCGCTGGTACAGCATTCCCTGCCCCTCATGCTGAAATATGTGCAGGAAGGCAAGCTCTCTATAGAAAAAATGGTGGAAAAGATGTGTCATGCCGTAGCCATATGTTTTAATATCCGGGAGAGAGGGTTCATTCGGGAGGGTTATCATGCCGACCTGGTTCTTGCAGATCCCAATACCGCTTTTAGCGCCGATAAATCGAACATTCTGTATAAGTGCGGCTGGAGCCCGCTGGAAGGAACGGTTTTTCCATATAGCATCAGTCACACATTTGTTAATGGCGTGCTGGTATATCACCAGGGAAAGCTCCTGGAAGCCGGCCATGGACATAGATTATTATTTAACCGGAATTGATTAGGGATTCGAAAACCGCCACTGATGGAATTAGATGCCACGACGCTTAAAGATTTATCCATTTTTCATCATGAAGAAGATTATTCCCTGTTTCATAAACTGAACTTTACCCGTACCATCGAGGGCCGCGAGTGGTTGCGTCGGCTGTTCAGTCAGCCCTTCAGTAATTCCACACAAATCCGCGAAAACCAGGAAGTCATCCGGATCTTCAGCGCGTCACTCACCAAATGGCCGCAGAGTATCTCCAATGGCACCATCATGGTAATGGCGCGGTTCTACGACAGTAACGTTAATGCAATTCCCTCCGCCAACCTGTTCAACGCGCTTTCCTATAAAGTTTTCAGTAATTCCGATTATTCCCTTCTGCGTTATTCACTGGTGCACTTTGCAGACTTTCTGCGGGGTATGCAGGAATTACTTGCTTTATTGCATAAAGACCAGATCCCTGGCGTGCTGAAGTCGTACCTCGACAGGGCAGCACAACTCCTGGAGAAGAAGATGCTGAAAGAGCTTGCCCAAAGAAGGCCGGGCACCGCGTTCAGTATGAATGAAACCTTGTATTATGGGCGCTACATCCGCGATAAATTCCGCAGTGATACCTTTGAACTGATTGATATTTACGGTCGCCTCGATGCCTGGTATTCTATGGCGATGGCTATGCAAACCTTCAAACTGAATTTTCCGGAGTTCATTGATGCGCAACAACCGGTGATGGATGCACATGAACTCTATCATATCTTATTAAAAGATCCGGTTCCCTATAATATCCATATGCACCCCGAAAGCAATTTCATATTTCTTACGGGAGCAAATATGGCGGGTAAGAGCACCTTCATCCGCTCGGTGGGCTGCGCTGTTTTCCTGGCACACCTGGGTATGGGTGTTCCGGCTTCCACCATGCGCCTTACCTATTTCGATGGACTGCTCAGCAATATCAATGTAGCCGATAACCTGGTGCGCGGCGAAAGCTATTTCTTCAATGAAGTGCAGCGCATCCGCAATACTATTCTCAAGATCAACGACAAACGCAAATGGTTGGTGCTGATAGATGAACTCTTCAAAGGCACCAATGTGCAGGACGCCATGAAATGCTCTACGGCGGTGATCCGGGGACTGATTAAAATAAAAAACTCGCTGTTTATTCTGTCGACCCACCTGTATGAGATCGGCGAAGAATTGAAAGATCAGCAGAATATATCTTTTAAATATTTTGAAACCTCGGTCAGGAACGACCAGCTTGAATTCAGCTACCAGCTTCAGGATGGCATCAGCAACGACCGGCTGGGCTACCTGATTCTGAAACGCGAAAAGGTGGTTGAACTCCTCGAAAAATTATAATGCCCGAATATGAAGAAATTGCTTTTAGTAATCCTGCTTTTTCCCGCCCTGGCAGTTGTTGCTCAGCCGTACAATTACGAAAATCCCGTTATCGACGTCAGTCGCTATAGTTTTGATATACATCTTTCCGATGAGCACGACAGCATTCGCGCTACTGCCGATATTCGGTTTATGCTGCTGCAGCAGACCAATATGGTTCAGTTCGACCTGGCAGGCTCAGCCAAAAATGGAAAAGGTATGCAGGTGCTGGCGGTTCGCGACAGTATGGGACGGCCATTATCGTATACACATGAGGGTAATACACTGAACATCCAACTACCGGAGAATATTAACCGAAATCAGGAACAACGGGTATCGATCGAATACCAGGGTATTCCGGCAGACGGACTGATCATTGCCCGGAATAAATACAATAAAAAGACTTTTTTCTCCGACAACTGGCCCAACCGGGCGCACAACTGGCTGCCCTGCATCGACCATCCGTCGGATAAGGCGGCAGTGGAATTCAGCATAACTGCACCAGTACGCTATCAGGTTATCGCGAATGGACAACAAATTGAAGAAACCACCCTCCCGGACAACCGAAAACTTACCCGCTTCCGGGAAGAGGTATTGCTCCCGACGAAAGTCATGGTTATCGGTGCAGCCGATTTCTCGGTTCAGCATATTGGTATAGCCGGTGCTATACCGGTGTCGGGATGGGTGTACAGTGAAGACCGCGATCAGCTCATAAACGGCTTTGGCAAGGCCGTTGATATTCTGCCCTGGTTTATCGAAAAAATCGGCCCTTTCGGCTATTCAAAGCTGGCAAATGTGCAGTCAAAAACAATTTTCGGTGGAATGGAAAATGCGGGGGCTATATTTTATTTCGAAAATTCTATCAATGGAAAAGCGAATAATGAAGCGTTGATCGCCCACGAAATCGCCCACCAGTGGTTCGGCAACATGGCAACGGAAAAACACTGGTCGCATATCTGGTTAAGCGAAGGGTTTGCCACCTACTTCAGTCACCTGTATATGTATGAGAAACATGGAGCCGACACATTGCGGCACTTGCTGCAGGCCGACCGGCAACAGGTGATCCGCTTTGCCACCCAAAACAAAATGCCGGTGGTGGATACTTCCGTTACCGATTATATGAAACTGCTGAATCCAAATTCGTATCAGAAAGCAGGATTTATTCTGCATATGCTCCGGCAGCAACTGGGCGACAGCATTTTCTTTTCCGGTGTTCGCAATTATTACAAGGCTTTCGCCGGTAAAAACGCTGTAACGGAAGACTTTAAAAAAATCATGGAACAGGAAAGCAACCGCGATCTGAGCAGTTTCTTTCAGCAATGGTTGTATAATCCGGGAATACCGAAACTTGAAATAGGCTGGAACTACAATGCTACCCGAAAAACACTATCGATAACCGTTACCCAGCAGCAGGATGCCCTCTTTAGCTTCCCCCTTACCATCAGTTTCAGCGGATCGGGTAAAGATGAGCTGCTGCACATGGATATTCGTGACAAGGTAACTATCAAAACCATTACCGTCAGCAATAATCCGCTCATGCTGCAGGCCGATCCGGAGATAGAACTGCTGGCGGATTTTACCCTGAAGGAAATTCGGTGAATTAATCGTTTAAGATTTACAGCCAAGAAATTACATTTATCACCGATGGAGGGGAATAAAATACAAATACATTTCCCGCAGATGGCACAGATTTTTAGCAGATCGGCGCAGGTAAAATACAAATACATATCCCGCAGATGGCGCAGATTGAGGCGCAGATTTGCGCAGATGAACAGCCTCTGTGTTATATGCGGGAACTGTATTTCGAAAGGGTTGATAATGTCTGGAGCTTAAACCCGTTTTCGGACAAGAAAAATACATTTCCTAATTGAGGGAATCACCTTCGCCGTATATACGGCATTGAATACTTTTATTCATGCTCGTTAAAACATTTGGTAGCGCGGTATATGGAGTGGAAGCCATCAGGATATCGGTGGAGGTTAATGTGATGAGCGGAACGAATTATTATATTGTTGGGCTTCCCGACAGTGCGGTAAAAGAAAGTATTCAACGTGTAGAAAGTGCCATAAAATCTAACGGCTATATAATGCCGCGAATTAAACTGGTGGTTAACCTGGCCCCTGCGGATATTAAAAAAAGCGGAACAGCCTTCGATCTCCCCATTGCCATTGGTATTCTTGCCGCAACAGATCAGTTGCCCAATCCTGAAATGCTTAAAGACTACCTGCTAATGGGAGAACTAAACCTCGACGGTTCTATCCATCCCATAAAAGGCGCCCTGCCCATTGCCATAACGGCCAGAAAAGAGGGCTTTACAGGCCTGATACTGCCCAAAGCCAACAGCCGGGAAGCAGGCATGGTTACCCAGTTAAAAGTATATGGACTGGATCATATCAATGAGGTCATCCGCTTCTTCCGTGAACCAACGCAATTTGAACCAGTCAATACCAATGCTCGGGAGGATTTCATGAACGCGCAGAAGGATTTTGATGTGGATTTTACCGATGTAAAAGGTCAGGCCAATATTAAACGGGCACTGGAGATCGCTGCTGCCGGTGGGCACAATGCCATCCTCATCGGGCCACCAGGCGCGGGTAAAACCATGCTGGCTAAAAGACTGCCCACCATTCTTCCTCCGCTCAGTTTACAGGAAGCGCTGGAAACCACCAAGATCCATTCGGTCGCCGGCAAACTCCCTGAAAACGCTTCCCTGGTAGCCCGCCGGCCGTTCCGATCACCGCATCATACCATCAGTGATGTGGCCCTGGTAGGCGGAGGCGGCTATCCGCAACCGGGAGAAATTTCACTTGCGCATAACGGCGTATTGTTTCTCGATGAACTGCCCGAATTCAAACGTACCGTTTTGGAAGTGATGCGCCAGCCAATGGAAGAACGCCGGGTTACCATCTCGAGAGCAAAAATCGCTATTGATTTCCCCGCCAACTTCATGCTGATCGCGTCGATGAACCCCTGCCCCTGCGGCTTCTTCAATCATCCCGAAAGAGATTGTACCTGTCCGCACGGAACAGTTCAGAAATATTTGAACAAGGTTTCAGGACCCCTGCTCGACCGCATCGACCTGCATGTAGAGGTAACACCGGTCGCCTTTTCTGAATTATCGGCTACCCGGCAGGGTGAGCCTTCGGCCACCATCAGGGAACGGGTGATCCGGGCAAGAACTATCCAGGCCGAGCGGTATTCGGCTCACCCGGGAATGTATTCCAACGCACAGATCAGCCCGTCGATCTTAAAAGACCAGTGTCCTCTCGACACAGCAGGATCGAACCTCTTGAAAACAGCTATGAATAAACTCAACCTTTCCGCACGCGCTTACGACAGGATCCTTAAGGTAAGCCGAACCATTGCCGATCTTGATGAAAAGGAAGCGATTCTGCCTGAACACCTGGCTGAAGCCATCCAGTTCCGCAGCCTCGACCGCGAAGGCTGGGGCGCATAGTTTCCCGGGGAAATAGTTTATCAACTAAGAACTGAGCCGCATCAGGCCAGGGAAAAACATCGGCCAAACCATCACTCACACACCTAAGTTATATCCTGACTTTTAGCGGCACTCACGATAGCACGCATTTATACGGTAACTTCACCGGCAGGAAATGCACCGAACAACGCTACACTTTTTTACTTTTACTTCATGAAAATCCTCTTAACGTATTTAAAACCCCATAAATGGCTGGTTGTATTAACGCTATTGCTGGCTGCTCTCAATACAGGCTTCTCCCTTTTTGATCCTATAATCTTTGGTAAACTGGTGAATCTTGCCAACGACTACGCCTTCAACAGTGAAGGTTTTTCCAAAGAAGGATTTTTCTGGTCATTTAACTGGTCATCACCAGGCGTCGTTTACCTGCTCTGCCTGTCTATCGGCGTAGCCATGATTAGCCGGCTGGCTAAAAACTTCCAGGATTATTTTCTGAATGTTATCGTTCAGAAGTTTGGTGCACGCGTATTTACCGACGGCCTGCAGCATGCCATGAAACTTCCCTACCAGGAATTTGAAGATCAGCGCAGCGGCGAAACCCTCAGCGTACTGACAAAAGTGCGAACCGATACGGAACGCTTTATCAATTACCTGATCAATATCCTGTTCGGGGTATTGATAGGCGTAGTATTCGTTTGTGTATATGCCGGTGTGTATATCCATTGGACAATCCCCATCGTATATTTTGCGGGCATTATACTCCTCACGGTCATCACCAACCTGCTCAGTAAGAAAATAAAAGTTATTCAGAAAAATATTGTTACTCAAACCAATTCACTGGCAGGCAGCACCACCGAATCGCTCCGGAACATAGAACTTGTAAAGAGCCTGGGACTAACCCGCCAGGAAGTTGAACGGCTCAACACCAATACCTATAAAATCCTGGGACTCGAATTAACTAAAGTCAAACGGATTCGCAGCATCAGTTTTATTCAGGGAACTTTCGTGAATACCCTGCGCCAGGTTATTCTGTTCATCCTGATGTGGCTGGTTTTCGGCGACATGATGGATGCAGGACAATTGGTTACCATGCAGATCTTTTCATTTTTTGTGTTCGGACCCTTACAGGAAATCGGGAATATATTATTGTCGTACCGGGAAGCCGAAGCATCGCTGAATAATTTTAATGAGCTAATGAAAAAAGCTCCCGAACAGCAGCCGGCCCAACCACAGCACCTCGGTGAAATTAAAACCCTCGAATTCCAGGAAGTTGGGTTTAAACATCAGTCTGCATCGCATAACGCGATAGAACAGATCAGCTTCAAAGCCGATGTGGGCGAAACCGTTGCCTTTGTAGGCCCCTCCGGTGCGGGCAAATCGACCCTGATGAAATTACTGGTGGGCTTATACCGACCAAAGAAAGGTCGGATCCTGTACAATAACATCGATGAATCGTCGATTAATTTCGAAGACCTGCGCAGCCAGATCGGATTTGTGACCCAGGATACCCAACTTTTCTCCGGTACAATCAAAGAAAATCTACTGTTTGTAAATCCCGGCGCCAGCGATCAGGATATCATTGATGCCCTGCAGGTTTCGGCCTGCAATACCATCCTAGAGCGGGCAGGAGAAGGCCTCAATACCCGTATTGGTGAAGGCGGATTGAAGTTGTCGGGTGGCGAAAAACAACGCCTCTCCATTGCGCGGGCATTGTTACGCAAACCAAAGATCTTGATCTTTGATGAAGCCACCTCTTCACTAGACTCTATTACGGAAGAAGATATAACGCGCACCATTAAACGGGTTTCATCGCTTAATGATCAGATTACCATTCTCATTGCTCACCGGCTGTCTACCATCATGCATGCCGACAGGATCTATGTTCTGGAAAAAGGCAATATTGTAGAAACCGGCTCACATGAGGCGCTGCTTGAGGATAAGGGATTGTACTATGCAATGTGGCGCCAGCAAATCGGGGAACGCAAAAAAGAAGCGGCTGTTAATTGAATCGTTACACCGGGATATATTAAGTAAATTTGCCGGTGAAATACAAGAATTATGGCAATTGAAAAACGGCCGAACTATTTCTGGAGCATCCTGAGCAAAAAATGCCCGCGCTGCCGCAGGGGCGATATGTTCAAAACAAAAAGCTCCTGGAAGCTGAAGAAAATCTTTGATATGCCCGAGCGATGCGCGGTTTGCGGACAACCCTTTGAGCTGGAAGTGGGCTTTTATTATGGAACAGGATATGTAAGCTATGCTTTGTCCGTAGCCCTTACCGTAGCAACCTTCGTGGCCTGGTTTGTACTGATAGGGATGTCGGTAAAAGACAATCGCTTTTTTTACTGGATGGGTTTCAATATTGTATTGCTGATCGTACTTCAACCCTGGCTGATGCGGATAAGCCGGGTGATCTACCTGTACTTCTTTGTAAAGTATGATCCGGAATATGCAACAAAACTTCCTGATACCATATCAAAAGGATAGTTGATCTCAGGCATGATTTTTTATACTATACTAACAGCAGTATTTATTCGTTATTAGTGTACTAACCCATTTTTATAGTACTTCAAAGGCCGGGAATAATTTTCCGGCCTTCTTTTTTTTAACATGCTATTACTATGCGTTAAGGTATCCGTTCGATTATACCTGCTATACCCTGACCACCGCCAACACATGCGGTTACGATACCATATTTTTTGTTGAGTCGTTTCAGGTCACTCATCAGCTGAATGGTAAGCTTTGCACCAGTACATCCTAATGGATGACCCAGGGCTATTGCTCCTCCATTGATATTCACAATAGAAGGATCAACACCAAGTTCCCGGATAACCGCCAGCGATTGTGATGCAAACGCTTCATTCAATTCTATCAAGTCGATATCACCAAGATTCATACCTGCACGTTGCAAAACTTTGGGAACAGCTTCAACCGGACCAATACCCATTACCCGGGGATGTACGCCCGCACTGACACAATTGACCAGTCGCGCAGCAGGAGTTAACTCAAGCTGCCTGATCATGCGTTCACTCATCACCACCACAAAGGCCGCGCCATCGGAAGTTTGCGACGCATTACCGGCAGTAACCGATCCGTTTACCGCGAAGACCGGCTTTAATGCGCCAAGCGCCGAAATACTGGTATCGGCCCGGGGTCCCTCATCGGTATCCACCGTATAGGTTCTCACTTTTCGTTTTCCCTTTTCATCGAGGTAAACCTCTTCAACTTCTATAGGTAGAATCCCTTCTTTAAAATGTCCTTCAGCGATCGCCTTCAGCGCTTTTTGATGAGAATGATAAGAAAATTCATCCTGGTCTTCCCGGCTCACCTTATAATCTTTTGCAACGGCTTCAGCGGTTAATCCCATGCTTAAATAATAGTCGGGCTCATCGGATGCGATCGACCATGCCGGCACGGTCTTCCACCCCGACGTAGGCACCAGACTCATGCTTTCTGTTCCACCGGCAATAATACAATCGGCCATTCCCATCCGGATTTTAGCCGTTGCCATGGCAATGGTTTCCAACCCCGAAGCGCAATAGCGGTTTACGGTAACGCCTGGTGTTTTATGCCCCAGTGCCCGGGCCGCTATAATACGACCCACCTGCAATCCCTGCTCCGCTTCCGGAACAGCATTTCCAACGATCACATCATCGACCATGGCTGCATCAAGTTGGGGAACGGATGCTACCAACTGTCGAATCACTTCTATCGCCAGATCATCAGGCCGGTAAAACCGAAATCCCCCGCGCTTCGATTTGGTCACTGCTGTGCGGTATCCCGCTACTATATAAGCTTCCTGCATACGCTGAAATTTATTAGTTGTTTATGCAACTTTGTTGTTCAAATATATACAAAATCTGCTGAAGCAGCAACGAAGAAAAGCGATCAGATCCTGTTAGTATCATGCAAATGTTTTGTGACGACAGGAGTATCATCGTGCGGGCTACGCCAGGGATCTGCACAGGCTATAATTACGTTCCAAACACTACTACGCCTTAAAATATGAACATTACCGCATCGCGGAAGTTCTATTTGAAATTTCATAATTATCTTTCCAGCGCTATGTATGATCTTATACGCAAATTATTATTTTATCTTCCTCCTGAAAAAGCGCATCACCTGGCTATGGATGCACTCAGTGCCGCTGCTCATTTGCCCGGACTTAAACAATTCCTCCAATCGCGCTACCGGGTGAATAATCCGGAGTTGCAACGGCAGGTGTTTGGGTTGAACTTTCGCAATCCGGTCGGACTGGCTGCAGGCTTTGATAAAAACGCTCTGTACCTGCAACAACTTGATATGCTTGGCTTTGGGTTCACTGAAATTGGTACGGTAACACCGCTTGCACAACCGGGTAATGACAAGCCCAGGCTCTTTCGTTTACCGGCGGATAAGGCCCTGATCAACCGGATGGGATTTAATAATGATGGGGTGAAGGTAGCAGCAGGACGCTTACGCAAATGGAAATCGGATCACCCCTCATCTAACATGATCATTGGCGGTAACATTGGAAAGAATAAAAACACACCCAATGAAGAAGCCTGGAAAGATTATGATAAATGCTTTCGTGAACTGAGCGATACCGTGGATTATTTTGTGGTAAATGTCAGCTCACCCAATACCCCGGGACTGCGGGAACTACAGGAGAAAGACGCTTTGCGGAAGATACTTTCTCACCTTCAAACCCTCAACGTTCAGTTACCGGTATCACGACCAATACTTTTAAAAATCGCACCTGATCTGAGTCTTTCCCAACTCGATGACGTGATCAGTCTTGCGCTCGAAATAAAACTCGACGGACTCGTGGCCACCAATACCACCCTGAACCAGGATAATCTTTCGAATGAATCGAAGGTACTGAGTGAGCGCGCTGGAAATGGCGGCCTGAGTGGCGCACCCCTGCGGCAACGATCTACAGAAATTGTTCGCTACCTGCACCGGCAAACCAGTGGAGCCATACCGGTCATTGCTTCGGGAGGCATCTTTACCGGCAGTGATGCCCGTGAAAAATTGGATGCTGGAGCCGCATTAATCCAGGTATGGACGGGCTTTATCTACCAGGGTCCCGGTATAGCGCGGGATATCTGTCGCTACCTGATCAACCGTTAAACACTGGTGAAACCTCGTGCCGATAGCAGGCTGGCCGCTACCATTCCCGCGGTTTCTGTTCTTAAACGGGTATGGCCAAGTGAAACCGCTACATAGCCATTGGTCGTTGCAAGTTCTACCTCTGCTTCGGTAAAATCGCCTTCCGGACCGATAAGGATCAATCCGGGTAATTCGGCACTGGAAAGCTGTGAAGCAAAACTTGTTTTTTCGGAATCATAACAATGCGCGATATACCGCGATGCATAGATTCCGTTTTTTCCACCTTCAATAAATGAATTGAGGTCAACAGGTTCATGAAGTTCGGGTAACCATACCTGTTGCGACTGCAGCATGGCGCTGATAAGAATATTCCTGAACCGCTCTGCGCGAAAGTATTGCTTCTCCGTCCTGGCACAGCGTATCGGATAAATCGCCCCGATACCCAGTTCAGTGGCTTTTTCCAAAAACCATTCAAAGCGGCTGGTATTTTTAAGTGGAGAGATCGCTATTCCGAAGGAATTGGCTCGTTCAATACGGGAAGATGCCGTGATCTTAACCGTACAGTTCTTTTTAGCCGTTTCCAGAATAATCGCCCGGGCATCCGTTCCGCTTCCGTCGGTCAGCCGCAGGGTATCACCCGCTTTCATACGCAGTACACCGGTAACATGCCGGGCAGTGTCTTCCGGTAAGGAAAGCACGGACCCTGCTGTGGAAATCGGGGCAGTAAAAAATAGCGGTTCTCCCATAGCCGGGAAACATAATAGAGTTTAGAAAGGCGGTTCTTCATCATCCATGGGCAGATCATTCATCCGGCTTCCGGTCTGAATATACAATTTGGCGCCTCCGCCATGCGCGTCATCCTGCGGAACGGGCTTCCAGTTTCCGCCCAGGCCGGCATTGAAATCATTATCTTCCGCCTCCGTGAATTTTTGAATATGCAGGAGGGCTTTGAGTTTGATGGTTTCCAATGACCCATTCCGGTGTTTGGCGATCCGAACATGGGTTTCGCCCTTATTGCTTTCGCCATGCTCGTTTGAGGTGATATCGTAATATTCCGGACGATACAGGAACATGACCATATCCGCATCCTGCTCAATCGCACCGGATTCCCGCAGGTCACTCAACTGCGGCATCTTATTGCTGTCCTTACGTTTTTCTACCTCCCGGCTTAACTGCGACAGGGCAATTATAGGCACCTGTAATTCCTTCGCCAGTCCTTTCAGATCGCGGGATATCCGGCTGATCTCCTGCTCCCGGTTACTGTTACGGTCGCCGGTGCCGCTCATAAGCTGCAGGTAGTCTATAATGATCAGCCCGATGTTATGTTTGTTTTTCAGTCGCCGGCATTTAGCCCTGAGTTCGAAGATGTTCAGCGCGGCCGTATCGTCAATAAAAATAGGCGCCTGGGCAAGCTTGGTGATGCCCCGCGCATACAACTGCTTCATTTCATGCTCTTCCAGTTTACCGCGGGAAATCTTCTCAAGCCAAATCTCACTTTCAGCAGATAGTATCCGCTGAACCAACTGGCCGGCGCTCATTTCCAGACTGAAAAATACGATTGGGGTGGGTTTCTGATGATGCAGGGCGGCATTACGGGCAAGGTTAAGCGCAAACGCTGTTTTACCCACAGATGGCCTTGCAGCCAGGATGATCAGGTCGGTATTCTGCCAGCCATAAGTAATATGATCGAGGGTAGGAAAGCCACTCGGAACACCGGTAATATCTTCATTACGGTGCCGCATATCCTCGATACGTTTTACGGTTTTTACCAACACCGTATCGATACTGTCGAAATTTTTGCGCAGGTGATTATTGGTAATTTCAAACAGCTTGCTTTCTGCTTCATCGAGCAAATCAAACACATCGGTGCTGTCTTCATACGCATCACCGATAATTTCCCCACTGATCCGAATGAGCTCCCGCTGGATGAATTTCTGCAGAATGATGCGGGAATGCGTTTCAATATTGGCCGAAGAGATCACCGCATTGGTCAGCCGGGTAACATAATAGGGACCGCCCACCAGGTCGAGCTCTTCCCGGGTTTTCAATTCCTCTACCACCGTAAGAATATCAATAGGCTGATTCTTTTGCTGAAGGCCCTGCATGGCACGGTAAATCCGTTGGTTGGCTTCAATATAAAAACACTCGGGCTTGAGAATTTCAATTACGGCATCAAATGCTGATTTTTCGAGCATAATAGCTCCCAGCACGGCTTCTTCGAGGTCTTTAGCCTGAGGGGGGACTTTTCCATAAACCATGGTGCTCAGATCAGGAGCACTCTTTCTGCGTTGTTTTCGATCCTTATTTAAATTCGTCAGATCCATTTTTACGAAACATATGGGGTTAGATGATGCTGTTAAGCAGCCAATCAGGTCGATGACCTTGTGGTTTTATCGTTCGGTTGGATTGGGTAAAACGCAGATAAGATCTTAAATGCTAACGTTCAAAATTTCTTACCGCATAAACATTCCGGATTAGCCGGACGGCGAATATAGATGCAATATCTTTTACCGGAACGGCTCTATTCAAAAAATAGTATTCCGCACCGGATCCACAAGTTTATACACAGTCCCTACCCAGTATTATCCACATACACATTTTCTTTTTGCACATTTTTATAAAGTTTTCATCTGCAAATATACGTTTATGCACAGGGGTTGTGCGCAAAGATTTCCACTGCTTTTCTTGGAGAATTGATCATTATTCTATGATGCAGACGGGTAAAGCATTTGAGCATTTTTCACCATAAATTACCGCGTTCAACACCCTGAATAACTGCTTTTTCCGCATTGATGATCCAAGAATATTTACAGCTATAAACATTTTTACTACCGAATCCTTCCCTTCATTTACCCTCAGATCATTCCATTATCTTTGCTCATATACACGTGAAACTTTTAATTAGCAATGACAATTTCCTACAACTGGCTTAGTGAATATTTGCCCGAACAAATAGACCCGGAACGATTGAGCCGGATTCTTACCTCCATAGGACTTGAAGTAGAGTCCATGCATCCTTATGAAAATATCCGGGGCGGACTGAAAGGCCTGGTGGTTGGTGAAGTGCTGACCTGCGAGCAGCACCCGAATGCCGACAAACTAAAACTGACCACGGTAAATACCGGTTCCGGTGAAGCCCTCAAAATTGTTTGCGGCGCACCAAATGTTGCCGCTGGTCAGAAAGTAGTGGTTGCTCCCGTGGGTACAACTATTTACCCGCTAAGCGGTGACCCGCTTACCATGAAGGTGGCCAAAATTCGCGGCGAGGAAAGTCACGGTATGCTATGCGCTGAAGACGAGCTGGGTATTGGCGAAAGCCATGAGGGCATCATTGTTCTGCCTGCCGAATTACAGCCAGGACAAGCGGTGGCCACGCATTTTAAAATTTATACCGACATCATTTACGAGATCGGGCTTACCCCCAATCGTATGGATGCCATGAGCCATCTGGGTGTTGCCCGCGATGTATGTGCTTACCTCACGCACCACGATAAAAAAGAATTCCGCCCCCATACACCATTTACCAATTCCTTTAAAAATGGCCTATCCGAACCGGAGATCGGGGTTGCTGTTATCAATACCAATGCCTGTAAACGCTACAGCGGAGTTACGATTAAAGATATCCGGGTGGGTGAATCGCCCGAATGGTTGCGGAACAGGCTGAAAGCTATCGGTCAGCGGCCGGTAAATAACATTGTAGATATTACCAATTATATTCTTCATGAAACCGGTCAGCCCTTGCACGCCTTTGACCTGACCGCGCTGAAAGAGCAAAAGATCCAGGTGAGAAACCTCGATGAGGGAACACTTTTCACCACCCTCGATGGCAAACAACGCAAGCTTAGTGCAGAAGATTTGATGATCTGTAACGGCAAGGGTGAACCGATGTGTATAGCCGGAGTTTTTGGTGGCGCCGAAAGCGGTGTTACGGAATCCACTACAGCGATCTTTCTCGAAAGTGCCTGGTTCGACCCGATTGATATACGAAAAACTTCCTTCCGCCACGACCTGCGTACTGAGGCGGCGGCCCGTTTTGAAAAGAATGTGGATATCAGCAATACCGTTCAGGTATTGAAAAGGGCGGCGCTGATGATAACCGAACTTGCCGGGGGTGAAATTGCATCCGGTATTATAGATGAGTACCCACAAAAACAGGAAAAAGCGCAAATCAGCTTAAAATATCATTATTTAAAACGTTTAAGCGGAAAAAATTACCATCCCGATACGATCAAAAAAATTCTGCAGTCGCTCGGATTTGACATTGCCAAAGAGGGCATTGACGATATCCGGGTGATGGTTCCCTACAGCAAACCCGACATTACGCTTCCTGCAGATATTGTGGAAGAGATCATGCGTATTGATGGGTTTGATAACATTGAGATTCCTTCCGCCATTACCCTGTCACCGGCTGTGGAAAGTCATGGCCATGAACACCGGCTGCAGGAAAAAACCGCTAATTTTCTGGCCGGCCTGGGCTTTCACGAAATCTTCACCAACTCCATCACCAATGCCGCTTATTTTGAAGAGAAGGAACTGGAGCATGGTGTAAGG
>JAEYRC010000238.1 GCA_023409675.1 Bacteroidota bacterium
GTTTATGCATTTCGCGCAGGGATTGCCGTTTTAGCGGACCATTATCAGGAGCATTGCTGGCCGGCCAGGCCGACAAATGGAAAGCCAGGTATTTGCTGAAATCGTTCATGGTGGTGATCAGTCCACCCATCGCTCCATAGGCGCCACTTTTCAGCATCGGCTGTTTTACCCAGGCATTATTCACCCAGCGGTAGCCGGTGACCAATTGTGCGGGAGTGACATCATCATAATCCCACCAGGTATCGTTCATGCCCAGTGGCCGGAAAATCTTCTCGGTTGTGTATTGCTGGTAGGACTGCCCTGAAACCTGCCTGATAATATAGCCAAGCAGCGCAAAGCCCATATTGCTATATTCATAAGTTATTCCCGGGGAATTCGAAAAACTGATACCCTTTTTGAGCATACTGAGCATGGCACTGTCACTGATTCCCAGTTGGCGGTCACCCCAGGGATTATCTTCCGGAAATCCGGCGTCATGAGTAAGCAGATGCCGGATGGTTATCTGCGGAGCATCTGTAGTCAGGTATTGCTGTGTTCCCAATTCCGGAATATAGTTCGAAGCCGGATCATCAAGTGAAAGTTTTCCTTCCTCACGCAGTTTCAGGATAGCCATTGCCGTGATACTTTTCGACATAGAGGCGATATGAAAAGCGGAATTTGCATCCACAGGTATATTTTGAGCCCGGTTGGCTAAACCTGAAGATTGTGTATGCATCAGCCTGCCGTTAACCACCAGGCCGTAAATGTATCCCGCATGATGATTTTTATTATGGAAATCATTGAACAGCGAATCGAGTACCGGAAGGGCTTTTTTAATTGCTTTTTCCCGGAAAAGTGAATCCTGCGCAGCAGAGAGACAGGCAATAAACAGCATTGAGCCAGTTAACAACGATTTGATTTTGAACATTGTAAAGAGATTATGCATTAAAAATAATACTTATACCGCTTTCGAAAGGATTCGGGGTGGATCAATTATAACTACAGTTTACATCACTCAATCATATTCAATATCCGGTCGGTTGGCATAATCTTTTATATAAGTGTAAAAAACAAACATATCAACACATGAAAAAGATCATAACTGCAGGTAGTCTGGCGGTATGCCTGGCTATGGTAGCCTGTGAAAACAGCAATGAACGCGCTATTGAAAGCGATTTAACCCGGCTCGACAATTATTTTGATTCTGTAGGCAACAATACCCAGAATTATTCCCGTGAATCCTGGGAAGAAATTAAAGCGGAGTATAATGAAGCGATGGCTAAGGCTGAAGCTGAAGGCACAGAGCTTTCTGAAGAAACACGCCAAAAACTCGATGAAGTAAAGGCAGACTACAAATCTCTCGAAGATCGCTACGAAACCAACATCCGTGCGAATGAAGCCCGGACTACCTTACACACGTCTTTATTTGGTGATCAGGTAGTTGGAAACGATCGTTCTTTTTCCTGGGTAACCCCAGCAAATGCATACAGTGTGTATGAGCGTTTTGTAAATACGGTAAAAGATAATAAAGACAACTATTCCCGTGAAGACTGGGATGAGATTAAAGTGCTGTATGAAGCGCTGGATACCCGTAAAAATGAAATTGAGAAAGATCTTCCTTCAGGCGATAATATGAAGATTGCACGGAAGAAAGTTGAATTTGCTGCGGTTAAAGCGGTAAACCGTCCTTTCTCAAAAGTGGAAGAAAATGAGGATGCTAAGAATTAGGAAGAATAAAATACATTTCCCGCAGATAGCGCGGATTTAAAGCAGATTAGCGCAGATATTTAGGGGTTTTAAAGCAGATTAGCGCAGATAAATACAATTGGTATTTGATCTGCGCTAATTTGCTTTTTTATTTGTGGGATTATAAATTCAATTTATCAGGATGCTCACCCGGTTTAATAAATGATTATATGCGGTAATTTTATGCCCTCCCGGTTAATGATAAAAAATTTACCGTCTTTTTCACGTAAGCAATGCCGTTAAAGAATGATCCTGCCCGTTCAACTATAAAAGGCATTCGCCTTATTTCCCTTCTGATCGAGATATCCAAACAGGCCATTCCGTTTTGCTGCAATCAATATCTGCGCTTATTGTCATAAAAAATCCGCGGAATCTGCTCGAACTTATGTTACCCGGAAAGATTTATCGTATCACTACACGTTGCCTACCCAATACATTTTTCCGATTTCCAATTAACAACGTATACACCCCTTTTCCGATATGCGCAGAAAGTATAAACTGTTCTTCCATCCGCCCATTCCCAACCCGAATAGCCTTTTTCATCATCGGCTGTCCCATAGCATTATATAAGATCATTTCCATTTCCTCTGCCGGACCGGGAACATCCAGTGTAACCTGAATACTGTTGCCCGTTACCGGGTTGGGGGAAATACTGAACGATGCCGCTGCTGCTGTTGTGGATAAGACTACTATCGGGCTATACTGCGCCGAACCGTCGAGATCCACTGCGCGTATACGGTAATACTGTTGAATAGACTGCATACTCCTGTCTGTCCATTCATACCGTTTAATTAAACCTGCGCCGGAGGGGTTTACAGTACCAATACGGCTGAAATTCTTCCCGTCAGTACTGCGTTCTATGTCGTAGTGCGCTAATTGCTCTTCCTGGTGTGCTTCCCATTTCACCTGTACATATCCGTTATATTGTATGGCGGAAATACTTTTAAGCTGTACCGGCAGTATCGACAAACCCATAGGTGTAACCTTTCGGATAGCCTGGTTGCTGTATTCCGCGATATACATCGTATTTCCGTCGGGACTGAAATCCAATGCAAAAGGATTTGACAATTGGGCACTGGTGGCCAGTCCGCCTTCACCACAGGGAACCGCACCACAGGACGACCGTGGAATGCCCGCCACCGTCGTTATAATATTGGTGTTCCGGTCAACCTTCCGAATAGCGGCGTTGGACGCGTCGGCGATGTATACATTGTCATCGGGACCCACCCGAAGTGAAAATGGATTTGTAAGCCGTGTGTTAGGGCTGGTGGCCAGCTCTCCGTCACCACAGGGTGTAGAAGTGCATGAACTTCTTTGCGTACCCGCATAAGTCGTGATAATACCGGTTAGCATATCCACCCGCCGAATACTGTGATTGCCGTACTCTGCAATATATAGATTGCCTTCCGAGTCAATGTCAACGGCGGAAGGCCCATTAAAACGAGCCAGGGTAGCGGCTCCGCCATCGCCGCAGGGCGCTGAAGAACAACTGCTTTTCATGGTTCCGGCAACGGTGCTGATGATGCCGGTTAGCTTATCTACTTTCCGGATGATATGATTGCCATAATCAGCGATATACATATTGTTCTGGGCATCGAAACTTACACCGGTTGGACTATTAAGCTGCGCTTCCGTAGCAAGTCCACCATCACCACAAGGCACAGTAAGGCAGGAGCTCCTCATAGTGCCCGCAACAGTGGCGATAATGCCGGTGTTTTTATCCACCTTACGAATAACATGATTGCTGAAATCAGCAATATACATATGACCGTCATTGTCAAAGAATACACCACGCGGACCATTCAGTCTGGCATTCACAGCCAGTCCGCCATCACCGCAGGGAGCTGCATTACAAGCACTTCGCTGTGTCCCAACGACAGTATTAATCGTTCCGGTAACAATATCAATTTTCCGGATAACGTGGTTGGAGAATTCAGCCACATAAATATTCCCATCCGGGTCAACGGACATTCCAGAGGGACTATAAAGGCGGGCGGCTGTTGCCGGTCCGCCATCACCGCAGGGCACTGTAGAACAGGCAGCTCTTAACTCACCAGCCACAGTTGAAATGACTTGTGCGTTTGTTGCTTGCGAAAGAGCCAAAAAAAAGATACAGACGATAAATGGATAAAAAGTTCTGTAACGTAAACTTGGTCTTGAATCTGAGCTAAGGATCAGAAGTTTCTTCATAACAGGATTTGGATTTGAATGAATAGAGACAGGCAAAAAATTCCGCAACCCTATACACACGCATAAAGCCGGATATTATTGCACAGATCCATATGTCTATTTCCAACACCTGCCAAGTAAAATAGCCGTTAACGTTTATTCCCAAAGCCTGCCAGGAAAGTCAATGCAGCCACCAGATTGCCGTCTCTACTTAAAGTCCCATCGAAATTTCGGCCAAACGAGAACGTGAGTTTCTGATTTTTGAAAAGGGCATAATCCGCATTAAAGATCAGCCGCCATGAGGGATCTATGGTTTCCGTGGAAAGTACAGAGCGGTAGATAGTTTCCAGGCTTGCTGTGAAACGCGTGGCTTTTGGTGCATACATCAGCCGGAAACCACCATCGAAAGTGGAAATATCCGCAATCTGGTTCGGCATATTATCCTTTGCGAAGATGCGGTCGGGATTGTGTAACCACCTCAGCAGGCCCAGCACGGTCAGGTCCTTACCGGTATAGCCGAAGCTGGTCCAGATGCCCGCGTTGAACAAACGGGCATTATTAAACTGCTTATTGATGAACTCACTGCCCAGTCCACCTGCAATCT
>JAEYRC010000018.1 GCA_023409675.1 Bacteroidota bacterium
GCCAACAGTAGCCCGGTCTTCCAGGGGGTTGATGCCGACCTGAAATTCAATAAACCTGAACTGACCATTAATATCGACAGGTTAAAAGCCAGCGAACTCGGGGTAAGTGTAAGCGATATATCTCAAACCCTGCAACTGGCCTTCAGTAACCGCAGGCTGGGCTATTTTATTAAGGAAGGAAAACAATATCAGGTATTGGGACAGGTTGCCCGAAACGAACGCGATGATCCTACCGACCTGAAAAACCTCTATACCCGTAACAATCGCGGTGAAATTATTTCTATCGATAACCTGGTTTCCATTACAGAGGAAACCACACCGCCAACGATCTACCACTTTAACCGTTATAAATCGGCAACGATATCTGCAGGACTGGCAGAAGGGTATACCATAGGCGATGGTATTGAAGAAATGGAAGCCATCGCGGCCCGACTGCTGGATGAATCCTTTGCCACTTCGCTTACCGGATCATCACGTGATTTCGCTGAAAGCTCCGGCAATACCCTGTTTGCCTTTATCCTGGCACTCCTGCTGATCTTCCTGGTATTATCGGCACAGTTTGAAAGTTTTATCGATCCCCTGATCATCATGGTTACCGTTCCACTGGCTATTGCCGGTGCGCTGCTCAGCCTGTGGATGTTTGGTCATACGCTGAACATATTTTCACAGATCGGAATGATCATGCTGATCGGCCTGGTAACCAAGAACGGTATTCTTATTGTTGAATTTGCCAACAAGAAGCAACATGCCGGTATAAATAAGATCGATGCAGTGGTAGATGCTTCCGTTGCCAGGCTTCGTCCGATATTAATGACAAGCCTGACCATGTCGCTGGGTGCATTGCCAATCGCCCTCTCCCTTGGAGCTGCCGCAACAAGCCGAATACCACTGGGAATTGTAATTGTGGGTGGAATATTATTCTCCCTGGTGCTGACACTTTATGTTATTCCGGCCATGTATTCGTTCATGTCACGGAAAAAACACAAATCTGAAATGGAAATTCTTGATGAAACTACCTCACAACGAGCATAAAAAATTGTCAATGTTCCAGATTCTTGTATGCCTGATTTTTCTGCTACCCTGTTCGCTTTCCGCCCAAACCCTGCTTACCCTTGAAGAAGCAGTGCAGAAGGCGCTGGAGAAAAATTATGATATCCGGCTGACACAAAATGACCTGCAGGCCTATGCGCTGGACCATGAGTATGCCAATGCGGCCTTTCTGCCGCGACTGAATGGTACAGCCTCCAAAGTCTGGAATTCCAATTCGCAGCGCCAAACTTTTACCGATGGCACTGAACGGGAACGGGATGACATCAAATCCACTAACCTGGCTTCTGCCATTAACCTCAACTGGACCATTTTTGATGGAATGAAGATGTTTGTTACCCGGGATAAACTGGAGGAATTCAAAAAGCTTGGAGAACTTGCTGTTAAGAACCAGGTGGTGCTCACCATTTCCGATGTAACCGCACGGTATTACAATATCGTACAGGCTAAACAACAGGTCAGCGCTATTTCTGAACAGATCTCCATTAATGAAGAACGGGTTAAGTTGGCCGAACGCAAAATTTCGGTTGGCCTTGGCAGTAAGCCCGAACTGCTGCAGGCTTCGGTTGACCTGAATGCGCAGAAAGCATCTATGCTTCAGCAACAAACCCTGATCGCGCAATTACGCGAACAACTCAATCAACTGATGGGTGATCCTGTGGATGTTTATTTTGATGTTACTGACAGCATACCCATCAACCTCAATCTGCAATATGGCGACCTGGCCACCAGCCTCGATGCAAGCAGTCCCGCGCTCCAGGTGGCCCGTAAAAATATTGATCTTGCCCGCCTGACCGTCAAGGAACGGAAAGCTGAGCGCTGGCCGGTCATTAATTTTAATTCGGCCTATAATTTCACGCGGCTCGACAATACGGTTGTGATCAACCCTTTCCAGCCGCTCTTCAGCCTTAACAGGGGATTGAACTACGGCCTGTCGGCGACAGTTCCTATATTGAATGGTTTCAATACCCGGCGTATGATCCGGCAGGCGGAACTCGATGTTCAATACCAGGAATTGTTTTACCAGAACCAGCGTTCACAGATCGACCTGTCGCTAAGTAATGCTTACCGGAACTATCAGTATCAGATCAAGGCCCTGCGCCTGGAGGAGGAAAATATTGAACTGGCAAGGGAAAATGTTAGCATCGCGCTGGAACGTTTTCGCCAGGGTGTTTCCACCTATTTGGAATTGCGGGAAGCGCAGATCAGTCTGTCAGATTCGTACAACCGGCTCATTGCCGCCCGATATAACACCAAGGTAGCTGAAACCGATCTGCTGCGCCTGAAAGGCAGTATCATTGACGGGTACTGGCAGCAGAATGATTAAACTGATATCACTATCTTGCGAATGACAGATCAACAAAATCGTTTTCCTGTACACGAAAATTCCTGATAATATGGATCAACAGCAGGCGGAACCGGATTTCCCATTAGTTGGTATAATCATGGGCAGCGACAGCGACCTGCCCGTAATGGAAGCTGCGGCGCAGATACTGAAACAACTGAACATCGGTTATGAATTGACGATCGTATCGGCTCACCGAACACCCGACAGAATGATGGATTATGCGCGGACCGCGCAGCAACGCGGTTTGAAAGTGATTATTGCCGGTGCCGGTGGCGCAGCGCATCTGCCAGGGATGGTTGCTTCAGTTACCACCCTGCCGGTTATTGGTGTCCCCATAAAATCTTCCAATTCCATCGACGGCTGGGATTCGGTGTTATCCATCCTGCAGATGCCCTCCGGTATTCCAGTGGCAACGGTGGCGCTTAATGGCGCGAAAAATGCAGGCATACTGGCGGCTTCTATTATTGGCGCTTTCGATAACAAGGTTTCGCAAAAGATCCGGGAGTATAAAGATTCTTTACGGGAGGAAGTGCTGAATAAAGTTCAGCATGTTAAAACTTCGGGTAATCCGAACCGTTATGATGTCTGATGTTTAGCGGATTCCGCTTTTTCAATCAAAATACCAAACTGTTGTTCGAGGGTGAAGGAGTGGTTATACAGCAGGTCAATAAAGGATTTCCCCCACTGCGCATAATAAGGCATAAAATTTTCGGTTCTTTCCTGCAATCCCTGATAGGGAAAAAGCTTCTCTTTCAGTGTAGCGAGCTGGCGTAGTTCTGTATCGTAATGCCTTTTTTCAGCCCGTAAAAATTTCTTTTCCAGTGCCTCAATCGTTTTGAGTGCGCGGGTTTTCAGGGCTTTGACATGTGTTATAAGCGTCGGATCAATGTTTGTGGCAAGTTGTTGAAGGTGATCATAATAGCCTGCGAGGTCTTCTATTTCTTTCTCCAGCCCCAACTGTCGGGTACTGTTGCGTTCTACAAAACGTGTTTTAAGCTTTTCTTCGGGTTTGAAAACTGAAGTTTCACTTATGCCGAGTTTCCGCATGAGCTGATGGCTCTGCTTATCGATCAGCAGAAAAGAATTGCGTAGAATCAGCATCGGGAATGGCACCTGGTACATACGAAACAATTCCTTCAATTCGAGCCAGTAGGCAAGTTCTCCCCCACCACCGATGAAAGCAATATTGGGTAGAATGGTTTCCTGGTATAATCCACGTAGGATAACGTTCGGACTGAAACGGCCGGGATGTTCTTCCAGTTCGGACAGCAATTGTTCGCGGGTGAAACGGATATCCGTACCGACAACCATCCATTCGTCCCCAACTTTCTCGATACGCTCACGGATAGCATCATGCAGGTAAAATAAATTGATCTCCCGGGGATTTGCCTGGATCTTATAATATTCAGAAAGCTGTTGTACCGACGCTCTAACGGTATCGCCTGCCCGATGATTTAGGAGGTCATCTTTAAACACCGGCTTCATCTCAGCTTTCAGCAGATCGTTATCGGCATTGAGCACCACAAGGCCATAGTGTCCAAACAACTGATTGATCAGCCGTAACATGCCTGTCTGAACATCTTCCGATTCCTGAAACGAACTGCGTAGCAGGTTTTCCAGGTCCTGGCCATGAACATGCACTCCAAGTTCACGACTGATGCGATCGATCAGTTTACTCAGCCCTTTATTGCGCATTCGGCCAACAGCGCCGCTTTGATTAGTATCCCATACGATCTTTTCACCGTTAAGGTAAATTTTACTCAGCTCTTCAAAATCCGCATCTTCACTCCCCATATAAAACACCGGAACAAAGTTCGATCCCGGAATATCGGAACTCAGTTTGGAGGCAAGTTTTATGGTATGCAGAATTTTATAGATAAAATACAGGCTGCCGGTGAAAAGTGCCGGTTGATGCGCTGTGCAAACCGTATAGGTGTTGTTTTCATTCAACAGGGCAATATTCTTCTTAAGCGACGGGGCTGTTTCCAGTGCAGCATATTGGTTCTCCAGAACCCTGACAAGGGCCTGCCGGTTAACCGGAAATTCATTGCGGTTACGGATAGCATCCCGGATGCCATTAAGCGATACCGGATGCTGATAAAATGACTTTAAATGCGGGGCTTCGTCGAGGTAATCTGTAATGATCCTGGAGAAATAACCTGTCGACTGATATGGTAATACCGTAAAACTGCAATCCATGGTAGAGCGAAAATATGAACATTGATCTAACCCTATCGACTGAAACAAGAGTTTAACGTTTGCTATTTTAGCTGGTAGGCCGCAACGGTATTGCCAAAAAAGGTTGGTACATATACAATCTTTCGGACGGCATCATACCCAATATCCGCAGAATTGGTTTTGGTGGCACGGGTATCCAAAAGAATAGTGGTTGTTCCGTCGCCGTGAACATAATACACTACTCCGCTCCAGCAGGAAACAATAAACTCATTGCCCTTTACATGCTCAATTCCATCTGTTGAACTTTCCATACCACCGGCCAGTTTATGCAGTTTCTTATCTTTCTCAACACGGTAGAGATTGCCATTATCGAGTACATAGAGACTTCCGTTATGAAACAAAAGGCCGTTGGGACCCTGCAGGTCTTCAAGATGAACAGAGGGTTGATCTTCTTCAATCTTATGCACTTTTTTTGTCCGCGAATCGGATACGTATACGGTGCCCTGATTATCTACCGTAACATCATTGAGAAAAACGGCACCGTCGATCTTTATACGGCGAAGTATTTTGGCGGCATCGATATCAATTACAACCATATGGTCGAGGTCGGCAACCCATAACCGATTCTTATATTTCGCCATACCTTTTGGTGCTTCCAGGCCACTGACCCAGTCTACGGC
>JAEYRC010000087.1 GCA_023409675.1 Bacteroidota bacterium
ATCAGTACAACGGTAAGCGACAGCGCTACAGCGCCCAGGCTTCTGAAAAACATGAACAGGATCAGCGCCGACAATAAAAATGAGCCTGCCAGAAACCATTTCATCTCATTGGCGATGCGGGTGGTAAGGCTCGAGCGGATC
The DNA here is from genome assembly GCA_023409675.1 of Bacteroidota bacterium. Classification (GTDB taxonomy): domain Bacteria; phylum Bacteroidota; class Bacteroidia; order Chitinophagales; family Chitinophagaceae; genus Flavitalea. The sequence continues at coordinate 142 of JAEYRC010000087.1, forward strand.
AGGGGAAGTCCGCTTTTGTACAACTCAACATCATGTGTTGCGCCAAATCGGTCTGCCGCCGCTTCAATAGCCGCTATAACCGTATCCCGGCTTTTTGAATTTAATACCTGTTTGTCGATATTGATGGCCATCAGAAATGCGCCTTCACGGCTATACAAAAGACCCCGGTAGAACGGTAGATTATAAAATTGCCTGAAGGCACTGTCGAGGGCCTGCTGGCTTAAGGGACCATCAGGAAAAACCCGTTCTGCCTCCAGTTGTCGGGAGACGACATTCTTTTTCAGGATCATCGCGCCGGGAATGCCCAGGACATTGTCAACATGTGGTATCGATTTGAACTCCTGCTCCAGGGCGGCATAGGCATTGAAAAATCCAGCCTCGGCAATCTTCGGCGTCTGCATGCCAATTACGACGATATTCCCATCAGTTCCGAACTGCTTTCGGAACTGTTCATACTCCAGGTATTTAATATTATCGGTGGGAATGGCGCGGGAAAATTCATAGCTCATTTTTACCTTACTGGCATGATAAGCGAAGAAACCGGTGACAACAATCAGCACGGTGAGCAATATCCAGCGGAAACGAATGATGAACTGCGCAAGTTTACCCCACATGTATCAGGATTTTTTCCGGGCAAAGAAAAGGTTTTATTCAGGAAATGGGTACGCTGAAAGCGGCTAATCTTCCATACGCTTCATTTTATATGGTCGCAACCGGGTTTCCGAACTTCTATGGCTATGGTTTACATTGTTTAATTTAGCCTTTTAACTGTACATCTTGCACCTTACCCGTCTTTACCATCCGGCTATTTTTACCATAAGCATCCTGATGCTGGCATTACCGGTCCGCGCCCAACAGGCGCTGGGCAGTTGGCGCGAACACCTGAGTTACCAGGCTGCACTGGCCGTGGATCACGGCCCCGATCGCGTATGGACGGCATCGCCCTATGGCGTATTCTCCTATTCTCCCGGCGATCAGTCTACGGAACGCTTTGGCAGGGTTTCGGGGCTGAGTGAGGCTGCCGTTGTTGCTATTGCTGCTGACAAACAGCGCGCCCGGCTGGTGATCGGGTACCGTTCAGGAACGATCGATATTCTTGAAGGGCTGAAGGTCAGCACTATTGATGCCCTCAAACGCCTGACCACTCCATCGGATAAAACAATCAACCACATTAGTATTCAGGATGACCGGGCATATGTATCTACCGGATTTGGACTGATCATCCTAAACCTTGAAAAAGCCGCTATCGAGCAGACCGCCTACATCGGCTCATCCGGAAATGCGGTAATGGTAAAACAGACCACCCTGTTTCAGGATTCGATCTATGCCGCCACCGGCCAGGGACTTATGATCAGTAAGGTTTCGGGCACCAACCTTCAGGATTTCCGCAACTGGCGAACTGCCAGCGAAGCCGAAGGATTACCCGGGATGGGAATACAATTTTTGGCGGCGGGCAACAATCGCCTGTATGTGGCATCAGCGGAAAAAATCTACCTGAAAACCGACAGCAGTTTCGTAAACATTTATTCCAGCCCTGGGGGTCTGCGACATATCCGCCTGAATGAAGATAAACTCATCTGTACGGAAGCTACGGCAACCGGTGGGCGGGTGTTCGTGCTGCTTCCCAATGGCAGCATCAATGATGACCTCAGCCGTTACCCGCTGAGCGATCCCCGGGAGGCACTTGCTTTCAACGGAGAAATCTATATCGCTGACTCCATAGCGGGACTGCAGGCTTATCGCGATGAGCGCTTTGAAGCATTGGTGCCAAACTCACCGTATGCAGTGGCAGCTGGAGGGTTGTTGCTGTCCGGTGGACAACTGTTTGCAGCCGCGGCAAACCCTTTTCACGCTGATGCCGGCAACCAGAATGGTATTTACCGGCTGCAGGATCAGCAGTGGTTAAATCATTTCATCCTTCCGGATTCTCTTCCCCTGTTGCATACGCTTGCTGCCGATCCTTCCGGCAATTCAATCTGGGCAGGCTCTTATGGTGGCGGATTATTACATTGGAAAGCCGATGGCTCATTTTCGGTACTGCGCGACGCGAATAGTTTCGGGCGCGACAGAAGAGATCCTTCAAAAACCAATATTGGCGGACTGGCATTTGATACCCAATCTAATTTATGGATCACGGCCAGCGGGGCAGATGAAAACCTGTCGGTCATTAAAGCAGACGGTAGCGCCATCAAATTCGCAGCGCCTTTTCCGGCATCGCGGATAATGGGAAAAATTATAGTTGACGCCGAGGATCAGAAATGGATCCTGCTGCCCGAAGGCAACGGCATTGCTGTCTACAATCATGGATTTTCGGTTGATGATGCCAGTGATGATCAGTGGAAATGGCTGCGTGCGGGAGTCGGGCAGGGCAACCTGCCTTCGGATGATGTACGGG
>JAEYRC010000109.1 GCA_023409675.1 Bacteroidota bacterium
ATCGTGTTCCCAAATACCTATACCTATTTGTGGGCAGCGTCACCACGGGTAATCCTCGATAAGCTGTATGCTGAGCATGAAAAGTTCTGGACAGAAGAACGACGGGAACTGGCCAGCAAAAAAGGACTGACTACACAACAGGTTTATACCCTGGCCTCCATAATAGAAGAAGAAACCAACTATGGCCCTGAAAAAGGAAATATGGCCAGTGTATACCTTAACCGCCTGAATAAACGAATGCGGCTGGGCGCCGATCCGACCGTAAAATTCGCGCTGCGTGATTTTGGATTAAGACGGATCTATCAAACCCATCTGCAGGCCGACTCTCCCTATAATACTTACCGGTATTTCGGTTTGCCACCGGGCCCGATCTGTACACCCAGCGCAGAAACCATTGAAGCGGTATTAAATGCCCCGGAGACGAAGTACCTGTATTTTGTTGCGCACCACGATTTTACACGTAAACATATCTTCACCGAAAACTATGCTGATCACCTGAAGTATGCCCGGCTTTATCGCACAGCCCTGGATAAACGACAAAAGGCACAATAAATGAAGGAAGCTAACCTTACAAAGATCGAACGGTATATCCTCGGATCAAAACCGGTAAAGTATCTGGAAGCTCAAAGCAAAAAGATCATACTGCCCGGATTTGATAAGGTGCCGTTGTATGATGTGATCATGTTCTTTAAGGGACAGCTTCGAAAAGTCGGCATCAGCGACCGGGCCTCCGCCATCGCTTTTGATTTACTAATGGCCATTCCGGCGGGCACCATCTTCCTCTTCACCCTGATTCCGTACATGCCGGTATCGTCCCGAATCACTGAAGAACTGCTTAACCTGACCCACGATTTCGCGCCCAACGAAAATACCTACCAGATCGTTGCTAATTTTCTGAACGACTTTTTAAATACCCCCCGCACGGGGCTGTTGTCGCTGGGTTTTCTTATCGCAATTTACTATGCTTCCAACGCTACGCTGGGAATTATGCGTTCCTTCAACCGCTCCCTGATTCATGTTAATGAACGCAGTTTTCTGCACGACCGCTGGACCGCCATTAAGCTTACCATCATTTTCCTGCTGCTGATCATAGCCACCGGGGTATTACTCGTTACGCAGGGCGCGGTCTTCACCTTTATCATGAACTGGCTAAACATTCAGAGCGCTTTTGTAAAATGGGTCATCAACTCCATCCGCTGGCTGATTATTATCGCGCTTGTACTTTATGGAACCGGGTTTATCTATAAATATGCCCCGGCTATTCATAAGCGCTGGAAGCTTACCTCACCGGGAGCCATCCTGGCCACCTTCCTGAATGTGCTGTTCACCTTCGCATTTTCCTTCTGGGTTCAGAATTTCGGTTCCTATAATAAGATCTATGGTTCGATAGGCACAATCATGATCCTCATGCTGCTGGTCTATTTCGGATGCCTCATCCTGCTGATTGGTTATGAACTGAATGTCAGCATTCATTCGCTGAAGGCCCTTGCGGAGGAACGGCAGAAGCATGAGCAGGAGGCTGATGTTCAGGAACAGCCCTAATATCATTTTTCGAAACGGAAACTTTGTGTTTATGGCTATCTTCTATCCCTAAAAAATACCGTTAGGCGATCAGAAATGATAGTTCATCAGGGATAACCATCAATTCCCGGAAAAAAATCGTAATTTATTTGGCTAAAACCAACGCGTATGTTAACCGCAAGAACATTATTGCTGCTGTGTTGCAGCGGATTGGTATTGACAGCTTTCCGGAGTAATGATCCCCTTCCGATCGGATCCTCCCTGCCCCATAAAACACGTGCGCTGCAGGATGTTTCCGGAAAAACCATAACCCTGCAGGATAAAATGGGCAGGAACGGTTTGCTGGTCATGTTTAGCTGCAACACCTGTCCGGTGGTGATCGACAATCAGCAACGCACCGCAGAAATTTGCCGTTACGCCTCGTCGCTCGATATCGGCGTAGTGCTGCTGAACTCCAATGAAGGCAATCGCGGAAGCAGCGAATCGCTGGAAAAGATGAAAGCTTATGCCCAGGCTCAGGGATATGCCTGGCCCTATGCGGAAGATAAAAACAATGTATTGGCTGATGCTTTCGGCGCAACCAAAACACCGGAATGTTTCCTCTTTGATGCGCAAGGAAAATTGATCTATCACGGCGCCATAGATGATAACCCCCAGAATGAATCGGCTGTAAAACGCCTGCACCTGAAAGAAGCCATTGATGAAAGCGTATCGGGAAAAGATATCACAGTTAAGGTTACCCGAAGTGTGGGATGCTCGATAAAACGACTGGCAGCCAACTGATCAGGCCATCTAACTTTACGTCATTGCGAACTGCAAATGAAGCATCCATAAGCTTTCCGTCATTGCGAGCCGAAGGCGAAGCAATCCAGAAGTTATACGTCATTGCGAACTGCAGACGTAGCATCCATAAGCTGTACGTCATTGCGAGCCGAAGGCGAAGCAATCCAGAATTTTTCTGTCAAAGGGAGAGGAAGACAAAGTCTTCGCCATGACATTATTCAGGTGTCTGCCGCCCAATGAATTCCCGTAATTCTTTTTCGCTGAGCTGGCCTTCACTGAACTTTCTCGATTTATCGGCCGGATCAATATACAAAGTGGCAGGAATTGACCCTGACCAGGAAGAATCAATTTTTGGACAAAAATAATCGGCATCCGATTCATTCAGCCAGTAAACTGGTGTTGTTAAGCCCTGCTTTTTTACAAAGTCGGCCAGGGTGGATGGCCACACCTTAGGCGCATCAAGGCTCACGAATACCAGCCTGATCTTATGCTGCCGGGCAACTTTTTCAAAATAAGGCATTTCTTCAATGCAGGGCGCGCACCAGGTGGCCCAGAAATTATACAATACCGGTTGCTTTGTTGTAAAGATCTCCTGTTCCAGTTCAGTGATGGATAACTTACGCGGCTCCTGGGCGTTAATTCCATAACCCGACAGGATAAACGCCACAGAAAAAACCAGGGGTTTCATAAATTTACACATCAGCACTAATTTAATAAAATCCTCCGGTAAAGCGGATCGACTATTTTTGTGCTGCTGTAAAAACCATAAAAACCATTCTCTTGAAAAAATTCCTCAAAATAACCGGCATCAGCATCCTGATCATTCTGCTGCTTTTATTCATCATCCCCTTTCTTTTTAAAGGGAAAATTATCGCTCTTGCCAAAAAGGAAATCAATGCCATGATCACGGCCAGGGCTGATTTTTCAGATGCCAGCCTTTCATTATTCAGAAATTTTCCACGGGTGTCACTTAGCCTTGAAAACCTGCACATTACCGATGTGGAAGGATTTCCGGGAGATACCCTGGTAGCCGCAGACAATATCGCTGTAGCCCTTGATTTGATCAGTGTTATCCGGGGTACAAATATCAATGTGCATCGTGTAACTATCGAAAATCCACGTATTCATGCGCTGGTGAACAGCGCCGGACAGGCCAACTGGGACATCATGCGTGCGGATAGCAGCAGCCAGGATACCGACACCACCGCATCTGAATTCAACATGGAACTTAAAGAATACGCGCTCCAAAATGCGTATATCTATTATGAGGATTCCGTCGCGGGCATCAAAAGTGAAATATCCGGACTGGATCACCGGGGCAGTGGTGATTTTACCGCCAGCCGTTTTATCCTCAATACCGCAACCACGGCTGAATCGGTCAGTTTTTATTATGGTCCTGTACCCTACCTTTCCGGAGTGCGGGTAAAAGCCGATGCTGATATTGATGTGGATAATGATCAGGAAAAATATTCTTTTAAAACGGATGAGATCAGCATAAACGACCTGAAAATATCTACGGAAGGATTTTATCAGTTTGTCAGTGATACCGTAGATGCTATGGATATCCGTTTCAATGCACCATCTACTGATTTCAAACACCTGCTGTCACTGATACCCGCGATCTATCAGAAAGATTTTGAGCAGGTTGAAACGAGGGGAACTGCAAAATTTGAAGGATTTGTACGGGGCGACCTCACCGAAACGCGCATTCCGGCCTATAATATTCAACTGAATGTAAATGATGGTTTTTTTCAGTATCCCGACCTTCCTGCACCGATGAAAAACATCCGCCTGGATGTAGATATCAATAACCCCGATGGCATTACCGATCATACAGTGGTGAATATTCCGGCAGGGCATTTTGAAATAGAAAATGATCCATTCGATTTTCGGCTGCTGGTAAGAAATCCGGTTACGGCCATGTTTGTGGATGCAGCGGCAAAAGGTCGGCTCGACCTGTCGAAGATCTCGCGCATGGTAAAACTTGAGGCTAATACCCGGCTTTCCGGTTTGCTGCAGGCAGATGTAGCCGTTAAAGGAAATGTTGAAGCAATGCAGCAACAGCAACTCGACCGCTTCACCGCCAACGGAACCGTTAGCCTGAATGACTTTTTGTATGCCTCTAATGATTACCCTGACGGAGTCAGCCTTAGTAATCTACTGATGACCTTCAATCCGTCGAACGTTACCCTCAACAATGCCGCAGGTTCCTATATGGATACCCGCTTTGAAGCTAACGGAACGATTAATAACCTGCTTGCTTATGCGCTGAAGAATCATCCCCTCAACGGCGTGGTGAATGTTTCCGCTGATAAGGTGAACATCAATAAGTTTCTGTCAGACGATACGGCGGAGGATACCACCACTTCTGCTTCCCAGCCATTTCTTGTACCGGCAAATATTGACCTGACCCTCAATGCCCGGGCAGATGAAGTGCTGTATGACAACCTGGTGATATCCGGATTAAACGGATCACTCAAATTGAGTGATCAGACCCTCAGGCTGGATAATATCCGCGGGGAAGCTTTAGATGGCGCCATCAACATCAGTGGCACCTACTCTACTAAGGTTGATAAAAAGCATCCGGCAATCACCTTATTGTATAATGTGCAAAATGTCGATGTACAGAAAACATTCAACACATTCGTTACGGTACAGAAACTTATGCCTCTGGGCAAATGGCTGGGTGGAAAACTGAACTCCCAGTTGTCCGTTTCCGGAAAGCTCGGCGAATCGATGATGCCGGATATTTCCACGCTTACCGGCGAAGGCAACCTGCTGCTGATCGAAGGATTTCTGCAAAAGTTCGGCCCCCTGGAAAAATTGGGCGAACGACTCCAGATCAATGAACTGAAGGAGATCACGCTGCGGGAAGTACGGCAGTATTTTGAATTCACCAATGGAAAGGTTTTTGTAAAGCCCTTCAAGATCAATTATAAAAATATCAATATGGAGATCGGGGGGATGCACAGTATCGACCAGTCGCTCGACTATTCCATTAACCTGCAGGTCCCCCGCTCAATGCTGGGCACCAATGCCAACAATGTCGTAAATGATCTCGCCGCCAAGGCCAGTGCCGGTGGTATTCCGGTAAAACTGAGTGAAGTGGTCAACATCCGGGCTAAGATGAAAGGCACCCTGACCAATCCCGATATACAACTCGACCTGCGTGAAACGGCGTCAAATATGACAGAAGAGATCAAAGACCAGTTAAAGGAATTTGCACAATCAAAAGTCGACAGTGTACGTAAAGCTGTCAGCGATACGGTTCAGTCGATTAAGAAGGAAGTGATTCAGGGTGCTGCAGAGAAGCTGAAAGAGGAATTGTTCAAACGCCGCGACTCAACGGCAAAAAAGGACACCACCACCAGTTCACCTGCTGATAAGGCAAAAGAATCTGCCCGTGGATTGCTAAAATCCATCATTCCTCAAAAAAAAGCGCGCGACAGTACCCGTCAGTAAAGCGGGAGCTATATGGTAATGATTCTGCCCGATAATATTCCTGTACTGCAATGGGCGTACTGGCCTTGTGTGAATGGCTGTAAAATACAATTATGCATCATAGCCAGGGCCCGGATGATCCGCTGAAACCATTGCCTGGGAAGGAAGGGTAAGCAGTTTTATATATCTTGTTCCGGCTTCGGTTTAATTTGGTCGTTTTCCCCTATTTTTGCCTCCCTTTAAATTAACACGTTTTAACAATTTTATGGATAATCTCATTTATCTCGTTCCCCTGATGGGCGTTATTGGTTTGATCTACACCATGATCAAGTTCAACTGGGTTTCCAGGCAGGATGCCGGTTCGGCAAAAATGAAGGAAATCAGTGATTATATTGCCGAAGGTGCAATGGCTTTTTTACGGGCTGAATGGAAAATTCTGGGCTACTTCGTAATTATTGTTGCCATCCTGCTCGGATTCATGTCATCAACGAATGAACATTCGCACTGGTTTATCGCTGTAGCGTTTATCATCGGTGCCGTGTTCAGTGCCCTCGCAGGGTATATCGGAATGCGGATTGCTACCAAAGCCAATGTCCGGACCGCCGAAGCGGCGAAATCCAGCCTCAGCAAAGCCCTGAACGTATCCTTTACCGGAGGTTCGGTGATGGGTTTAGGTGTGGCAGGTCTGGCGGTATTAGGACTGGGTGGATTATTCCTGGTGTTGAAAGCCTATTTCGTTCCCGACGGAACCAGTGTAAATTCTGGTGAAATGCTGCGGGCCATTGAGGTGTTGACCGGGTTTTCCCTTGGTGCTGAATCCATTGCCCTTTTCGCGCGTGTAGGTGGTGGTATTTATACCAAAGCTGCGGATGTAGGCGCTGACCTGGTGGGTAAGGTAGAAGCCGGTATTCCGGAAGACGATCCCAGAAATCCGGCAACCATTGCCGATAATGTGGGCGATAATGTAGGTGATGTAGCGGGTATGGGCGCCGATCTTTTCGGATCCTATGTGGCTACTGTACTGGCCACCATGGTATTGGGACAGGAAACGATCGCTTCTGATAATTTCGGTGGCATGTCTCCGATCCTGCTTCCTATGCTAATTGCTGGTGTGGGTATTCTGTTTTCAATTGTCGGAACCCTCTTTGTAAGAGTAAGTGATAAAGCAGGCATCAACACGGATATCGTACAAAAGGCCCTGAATATGGGCAACTGGGGATCCATCATTTTAACCGGTCTGGCCTGTGTGGGCCTGGTCTATTATATACTTCCCGAAACGCTGGTCTTACGCGGTATGGAATTTACCAAATGGGGCGTGCTTGGCGCTATAGCCGTAGGCCTTGCGGTAGGAACCCTGATGAGCATCATTACAGAATACTATACCGCTATGGGTAAACGCCCGGTGCAAAGTATAGTGCGTCAGTCGGGTACCGGTCATGCTACGAACATTATAGGCGGACTTGCCGTAGGGATGGAAAGTACTTTTCTTCCTATCCTGGTGTTGGCAGCCGGTATCTGGGGATCCTATGAATGCGCGGGTCTTTACGGTGTTGCCATCGCGGCTGCCGGTATGATGGCGACCACCGCTATGCAACTGGCTATTGACGCCTTTGGACCTATTGCCGATAATGCGGGCGGTATTGCTGAAATGAGTGAATTGCCTAAAGAGGTGCGCGAAAAAACAGATGTACTGGATGCGGTAGGCAATACTACAGCGGCTACCGGAAAAGGTTTCGCCATTGCTTCCGCGGCGCTTACCGCGCTGGCTTTATTTGCCGCGTTTGTAGGTGTTGCCGGCATTGACGGTATCGATATTTATAAAGCCGATGTACTGGCTACCTTGTTTATAGGGGGAATGATTCCATTCATTTTCTCTTCTCTGGCAATTCGTGCTGTAGGAGAAGCAGCCATGGCCATGGTAGAAGAAGTTCGGCGACAATTCCGCAGTATCCCCGGCATTATGGAAGGAACCGGAAAACCGGAATATGATAAATGCGTAGCGATTTCTACTCAAGCGTCCATCCGTAAGATGATGCTTCCCGGAGCTATCGCGATTTTATCTCCATTGGTTATTGGTTTTCTCATGGGACCAGAAGCCCTTGGAGGTTTTCTTGCCGGCGCAACCGTTAGCGGCGTATTGATGGGTATGTTCCAGAACAATGCCGGTGGTGCATGGGATAATGCAAAAAAATCATTTGAAAGCGGTGTGGAGATCAATGGAGAATTGTTCAAAAAAGGAAGTGAGCCCCATAAAGCCGCAGTAACCGGTGATACCGTTGGAGATCCATTTAAAGATACTTCTGGTCCGTCGATGAATATCCTCATTAAATTAATGTCGATCGTATCACTGGTCATTGCCCCATCGCTGGCTAGCATGTTTGATACGCGCGCCGATGCGGTCATCCTTAATCAACCTTCAGAAAATGTTCAAATGATCGCACCTGAACTTGCTGAAAAGATAAGCGGAGCGTCATCCGTACAACCCGTTACAACTGATGAAGCTGAAGCGATAAAGGCGGTGAACGTTACACCTTCAACACCTGCTGAGGTTCCGGCTTCTGTTCCGGCATCCTCAAACGGAGCTGATTGATATCGTGGATAAGCAATGTCACTAAAGCAAAACCAGACCAATTGTTTATAGTTGCCCCGGAATTTCCGGGGCTTTTTTTTGCCGGTTATAAACAGATTAAACCGCTTATTTCATTTTTCACAAAAAATTTTCAGGGAATCTTATCTTGAATTGATAGTGGATTACGAAGATTGTCGTATTTTTAGTTTCAAATATACAGGTATGGCA
>JAEYRC010000132.1 GCA_023409675.1 Bacteroidota bacterium
CTCATCAGCAGATCCGCGATCAGGCCGGTCCAGCCGGTTTGCTGTGATGCGCCCAGGCCCCGTCCGGTATCGCCATGAAAATATTCAAAGAACATCAGGTGGTCTCTGAAGTTTGGATCATACTGAAAAAGTTCTTCCTCCCCGAAGGCGACACGCTTACGGTCGCCATTCAGTGCGAATAATCGTGTTAACCGCCGGGTAATTTCATCAGCAACTTCCAGCAGGTTCAGGTATATGCCCGAACCAGCCGGACATTCCACCTTCAGGTCATTACCATAGTAATGGTGATATTTCTTCAGGCTTTCAATAATCATATAATTAAGGGGAAACCATACCGGTCCCCGCCAGTTGCTGTTTCCGCCAAACATATCGTTGGTGGACTCTCCGGGTGTATAGGTTATACCGAAATGGTCATCGCCGATCGACACGCTGAACGGGTGTTCCTGATGGTATTTAGATAATGAACGGATGCCGTAATCGGATAAGAATTCCGATTCATCGAGCATGCGTTCCAGAATCCGGATCAATTCATTTTTACGCAGCAGGCTTAGCATATGCCGCTTGTGTTCATTGGTTTCCTGCCAGCGTGAAACCATTTCTGAAAGGTCGGGTCGGTTCTGTAAAAACCACTGCATTCTTTCCTTGAAATTCGGTAAGGCTTCAATGAGAGAGTCTTCAAGAATCTCTACCGCAAATAAGGGTATAAGCCCCACCATACTGCGTACCTTAAGCTGAATTGTTTCATATTCATTGAACCTGACCTGGTCGTAGTAGAAGCCATCTGCCGCGTCCCATAACCCGTTATGATGGCTTCCCATATGTGCCATTGCGCCGGAAATATGCAGAAAATGCTCAAAAAATTTAGTGGCCATATCTTCATAAACCGGATTATAACGGGCAAGTTCCATTGAGATGCGCAGCATATTCAGGGCGTACATGGCCATCCAGCTGGTACCATCGGCCTGTTCGATATAACCACCGCCGGGAAGTTTTGAGTTTCGGTCGAATACCCCGATATTATCAAGTCCAAGGAAGCCACCCTGGAAGATATTCTGGCCGGAGGTGTCTTTTCGGTTAACCCACCACGTGAAATTCAACAGCAGTTTATGGAAGATGGATTCCAGGAAGGTAAGATCGCCGGGTCCGCCGTTCGGGTTATCCATTGTATAAACCTTCCATGCGGCCCAGGCATGCACCGGTGGATTAACATCGCTGAAATCCCATTCATAGGCTGGCAACTGACCATTCGGATGCATATAACGTTCCCGCGTTAACAGCAGCAGCTGTTCTTTGGCGAAGGTCACATCGGCCAGTGCCAGGGGAATACTGTGAAATGCCAGGTCCCATGCCGCATACCAGGGATACTCCCATTTATCGGGCATGGATATGATATCATGGTTATGCAGGTGACCCCAGCGGTTGTTCCTTCCCCGTTTGCGGGCAGGTGATGCAGGCTGACCGGGATCACCATTCAGCCAGCGGTCGACATCATAAAAATAGAATTGTTTATTCCACAGCATGCCGGCCATCGCCTGGCGATGAATATTTTTTTCATCCTCAGACATATTCCGTTGCAGGTGACTGTAAAAAATATCCGCCTCATCGCGCCGTTCGCGCAGCACAGCGCTGAAGTCGGCAAAGGGATCAGATTCACCTTCAGGACCCAGCCTAAGCCGGACAGATACCGAAGAAAAAGGTTCTATCTCAAAATCATAATTAAATGCCGCTTTGGTTCCTGTTCTTTTTTTGCTGATGGCCTTCTGGTCGCCATGTATAATGAAATCGTTGATGCCGTCTTTATAAGCGCCTTTACGTCGCTTGTTGAAAAAGATCACCTGGTTGGTTTCATTCTCACAAAAAAGCGTTTGCGCTTCGGTTTGACTGTACAGTGTAAAATTTCCAAGTTTGCGATGGCTTGCATTGATGCACTGCTTTTTGTTCGACGACAGGATGGGTTTATAGGGATCGTCGCCCCATGACCAGGTATTGCGAAACCAGATAGTGGGGAGCAGATTGACCCGCGCAAGTGTATTGCCCCGGTTGTGCAGGGTGATCCGGATGAGAATATCTTCAGCATCTTTTTTCGCGTATTCCACCACTACATCAAAATAATTCCGTTCATTGAAAATGCCGGTATCGGTAATTTCGTATTCCGGTTCCAGGCGGCTCCGGCATTTGTTTTCCTCCCGCAATTCCTGGTAGGGAAATGCTTCCTGCGGATACTTATACAGCATTTTCATATAGGAATGTGTAGGGGTATTATCGAGATAATAATAGAGTTCCTTCACATCCTCCCCATGATTGCCCTCGCGGTTGGTGAGTCCGAACATCCGTTCTTTCAGGTGTGGATCCTTTTTGTTCCAGAGGGTGATTCCGAAGCACAATAATTGCTCCTCATCGGATATGCCGGCAATAGCATCTTCGCCCCAGCGGTAGGCCCGGCTTCTGGAGTCTTCATAAGACATATACTGCCAGGTATTCGAGTCATCACTGTAATCTTCACGTACGGTTGCCCACTGGCGGTTGGTTGTATAGGGTCCCCATTTTTTCCAGATCCTGTACTGTAGTCTTTCTTTTTCTATGCTCATAAGGATAATGTACCTGTGTGGATGATGGCTGTTGAAGCCGGTAAAAAAAGGGCAGCAAATACGTTAGTGGGAAGATGGTCTTAAACCGCATCCTGAAGCGCAAGTTCTGATTTTAAATGCAGCACCGGGAATTATTCCAAAAAATTTAATCTGTCTGGTGTTCAACGAATGGTAGCCGCGAAAGCCGAAAGTGTTCGTTCCCAGGCCAGGGCAGCGGCTTTTTCATTAAAGCGGGTTGGCGCGGTATCGTTGTGAAACGCGTGCTGTGCGCCGGGGTACATGAATAACTCGTAATCAATTTTTTCCTTTTTTAGCGCTGCTTCAAAATCCGCAATGCCGGCATTGACGCGTTCATCCTGTTCGGCATAATGAAGCTGGAGTTTAGCCCTGATTTTTTTCACGTCATCGGCTTGGGGCTGCCGGCCATAAAAAGCCACGGCCAGCTTCAGGTCAGGCGCATGTACGGCGAGTTGCCCAACCATAGCGCCACCCCAGCAAAAACCTACGGTTGCCAGTTTCTCATTACTGAATTCATGTTTTTTTAAATAGTCAAGTCCGGCTATAAAATTATCACGCGTTTGAGCCGCATCAAGACTGCCAAAAAGATCGCGTGCCTTATCGGGATCTTCCGGTGTGCCACCCGCAACAGAAAGCGCGTCGGGCGCCAGTGCCAGGTAACCTGCTTTGGCTACCCGGCGGGTAACATCACGGATATGCGGGTTCAGTCCGCGATTTTCATGGATCACCAATACACTGCCATATTTACCCGCTTTAGCCGGTCGGGAACAATAGCCTTTCATAGTGGTATGTGGAGTGGGGTAGCTGATGTCTTCGGAAACAATATCCTCATCCAGCTCACTTACGGTAACGGCATTTGCATAATTCACCTCCAGGGCTGGTAAGATGGCCATGGCAGCTGTAGCACTACCGGTAAGTGCTGACAAACGCCGGATAAACTCGGTTCTGCTCAGAGGAAGATGAGTATACTCGTCGTATAGATTGATGATGCGCTGATCCATTTCAAATGATTTTGTTCTTTAAATATACGGAAAATGCAGCCCCTCCCGTGCATTCGATAGGAAGCCTGCTTTTGGGTGGAATAATTTTTATCGCATTTGCATAGCGTGCCGCATGTGCCACCCTTTCGGTCATCCGTTTATTTTTCCTTAATATTGATCATTCGTAAATACGATTTCATGAAATGGTTTCTGGTTATTTTGCTGACATTGAATTTGACTTCCTGCAGTATCCGTGAGCGGGAAAAGGAAATTGAGCGCAAGAGCATGGAAATTAATCAGCGGGAACAGGAACTGCTGTTCCGGGAAAAATCGCTGGCTTTAAAGGAAGAAGAACTGTTACGACGCGAAAGAGCTTTTGATAGTTTGCATAAGCGCGATAGCGCATTAGTCGACAGTCTGCAGGCAGACTCAATCACCCGGGTCAATCCGCGCGTGGCAGGTACCTGGGCAGTTAAAATGACCTGTACGGAAACATCCTGTTCCGGATCCGCTGTCGGCGATACCCGCAATGAGCAATGGGAGATTACCATACAGGATGAGGCCATTATTGCCCGGGCGATGTCGAATAATAAATTGGTTAGAACCTATACCGGAAATTCAAGAGGCGGATTGATTTACCTCACCACCCAGCAGGAAGCGCTCGATACGGAACAGGCCGTTCGAATGATTGTCCGCCTGCAGGAAACCCGCAACAACGAGATGGAGGGCCGACGGGAAATAATCCGCACCGATGAGTGCAGGATTCTGTACAAACTGGAGTTGAAAAAACTCTAGTCAAAAACATTATTCATTTTTTATTGAAGTGATATGGTATTGTTAGAACTGGATTTCACTCTGCCGTTAAAGAATCCGGTGATCATTTTTTCATTGGTACTCTTTATCATATTATTTGCGCCTTTGCTGCTTAATAAGATAAAGATTCCCCATATAATTGGTCTGATCCTGGCCGGAGTACTTATCGGCCCCTATGGTTTCAACCTCTTGCTGCGTGACAGCAGTATTGTGCTTTTCGGAACCGTAGGCCTGATCTATATCATGTTCACTGCCGGTTTGGAGATCGACCTGGCAGAGTTTAAGAAGAACATGGGTAAGAGCGTGGTCTTCGGATTATTTACTTTTTTGTTTCCGGTAGTAATCGGCGGGCTGGTGGGCTATTATATGCTCGGATTTAGTGTGCTGTCTTCCCTGCTGCTCGCCGGTATGTTTGCTTCACATACCCTGCTGGCATATCCTATTGCCAGCCGGTATGGGGTTTCCAATTCCCGGTCAGTGACCTTATCAATTGGAGGTACCATTATTACCGACATCCTGGCGCTGTTGGTACTGGCCACGGTGGTGGGGATGACCAGGGGGGAGATCGGTTCCGCTTTCTGGATACAACTGGCTGTGTCGGTTTTAATTTTCGGCGCAATTGTATTCTTTGTATTTCCAATCATAGCCCGCTGGTTCTTTAAAAAATTTGAAGACAGTATTTCACAGTACATCTTTGTACTGGCCATTGTATTTCTCGGTTCCTTCCTGGCGGAAGTAGCAGGGGTGGAAGCGATTATTGGGGCGTTCCTGTCTGGACTCGCGTTGAATCGATTCATTCCACATTCCTCCGCATTAATGAATAGGATTGATTTTGTTGGAAATGCCCTGTTC
>JAEYRC010000160.1 GCA_023409675.1 Bacteroidota bacterium
CGCCAGTTCAGAAAGGGTTTTACCAATGTAATCAGCCTGGGGATTTACCTCCAGGTCAACGATATGGGCGTCCCAGGGCGTCAGGTCGCTTTGTATGCTCAGGTTAGATCGCTGAACAGCGGTATTCAGTGCTTCCAACCCTTCCATCTCCAGCTCGCGCGCATTGAGGTTGCTCAAAAAACGGGATTCAATACGATGGTAAAACTGCTGGATCTTCTTGGAGAAAATATACAACACCACCACGGTAACCGGAACGGCCACCAGAATGGCGACCTGGGTGGAGAAAAGTCTGTCGACCCAGAAACCGATCAGAAATACACCTACCACATTCCGGAATATTTCCATTACCAACAAGGGGCCGCGATTGTATTTCTGATCAAGCCACATTTCTCGATAGGCCAGGGTATCGGGTTTTTTGGCCATCAGGGCCCAAATAAATGGCGCCGATACGGCCAGCGAAATCACCAGCCCGATTACACTTCGAACCCAGTCGCGGGCGATTTTTTCTTCGAGAAAGGGCATTAAAAAGTTCAGCGTCAGCAAAATAAGGGCAAGTATTATAATGCCGTTGGTGATGATGATTTTTATATACGATTTCATCACCACCTTCCAACTTGTCTCAGCCTGTATTTGCTGCGTACTGGTAGAATATGCATTGAGGCTTACAACCCATTTAGCCGGCAGAATGCGAATCAGAAAATGATAAAAAGGCTCAGAATATTTTATCATGTAAGGAGTCGTAAAGGTGGTAATTGCCGAGGCCCCCACAGCAACAGGGAAGAGGAAATCAGAGATCACATTGAGTGAAAGTCCGAGGGTGGCGACTATAAACGCAAACTCACCGATCTGCGCCATGCTCATGCCTACCTGTATGGACTGTTTCAGCGGCTGACCCGAAAGAATGGCTCCCAGCGTAGTACTGAACATCTTTCCAAGAATAGTTAACAGGGTAACCACCAACACCGGAACGCCATATTCAATAATGGCCTGCGGATCGATCATCATCCCAACAGACACAAAGAAAACTGCGCCGAACAGGTCTTTTACTGGTTTGATAAGGTGTTCTACCTTTTCAGCCGAGGTGGTTTCCGCGATAATGGAACCCATGATAAACGCGCCTAATTCGGCCGAAAAACCCACCTGAGTTGCCAGTACCACCATGCCCAGGCATAAACCGATGGCCAGGATCAGCAGGGTTTCTTCATCGAGCAATTTTTTCATTCTCGATAATATCGTGGGCAGCAGAAAGATACCTGCGATAAACCAGAGTACGAGGAAGAACATCAACCTGAATACAGTGAATAGCATCTCTGCTCCCTCAAAAGCCCGGGTAACCGCGGTGGTCGATAACAGTACCATCAGGAGGATGACAACAATATCCTCCACTACCAGCACACCAAAAACAATACGGGCATATTGCTTGGTTTTTACGCCCAGTTCATCAAAAGCCCGGATGATAATTGTGGTAGAGGAACTGGCCAGCATACCACCCAAAAAGAGACTGTCCATGGTCGACCAGCCCATCCAGCGGCCGGCAAAATAGCCGGAAATTGTGATAAATATGATTTCGACGAAGGCGGTAATCGATGCGGCGCCGCCCACCCGAACGAGTTTTTTGAAACTGAATTCGAGCCCCAGGCTGAACAACAGAAAAATTACCCCAATTTCCGCGAGGGTTTTAACATTACTGGTATCGATAACCGTAGGGGTGATAGAAAGATGTGGTCCTACCAGGAAGCCGGCAATAATATAGCCCAGGACCAGGGGCTGACGGATCCGACGAAATATAAGGGTCGTTATCGCACCTGCGATAAGTATAAGCGCTAGATCTTCAATAAGTTTTGGCAAATGACCCATGAAGCAGTATTAATTCTTCCGGCTATTATCGGCCGATCATTTCAAAAATATCATAAATTTTTTTTTTAGCCGCAGTCCTGATAATAATCATATTCCTTCTAAGGAGAGGCGGCGTGAAACATTTAAAGGAGATCCGGTTTCAGTCAGACAGTCTGAGCTTAGGATTTTATACTTCCTGCCTGGGCTTGTCGGGATGTTTTTTCAGCGGGCTGATAATCATCCGCAACGAATGATCTTTGGTGAAGAAGGCGATAGCCCAGTTGTACATGGTGGTAAACTTGTTCCTGAAATTGATCAGCGATACCACATGTACAAACAGCCACATGAACCATGCAATAAATCCTTTAAAATGCAATTTGGGTTTCGGTATGTCTGCGGCGGCCTTATTCCGTCCGATAATAGCCATTGAGCCTTTATCTTTATACCGGAAAGGTTTTAACGGTTTTGAATCCCGTATAGCCATCAGGTTTTTGGCCAGGTTTTCTCCCTGCTGAATCGCCACTTGTGCCACCTGGGGGTGACCGTTGGGAAATTCCGGATCGGAATCCTGGTAACAGGTATCCCCAATCGCATAGATATTATCCGTCCCGATAACCTTATTGAATTCATCCGTGATCAGCCGGCGTCCACGCCCGAATTGCTCTTTTTCAAAACCATCAAACACTGATGCGGTTACACCAGCTGCCCAGATCAGAATTTTGGATTCTATAGATGTTCCATCAGAAAAAATTACCGTGCTGTCTACATAATCCTTAACCTGAACATTTAGGCGTACATCTACTCCAAGCGCTACAAGGGAATCGTAGGTATATTGCTGCGACTGCGGACTCATTGGTGTCAGCAGCGTCGGCGCTCCGTCAACCAGATAGATGGCTCCACCCAGTCCTGAAAGCTCCGGGTAATCTTTCCTGAAAATATTCTTACGCATTTCCGCGAGCATGCCGGCAATCTCCACCCCCGTGGGTCCGCCACCGGCTATTACGATAGTTCCCAGCTTTTTCTTTTCCTGCAGATCACTGGTTATGGTGGCATCTTCCATC
>JAEYRC010000210.1 GCA_023409675.1 Bacteroidota bacterium
GTATAGACCAGATCTTCAAGATAGCCGTTAAAAATCCCCGCGGCTTCTACAGCCTCCAGCATTCGGCGGGCTTCAGCGGCATTACGTCCGAGCGGCTTGGTGGTGATAACAGCCTTCTTATGCTTGCAACACAACATCACGGCTTCTTCATGGAGGTTATTGGGCAAAGAAATGCAGACCATATCCACTTCCGGATTAGCGATGGCTTCTTCCATTACCGTGGTGATATGCTTAACGTCATATTGTTCTGCAAAAGACCGGGCATTTTCTTCTTTGCGGGAATAAATGCTGACAATTTTGTCTTTGCTGCGCTGCCCTAAAATTGAATCAGCATAGAAACGGGCAATAAATCCTGAACCAAGCATTGCTAATTTTACCATAATCCGTTAATATTTATATTAAGTATTTAAAGATTGATCAGAAGTTTTCAAAACCTGCTTTCGTTCACGAAAGGCAAAAATAAAATACAACATAACCACCAGCGCTGTAGCTGCCGGAACATACCAGATCATTTTCCAGTCGTGCCCTTCCGTTAATTTATACTGATCCACCACAAATCCTGAAACCCAGGTGCCCACAAACATACCGGCGCCATAGGTTGCAAAGGTGAACAGTCCCTGTGCGGCATTCTTTATTTTTTCCCCGGCTTTTTTTTCTGTATACATATACCCGGTAACAAAAAAGAAATCATAGCATACGCCATGTAGGATGATCCCTGCGTAGAGCAGCCACAGGTACGACTGTGCATCACCGTAAGCAAAGGCAAGATACCGTAAAACCCAGGCGCTCATACCGATCAGCAACATTCTTTTGACACCGATCCGGTTAAACAAAAAGGGGATAGCCAGAATGAAGACGGCTTCTGAAACCTGGCCGAGGATCATATTCCCTGCCGCATTATTCATTCTCACTTCATTAAGAAAAGGATTGGCAAATCCATAATAGAAAGCCAGCGGTATACAGATCAGTATGGCGGATATAAAGAAGATCAGGTACGACCGGTCGCGGAACAGTACAAATGCTTCGGTACCCATTGCGCTGCCTGCAGTTCGGGGCATACCTTTGGCGCGTGGTGGTGTATAGGGAAGAAAGAAACTGAAAATGCCCAGCGCTACTGAAGCAGCAGCCGCCATATAAAAGGTTGTCTGGGTTTTTTCGATCATCAGTTGCCCGATAAGAAAACCGGCCGCTATCCAGCCTATCGTACCAAACACCCTGATCCATGGAAATTGCTTTCCGGGGTCATTCATTTGATTGAAGGCAATACTGTTGGTTAGGGCGATCGTGGGCATATACAGCAAAGAATATAACAGGATGATCCAGTAAAAGCCGGAATTGCTGGTGATCAGGGTCGACAGGTACAGCACTATAGCGCCGGAAAGATGGAGGAAACCCAGCAGGCGCTGCGCGGGAAAATAGCGGTCGGCCACCATGCCGATAAAAAATGGCGAAATCATAGTCGCGATAGCAAGCGCGCTATAGGCGGCGCCGATTTCAACTCCTGTGGAAGACAAATGCGTTCCCATATACGTACCCATGGTTACATACCAGGCACTCCAAACAAAATACTCCAGGAACATCATTAAACTCAGGGAAAACTGAAGACTGCTGCGCATATCTGGTTTTGGGTTTTAATGCACTCAAAAAGCCCGCTGTTTCCGAACCTCCCCATTCAACCTTCAATATCCTAAGTTTCTTTCATAGAAACCGGATAGGGGATCGAATTTCATAAAAAAATTTCTGTTCTTCATGTTGTACATTGCAGTTGAACGCCGGATATTTTCCGAAACCATTGTATATGCCCATCGAATTTAATTTTGGAGATGATAACCTGACACCGGCCATCGCTATAGGCCTGGCCTCCGGTACCCATCAGGGAAAATTCAGCACCATAGCCAAAGAACGGATTGATCGTTCGGCCGCCCATGTAACCGGTATTGTTGAACGCAAAAAAACGGTCTATGGCGTGAATACCGGCTTTGGTATTCTTGCCGACACCGAAATATCGGAAGAGGATACCCGGCTGCTGCAGTATAAGATATTGCAGAGCCATAGTGTTGGGGTTGGCGATCCTGTTCCGGACTCGATCGTTCGCCTGATGCTGATCACTAAACTGCAATCGCTGGCGCTGGGGTATTCGGGGGTTCAGTTCACCACACTCGAGCGTATCTGCTGGCACCTGGATAATAATATTCTGCCCGTGGTTCCTGAAAAGGGTAGTGTGGGCGCTTCGGGAGACCTGGCGCCGCTGGCTCATTTATTCCTCCCACTTATCGGATTGGGTGAAGTGCTCTATAAGGGAACCCGCATGCCCACGCATGAAATGATGCTGCAGGAATCTGTTGAACCCCTCCAGCTAGGTCCGAAAGAAGGACTGGCACTGATCAATGGAACCCAGTTTATACTGGCGTATGGCCTGAGCGGCCTGGCAAGAATGCACAACTGCCTGGAAGCAGCCGACATTATCGGAGCGATGAGCCTTGAATCCTTAACGGGAACTAAAGCGCCTTTTGACGAGCGTTTGCACCGCCTAAGACCCTTCAACGGTAACCAGCTCGTCGCGCAGCGGCTCAGGCTGTTGCTGAACAATTCAGGAATAATGCAGAGTCACCTTGATTGTGGCCGGGTGCAGGATCCTTATTCCCTGCGCTGCATGCCCCAGGTACATGGAGCATCACGGAATGCCTGGCTTCACCTGAAGGAAGCATTGTTGACGGAATTGAATTCCGTCACCGACAATCCGCTCATATTCAGTTCAGCGGATACCATCAGCGGTGGAAATTTTCATGGACAGCCTTTAGCGCTGCCGCTCGACTATGCCACCCTTGCAGCAGCCGAGATCGGGAATATTTCCGACCGTCGCTGTTACCTGTTACTGGAAGGCAAATACGGGCTTCCTCTGTTGCTGATGAATAAGGTTGGCCTCAACAGCGGATTCATGATTCCGCAGTACACTACGGCAGCCCTGGTATCAGAAAATAAATCACTTTGTTTTCCAGCCAGTGCCGACAGCATACCCACTTCACTGGGACAGGAAGATCATGTGAGCATGGGCAGCATCAGCGCCAGGAAGCTCAATACCGTACTCGGAAACCTCGAATACATTTTGGGAATCGAACTAATGTCGGCATGCCAGGCGATAGAATTCCGCCGTCCGCTTAAAAGCAGCATCATTCTTGAATTTGCTCATGATTTTGTCCGGCAATTTGTTTCCTTTGCCGATGAAGACCGGATCTTCGCGCAGGATATCAACCGGATTTCAGCCACAATAAGTGATGGAAGTTTTGTTAAGCATTGCACAGCATTTGCGGAAAAGACAGGTATCATGCTTAATAACGGCTATCCCGATTATGACCTGGGGTAGCAGGATTTATTCAAACAGAAAAAGAAATTATTTATGCAGCCGGAACTGAAAAAAGGTTCATTATTATTAGGATTCGCCCTGTTTTTACTGTGTTTCATCGGGGTACTCTTTGAAACCGGTCCCTTTGTTGTTATCGTTTCTCATTTTTTACCCGGGTTTGCTTACAGTTTACTGTTGCTGCATTATTCTGAATACAATGAGACCATCTCCAACAAATTTTTCTTTATCGTATTGTCTTCGGTGATCTATATTGTTTGTGTATTGTTTATAGACCTGAATTCCGATGTCCGCATCATTACGTCTATCAAAATGATCATAGCCGCTTCCCTGGGTGCGGTGTTACTGAAAGCCTGTTACGATCATTTTTTTGCAAGGAATCTGAAGACCAATTCCACTTTTATTCTGCCTTTGATAGGAGGCGCGCTGGCATCTCTGCCCAGTGCCATATGCCTGTATTTTTTAAACAACACGGGCGTTGAAGACACACTGATACAAATGTTGCTTTATACGGGAATCTTTTCCATCTTTCCCCTGTGGTTATACCTGTTTTCCATACAGGTGGTTCGCACGGATCATGGCGACTGATCATCGTAATGAAACTTTTTGTTTATGTACAATTCGGAAAAATACAGAACACCCACAGGCAGCACAATGGTCTGTAAAGGATGGGTGCAGGAAGCCGCCTATCGCATGCTGCTGAACAATTTAAATCCGGACGTAGCGGAAAAGCCGGATGAACTGATCGTATATGGCGGCCGGGGAAAAGCGGCACGCGATTTTCCTTCCCTCGACCTTATTCTGAATAACCTCCAGTTGCTGGAAGATGATGAGTCTTTACTGATTCAGAGCGGTAAGCCGGTAGCCATCATGCGTACTCATACAGACGCGCCACGGGTACTGATCTCCAATTCACAATTGGTGCCCCGCTGGGCAGACTGGAAGCATTTCGATGAACTGGAAAAAAAAGGCCTCATCATGTATGGACAGATGACGGCTGGCTCCTGGATCTATATCGGATCGCAGGGTATTATAC
>JAEYRC010000236.1 GCA_023409675.1 Bacteroidota bacterium
GAAAAAATGGGAGACTATGTGCATTATATGGAGAAAGTAGACGGACGAAAAGTTCGCGAACGCAACGATAGTTTTAAAGATTATTTCTCTCAGGCAAAGCTGTTTTACGATAGCATGTCGGAGGTCGAGAAACAACATATTCTCGATGCTTTCCATTTTGAGTTAGGCAAGGTGGAAGTAAAAGAAATACGACAGCGCATGGTGTACATGGTTGCAAACATTGACCGGGAACTGGCTGCCCGAATAGCAGAAGGCATAGGTGTAGAACCTCCTGTTAATGAAGACAGGATACGCGAAGTGGCAAAAGATGCACGTCCGCGCCTGATTGGTAAAACAAATGTTGATCAATCTCCCGCACTGAGCCAGGAAAATTTGAAGGGCACTTCAATCAAGGGCAGAAGAGTTGCCCTTTTAATAGATGAGGGGTTTGATGCGACAGCATTAAAGGCAGTAAATGATATGCTGAAAAAGGAAGGCGTTATGGTTGAGATCATATCAAAATTTCATGGCAGCATTCCCGGCAATGATGGCACTGAGATTGAAACCGATAAAAGCCATATAACAACAGCCTCGGTTATGTATGACGCTATCTTTATTCCCGGAGGTGCGAAAAGCGTAGAAGCCATGATGCAGCAGGGCAAGGTGATTCATTTTGTTACGGAGGCCTATAAGCATTGTAAACCTATTGCCGCCTCAGGCGAAGCCGTAGCGCTGTTAAGAAAGGCTAACCTCATTGGCGCCAACCTCGCAATGGCAGAACAGGGCATAGTATCTCATATGGGTGTGGTAACAGTTTCTGGTAACAATGAACTTGATGCTTTTACAGAGCAATTCAAAATGGCCATGGCGCAGCATCGCCATTGGGAAAGAGAATCGTACAAGGAAGAAGTACCGGCTTAACGCTGCTGCACTATCAAGTGATAATCGGTAATAAAAATTAAGGGTTTTGAAAAGTTAATCATAACTTTTCAAAACCCTTAATTGTAAGAATGATAGTATAAACCCCTTAACCAATAGAACAAACTTATACGGCCAGGGAAACGGCAGTAAAATGACAAATGGCGGCTATTAATACAAACAGATGCCAGATAGCATGATGATATGTATGCAGTTTCCAGATATAGAAAATCACTCCGATGGAATAAAGACATCCACCGCAAACAATTAATGTGGCAATAGAATAGGGCATTTCAGCAAAAAAACGGTTTCCTCCAACAAGCAACATCCATCCCATTGCAACATAAATGAGTACAGACAGTATTTCGAAACGCCCGGTGAAATAAACTTTGAATAAGGTTCCTAAAGCGGCTAATCCCCATAACACCGCCAACAAGGTCAAACCAAATGAATTGTTTACAAAAACAAGAATGAAGGGCGTATATGTACCGGCAATCAAATAATAAATACTGATATGATCGAGCTTTTTGAATAGTTCCCGCAGTTTACCCTGTTGCTGACGGTGGAATAAGGTGGAAAATGTAAACACCATCAGGAAACTGATGCCATAAATGATCGTTCCCGCCACTACCCACGACGAACCTTTATTTAATGCGTTATAAATAAGAATCGGAATCGCGGCCAGGCCGAATAATACACCCAACATATGGGTTATGGAGTTGATCCGTTCTTCCCGGGGATCGATGGGTGTTTGGTACGTTTTCATAAATAGTATTTCGTGTTACAGATTAATTCAGCAGATATAAATCCCATACCACCACAATGGGCTATTTTTGGGTATGAACCATAAACCTTACCTGCGGGGCGTTCTGACTCATACAGTATTCCCGTTCGAATCCCTTTACGATACGGCCCCCGACGGCGAATCACTTGAAGTGGTGCTGCCCGGCATTGAAGCAGCCCGACCGCAGCCGGGAAAATTCATCTTCCAGCGATTTGCCCGCTTTCTGCCCTTTTCTCCTGAGCATATGCAGGAAGCGGATTCACTTGGGGAAGGCAATACCCCACTGTTGAAGGCGCCAAAATCGCTTCAGGAAAATACCGGTCTGCATAATTTATGGCTGAAAAACGAAACGGTTAATCCAACCTGGAGCTTTAAAGACCGCGGCTCACTAACCACCATATTTATGGCAAGAGTGATGCAGGAAACGGTTACCGCCACCATCTCCACCGGAAATATGGGTAATTCCATGGCAGCATACAGCGCGCATGCCGGCATGGAAGCAGTGGTATTTATTCCGCACTTTTCACCTGTTGAGAAAGTTGGGGCAATGGCCATTCATGGGGCGCGTATCATCCGGATCAAGGCGCCGGATTATTCGGCTATGAAATCCGCTGTACTGGAACAGGGCCTGAAACAACGGCTGAGAATCGTATCGGGCAACGGTCCGCTTCGAACAGAAGGGTACAAACTGACCAGTTTCGAACTTTTTGAACAGTTCAACGAATCGATTCCCGATTTTATCGCCGTGCCCACCTCTGCCTGCGGCCATATCCGGGGCGTATTTAAAGGATTTCTGGAATTGAAGGCAGCCGGTCTTATTCACAGCCTGCCCAGGATGATCATTGTTCAGGCGGAAGTAAACAGTCCGATTGTTTCGGCATACAACAAGGGACTGGAAGATATTATTCCGTTTAAAGACTTTTCTACCGTGGCAGAAGCCATCACCTCCGGAAATCCTGCGGGAGGAAAGGATTTGCTGTATACTGCCCGCAAATATAACTGGCTCGCCGAATCAGCATCAGAAGAAGAGATTCTCGATTCACAACGGGTTCTTGCAGCCGCGGGTTTTTTTACAGAGCCCTCATCCGCTCTTTCTGTGGCCGCCCTGAGAAAACAGACCGCCAAAGGCTTCATTCCGCCAGACGCCCGGGTGGTGCTGATGCTTACCGGGTCGGGACTGAAAGATATGCGCGCATTGACTCATCAGCCTGCTCCGGTGCAGGATATCGAATTGCAGGACCTGGATCGGGTGATGGCATCTTTAGAATGCTGACTTATTTCATCATGTGCTGCCCTCCGTTATTCAATTGACCGATTGCTGGATATAAAATCGTAATTTTTAGTTCATAAAGAAATGCCAGCATATGAAAACCATAAAACACGTTCATAAAGCCATTCGTGAAGATATTGGCGATCTGATCACCTACCGGGCCATGCCCCTCCCCGATGTTCCGATGAATCTGCTCGATCCCTTCATCCTGCTCAACCACCATGGCTATCAGGAGTATCCTCCGGGAAACAATGGTTTACCTTTTGGCCCCCACCCTCACCGGGGTTTTGAAACCGTTACATTTATTCTGGAAGGCGACCTCGTCCATAAAGATACCAGCGGGGCTGAAAGTAAAATTCCAAAGGATGGTATTCAATGGATGACCGCGGGACGCGGACTGGTTCATGCAGAACTTTCTTCAGAAGATTTCCGCTACCAGGGTGGCCCGGTTGAACTCCTTCAACTTTGGGTGAATCTTCCGGCTAAACACAAAATGGTGGAGCCGGCTTATTATGGAGCGCTTAAAGAAGAATTACCTCTGCTCCAGACAGATGAATCTCGTGTGCACATACAGGTTATAGCGGGTAACTGGGAAGGCACCTCAGGCTTTGTACAACCGCTTACCGATATTCACCTGGCACGCATCGACTTTAAAGCCAACGGCAGACATACCTTTTCAGTACCCCATGATCAGACCGTGCTCCTATATGTAGTCAGAGGCCATCTCCGAATCAATGGTGAATCCTGTTCAACGCATTCACTGGTAGAATTCAATACCGATGGCACGATCATCGAAATGAAAGCGGCTGAAGACTCCGTTGTTATTTTCGGCTATGCAACACCGTTTCATGAACCTTTTGTCGCCTATGGCCCGTTTGTGATGAACAGCCAGGAAGAGATCCGAGAAGCCTATAAGGATTACCATGAAGGCAAAATGGGTAAGCTGTAGAATGCAGTATTCCTGGTCTTTTAGCTTAATAAATCAGTTCAATGCCCGTCATTTATGATCCATGATCCCATTAATTAAACGGAGGGGGATGATGGCCCAATCCGGACGGTAACGTAATTCATGATCCAGACTCTGGAACGCCTTTTCCATGAGGTAAGTCCTTAGCAATAAATTAAGGTCTTCAGTATTATCCGGAATGATAGCGCTGTCTTTCACCGTTTCCAGATAATGGTGCAGGAAGAACCCGGTTACGTATCGAATCCACAGATTGGCAAATGGAACCAGTCTGCCCGTATCTTCACCTGCATGCATATTGTTCAGAATAAGTCCTTCATAGGCCGCATAATGCAATGAACGGATGATGCCTGCCACATCCCGCAGTGGCGATCGTTTCAGTCGGCGTTCACTGTAACTGCGGGTCGGATCCCCGCCAAAGTTCAGCAGCGCGATATCTTTACCGGTGAACAATACCTGGTTCAGGTCAAAATTCCCATGGATCCGGGTTTTGATAACATCCAGTTTATGAGCATAAATCTTTTTGAATTCCTCGATGATCTCTTCCCGACGGGCGAATAATTTTCCTGCTTCGGCTTCAGCTTCCGGTGTCAGTTCCGGAAAGCTGCGCTCAAGGTGCTGAAAGCTGACCCTTAGCAAAGGTAATATTCCGGAAAATAGTGAACGCTGGTAATGAAGTGAAAATTCTTCCGGATTGAAATCGGGCATTCCCTTTCCCGCCGCCAGCGCAAGGTGCATTTCACCCGTGCGTATACCTATCAACCGAATACCATCAGCAACGGTTGAACCGATGAATTCCTGCAATTCCTCACCGATATTTTCTTCATTTACCGCCTGTAAAGCAGTGCCTTCATGCCTGCTTTCAGGATGACTTTCTCTTGCCGTAATACGCTCAAAATAATTATTAAGGCGTTCTAACATGTAGGTATACCCGTTACCGTGATACTCTACCAGGGTCTGCAGCATTCCCAGTGCGATGACTTCCTTTCCGGATTCCCATTCCAGCTTGCCCAGATATTGAG
>JAEYRC010000276.1 GCA_023409675.1 Bacteroidota bacterium
GTGTATGCTTTATACTCTTCAATGCGGCCCGGATTAAGTACTCCACGGCAGTCAAAAATGAACCCTCCGCCGTTGCCCGAGAGATCCTGCGGCAATCCTTTTTTATAGGAAAAGCTGTTGATACAAACCGTAAGCGGCGTATCCTCTGAAGCTTTTACCGATTCAAAGCGACTGATGATCTCATCTTCAACGATAATATTCAGCAGACGCGAAAATTCCGGAAACTCTACACCAATCTCCTTATTAAGTACAAACCATCGCAGGTTGCGTAAAGCGAGCGGTATGCTCGACAGAAAATGCGCCTTCCGTTCAAACAAACCCCTGAAGCCGTAGGCGCCAAGAACCTGCAGCAACCTTATCAATACATATCCGTAGTACTGACTGGTAAATGTTTTCCGGTCGATTTTCAGTTCGGTCAGTTCTTCAACATAACCAATGTAGTCATCCAGCAAACCCGTTTTCCACTCTTCAGGAAGCTCAGCCCGGGCCTGCCATAACATCGATGCGACATCATACTGCAGGGCTCCCTTCATTCCACCCTGATAATCGATGAAATACACATCTTCATCGCGGATCATGATGTTACGGCTTTGAAAGTCCCTGAACATGAAATATTTATGCTCTACTTTAGTAAGATAGCTGCTCAGTACTTCAAAATCATCTATAAGCTTTTCCTTATCGTAGGGTATTTGCAGCGTGTCGAGAAAGTAGTATTTGAAATACAGCAGATCACTCATAATTGCCTGCTTGCCAAATTCTGAGCTGGTTATACAACGCGAATAATCGAGTTGCTCATCACCTTTGATCTGTAGATAGGCCAGTGCTTTCAGACTTTTTTGAAACAGCGTGTATACCTCAGGCGTAAATCCGCGGCTTTCAAGGCGATTAAGTAACGACTCATCGCCAAAGTCTTCCTGCAGATAAATGGTGCCATCGGGGCTTATAGCATAAATTTCGGGTACCGGGATCCCGGATTTTCGAAAATGCCGGCTGAAATAAATGAAGGTATCATTCTCTAATACGTTATTCCCATAGGTGGCAATACACGATCCCGAGCCATGATAAACCCTGAAATACCAGCGGATACTTCCACTTTGCGGAAGTTTATCAATGGATAGTATCTCTTCCGTTGAATAAGAAGTGAACAACGTTCGTATTGCCTGTACCAGTTTCTCCATAACACTGCTTGACGGGTAAAATTCAAGTTAAATATCAAATAATAAAAATTAAAAAATCGGCTCAGCCGCCTTGTTACCGATTTTCCTTAAAATGGCATCTCTTTTGGGGAAGAAATGGGATAATATGTTAAAATTCGAATCCGGACTTTTAGAAATGGGGGCAAATATTCTTAAAGATTTCCCAATACGAACCAAAATAATCTACAATTTTCAAGTTGGTAAAAACAGGTATGGGGTTTGATATTATTCCATCAAACGATGAGTTATGGAAAAGAAATTACCAGGATATATTTTACTGATAGCAGGTATATTGTTAATTGCTTTTGCGGCCTATTGGTTTTTAAACGGAACCGGTGATAAAGAAAATCTCGGACAAGTAATGATCAGTATGCTTGGCGGATCCATTGCACTATTTGCCGGAATTCACTTTGCGATTCCCGGTCAGCAATCCAATACCCCCGTTCCATCTGAACTTCCGGAAAACAGAAATCAACGATAATCAATTTTAGCATTTTAAAATCACCCCCCCCAAATGAGCAGAATTGTTTCCCTTACATGTGTGGCATCCGTGTGTGCCGTTATGATCAGTTGTACCAAAATGAATAGTGATCTGGTAAATGAGGCGCCCGGTGGGCAGGTTCAGGTCGTGAAAAGCGATTACCAGGCATCTGAGTTCCTGACTTCTTCCGTTGGTGTAATTCCAAGAGAACAAAGTACCGTATTTAAGTTAATGCCCGACGGGAATATCATTGCCGGACTTATTCAGCAGGAGAGCCTTGATTCAGTAACCTATTCAATTATTAAAAGCGCCAATCAGGTGGCCTTTACCAGGGCTGCAGTTCCTTCTGATACTATCCTGGTGGCATACCTGAATCAATCGGGCAGAATCAGCAGCGTGAAACAGGGAAATGCTCCGGATTTTAATTTCCTGCCGACTAATTTTCAATACCAGAACGGTCGTTTGTCGCGCGTTGATATCAAACACAATGATGTGTTGATGAGTTCAGAATTCACCTACGATAACAACGGAAATATTATCCGGATCAAAGAAATTTCCGGTGAAGAAGAAGCGCCTGCAGTTACCGAATTCAAATATGATTTGCATAATAAGGCTGCCGGGCAGGTGTATCATGATGCACCGGGAATGTTCACCTTCAATACTTTTGCATTGCTTCAATATGCAGGCTATTTTCCGGAGATGAGTCCCGTTAACCTTCGCACCAAAACCACTGTTACATGGAATAGCGATTATGAAGCCTACAATGTACGCTTAGGTAATCATCGCGTAGATGCGAATGGTTTACTGACAGCCTATGATGTGCTTGATGAAGAAGATAATATTGTCAGAACACATCTCGTGGCCTGGCAGGCAGTACAGCAATAACATTCACGGCTAAAATTATTTTATACAGGGAGTTACCGCATGCGGGCCTCCCTGTATTGTTTTGTGAGGCTGATCAGCGCTCTGTGGTCGGCTTCATTCAGTACGGTTACTGTATCCTGCATAAATTTCTGTTTGAATGCCCGCACCGCCGCTACACTATCGCGGATATCATAACCAATAAACTGAAGATCATACAGCGCGTTGTACTGATCAGGAATCTGAGTGCCGGTAGTATCGGCATACCAGAGTCCAAATCCCCGATCAGCAAGCTGTTGCCAGGGGAAATAGATATTCGGATCAATTTTACGCCGCGGTGCAATATCCGCATGACCGATGAAGTTCTGCGGAGGAATAGCGTATCGCTTCTTTAGTGTGTCCAATACCGTTAGCAGGCTACTGATTTGTTCATCAGAAAAGGGTTCAAACCCGTTGTTATCGAGTTCAATGCCGATGGAGGTGGAATTCAGGTCTGTAACATTTCCCCAACGGCTGTTACCCGCATGCCAGGCGCGATAGTGGTCATTCAGCATCTGATATACCAGTCGTGATTTGCAGATCACATAGTGCGCGCTTACGCTGGTTCTTTTCAGCGTAAAGGTTCGCAGAGTCTGCTCGCAGGAATTTTGAGCGGTATGATGAAGAATTACATAAGAAGGTTTCCGCAGGTTGAAATTCGTAGAAGCCACGAAAAAAGGAGAGGGTCCTGCAATAGCCGGAAGTGGCGTTTTCCTGAGCTCACGAGACAGTTGCCGCGCTTGTTTTTTATGATCGCGGTTGGTTTTACTATAAGGGTTTACGGAACAGGAAAACACAAAAAGCAGGCATATTGCAGCCAGTAAGAATTGTTTCATTCCTGAAAAATACAGATTCCATTGATAGGTGATAGAATAAATCCCGATATAACCAGTGTGACAGGTGAATAAGGTAGCGGATGGATCCACTTTGTATATACGGGACAAAGCCGCAAATTCTATTGTATAAAATCGGCTTGAAGGAACTTCTCTTTTTTAATTACTCCTGTATAAATTCCTATGGCATTACCGGTGCTGATCAAACAAGATGGGATTTCCATCCGGATCGGTAAGCAGAAAACTCGCTGGTCCCGATGTGCCGGCCGGGATAGCGTTTTCAATCTTCAGTCCTTTCGACTGAAACTCCTCTTGTAATGCTCGGATATCATCAAAAGATTCCAGCGGCTGAGCATTTACATCCCAGCCCGGGTTGAAGGTCAGGATGTTTTTTTCAAACATTCCCTGGAACAGTCCGATGAGGGTATCGCCACTTTTCATGATCAGGTAACGCTGCGCTAAGCCACCACCAAAAACTTCAAAACCCAGTTTTTCGTAAAACTCTTTCGATACCTGTATATCCTTAACATTCAGACTGATAGAAAAGGCTCCTAACTTATGTTGCATACCTGTGTGTTTTTTTGGTTCAGATTGAAGGGCTATTCCTGGTATTGATGCCGACGTCAGCGTTCCAAGCGCCTTTGATCCGAAAAGCAGGAATAAGACATTCCGGATCCAATTTCTTCTGTTGTTGAACATATACATTTATTTGTCGGGAAGGAAGATATGTATTATCAGGATTCAAACTTATATACAATTCATTCTCTTTGCTTCGCGTACAGTTTCTCCTATTGTAAAACCCCGATATTTGGAATAGCGATAAACAGGTTGAGCAGCGGCTTAAATATAGTTCATCAGCGTCAATTTCTGTTTCGGTTACGAAAGACGATGTTCAAATACCGCTAGCACCCAGGTGTCTCTGTGGCAATACGTACATTTCTCCGGTCCGGTTTCTTCCATCCGTTTGGTATACCCGCAATGTGTACACGAATAATGCAAACCGGCATCAAGCTGCCGGAATATATGCTCATAGCTTCCGGGAAGAATGGGATGGCCGT
>JAEYRC010000343.1 GCA_023409675.1 Bacteroidota bacterium
TGCGGGCATTGATTTTGGTCCGGACTTTTTTGCCCCGGCAGCGGGTTTAAATTCTTTATTTGGAGGGGGAGTGGATTCGTCTGGCCCCGACTGACCATATTTTTCCTGCTTATACTGTTGTTTCTTCAGCTCAAAAAAGGCTTTGGTTTCTGCCCGCACTTTTTTCTTTTCCTGGCGGATCATTTCTTTTTTACGGGCACCTTTGATATCCCGCGAAATAAACTTATCGAATGCTTTTTTGGCCATATGCAGAATTTGCTGTTTTACAACAGTAATGAAGAATCAGCAAAGTTAGGCTTTATTGCCGAGATGCAGTGTTAAGGCTATTAAGGTCACAAATGGGTATTTTGAAGGTGACCTGGTTTGAGCTTGTCTTTCAACTACATAAATTTCAATTATAGTTCACGCCATCAAAGTATTGACCTTCATGTAGGGAACGATCAGAACCCGCTATTGCGCGAAGGATTTTTCTCAAAACAACAAGTTCGCATCAAAGCTGCCCGGAAGTTTGCCCAGATGAGCATAGGCCTTTTCCGTTGCTTCCCGGCCCCGGGGAGTGCGCCGCAGAAAACCTTCCTGTATAAGAAAAGGTTCATACACTTCTTCAATGGTACCTGCTTCCTCACCTACAGCAGTAGAGATGGTATTGATGCCGACCGGTCCGCCTTTAAATTTTTCAACTATAGTACGTAATATCTTGTTATCCATTTCGTCGAGCCCATGGTCATCTACATTGAGGGCCTTTAAAGCATGACGGGTGATGCCCAGATCAATTACACCATCGTGCAAAACCATGGCAAAATCACGTACCCTGCGCAGCAGACCATTGGCAATACGCGGTGTACCCCGGCTTCTTCCCGCAATTTCCCGGGCGGCCTCATCGGAAATGCTCACATTAAGAATGCTTGCGGAACGCAGGATGATCTTTAAGAGGGTGGTGGCATTATAGTACTGCAGGCGACTTTTTATACCAAAGCGTGAAAGCAGGGGAGCACTCAGTAAGCCACTTCTGGTCGTCGCTCCGATAAGTGTAAAGGGGTTGAGGGTGAGCTGAATGCTGCGCGCATTGGGCCCCGAATCAATCAGGATATCGATCCGGTAGTCTTCCATAGCGGCATACAGGTATTCTTCCACTACCGTACTCAGACGATGAATCTCATCAATAAATAATACATCATGCTTCTCCAGGTTGGTCAGCAGGCCGGCCAGATCACCGGGTTTTTCTATAACAGGCCCGGATGTTTCACGAATATTTACCCCAAGCTCATGGGCTACAATCCGGCTGAGGGTGGTCTTACCCAAACCGGGTGGACCGTGAAACAGAATATGATCAACGGCTTCTTCGCGCATTTTTGCTGCGCGGATGAAAATTTTGAGGTTTTCGATGATTTGTTCCTGTCCGGCGAAGTCGCGCAGTTCTGCCGGCCGGATATTGTTTTCAAATTCCTTTTCTCCCGGCGACAAACCCTCTTTTCCCGGCTGTAAATGTTGATTGGGCATTGCTGCAAATTCAGTCATTTTAGGCAGAGTTCAAAGATTAAAATCCTTTGTACTTTCGTAAAAACACCACATGACCCGAGAGGATTTTCTTAAAACCCTGAATGATACCAGCCCTCCATCGTTACCACCTGAACTGCTGACCTTATGGTATGATGGGCGTGGAAACTGGGAACAGGCGCATTCCATTGCGCAGGATATACCGGGTGCCGACGGTTCGCGGCTGCATGCCTACCTTCATCGTAAGGAAGGTGATCAGTTCAACGCCGGGTATTGGTACAAGCGTTCAGGAACAGCAATGCCGCATATCAGTCTGCACGAAGAATGGCACCTGCTGGTTCAGTATTTTCTTGACAAACAATAGCGAAGTTGCCGGAGCATCAGCACATATGGTTGATCGGATTGACCACAAGTCTAGGGAATCAATACCCTTGCGAGAACCGGAAAATGATCGGATGAAAAGCGACCCTGCCAGGTTTCGGAAAGCGTAGCATGTTTCAATACAGTTACGCCATTGCGCACAAAAATATAATCAATCGGCTGATCAGTTCTTTCCCGCGGTCCAAAGCCGGAAAAAGTTCCGGTGGGTCCATAATGCGGTGTAGCTGATATGGATTTGGCATCCACCAGGTGCATAGGATTTTCTTTATCCGTGATCACCTGAATCGGTTCATCATTGGGGTTAGCATTGAAATCGCCGGTAAGAATTACAGGCTTGCTGCCGGCAAGATCCTTGATCTTTTGTAAAATCAGCCGGGCACTTTGTTTCCTGGCTTCTTTACCGATATGGTCGAAGTGGGTATTGAAAACGAAAAATTCTTTTCCATTACGCTTGTCTTTGAATCGTCCCCAGGTAACCACCCGGGTTATCGCGGCATCCCAGCCTTTGGATCCTGGAACTGCCGGGGTGGGAGAAAGCCAGAAGGTTTCGGAAACAATCATTTCCAGTCGCTCTTCATTATAAAATATGGCGGAATATTCACCGCGCTCTTTACCATCATCGCGACCGCCCCCGATATATTTATATTTTTTAAGCCGCTCACTAAGATCGGTCATCTGGTGATGCAACGCTTCCTGAACACCCACAATATCCGCCTCATGGAACAGGATCTGACTGGCTGCCATATCCTTTCGGAATGGCCAAGCATTAGCGCTGTCACTTTTGGTATCCATCCGGATGTTGAAACTCATAACGGTAACCGGTTCCTGGGCCATTAATTCCAGCGAACCACCCAGCAGGGCAATAAACAAGAAAATCCTTTTCATACCCGCAAATTAAGTCAATCAGTATAGAGCGCAAGGAGGAAATTGTTAAACCGCCGGCATATGCCGGCTGCCATTCATAAAATTTTTCCTCACTGAACGACCAATACACTTATTTTAGAATATAGAATATTGATCAAAAAATCTGCTAAAATGAGAAAATCTTTAATAACCGGCCTGATCCTGATACTCGTTCAGCAACTGGCCGCACAGGAAAATCCTTTATGGATGCGCTATCCGTCAATATCTCCCGACGGCAAAACAATTGTTTTCAGCTATAAGGGCGATTTGTATAAAGTACCGGCAACCGGTGGCGATGCCTATCCTTTAACTATTCATGAAGCACATGATTTTATGCCGGTATGGAGCCGTGATGGTAAATGGATTGCGTTTGCCAGTGACCGTTATGGTAATTTTGATGTGTACGTTATGCCTTCAGGTGGTGGGGAAGCCAAACGGCTTACCTTTCATTCGGTTAATGACTTCCCTTATGATTTCTCTCCGGATGGTAAATCGGTGCTTTTCGGATCCAACCGCAATGATGTATATACCAGCGCCCGCTTTCCTATGCGGCAGCTCTTTGTTAAACTGTATAC
>JAEYRC010000346.1 GCA_023409675.1 Bacteroidota bacterium
TACCGCAAATATCCAGGCCAATGATTTTGGCGATCCGTTCGGCCAGGAAAATATTCTGCGGATGCACTTCTTCCGTAACATCCGTCGAGGTTCCACCAGTGGAGAGGTTGGCCGTGGGTTTGAGCAAAACCTGCTCTCCCTCGGCGGGGATGCTGCTCAGCGTATAATTTTTCTCTTCCAGCATTTTCAGGGTAAAATCATCCACTTTGATCTGTGTGAGCACTTTTTCGTGTCCATAACCGCGGCGGGGATCTTCATTTACGAGCGCGATTAGCTCCTCAATGGTATTTTTTCCGTTGCCCGTTACTGCAGCGGGAGTCCGTAATGCCGCGCAGATGAATTTGTAATTGATGACCAGCAACCGAAAGTCGACACCGGTAATGAATTTTTCGCAAATGATACTGCGGGAGTAGTGTTTTGCGGCATGAAAAGCTTTCACCGCATGCTCCCAGCTTTGAATATTGGTGGTGGCGCCTTTGCCATGATTTCCATCTATGGGTTTGGTTACCAGCGGAAATCCAAGCTTATCAACAGCTGCGCGCAGATCATCCTCATCGCGGATAATTACGCCCCGTGGCACAGGGATCTCGGCCGCTTCCAGCAGGTTCTTTGTCTCTTCCTTATCGCAGGCGATATCAACCGCAATGGAGGAAGTTGTTCCGGCTATAGTAGCCCTGATGCGCCTCTGGTGTATGCCATATCCGAGTTGTACCAGGCTGTGACGGTTCAGGCGAATGTAGGGTATGCCCCGTTTTACCGCTTCATCAACAATGCAACCTGTTGATGGTCCCAGCCGGTTGTCTTCGCGGATCTCCCGTAAGGTTTGCAGGGTGGTTTCAAGGTCATAGGATTTGGCATCCACCAGGGACTGGGCCAGCTCAACTGCAGCTTTAGCGGCAAAAAGACCAGCGGCTTCTTCAATGTAACTGAACACTACATAGTATTCTCCATCGACACCTGTACCCCGGGTACGCCCAAAGCCCGTATCCATGCCGGCCAATGTTTGGATTTCGAGGGCAATATGTTCTATCACATGCCCCATCCAGGTGCCTTCTTCCACCCGCTGAAAAAAACCTCCTCTGGTACCGATACTGCAACGGTGTTCCACCAGGGAAGGCAACAATTTTTCCAGCCGCTCCCGGAAACCGCTGAGCATATTTGTAGGCTGCTGTTCAAGATCTTCCAGGTCGAGTTTCATCTGAATCAGTTTTGGTCTGCGGACACTCCAGTAATTCGGCCCGCGAAGGGCTTTTAGCTCAGTAATTTTCATAAAAAATCAATACATTTTGTTTTGTTGAACGGAGGCGGGAAAAGTAAAAAGTGAACCTGAAACACTTGCCGCTGCAAGTACAACGGAATATCGTTTTTTTTTCGGTTCCCACCAAAGAATCCACTCGGTCAGCCTGAGCCGCCTGCTGATAGCTGCATGTACACCCTTAAGCGGGTGTTTCCGGGCATGTACCCGACGAAAAAACATTCCCGTACAATTCTTTAAACAGAATACCGTTAATTTTGCAACTGGTGCATTATTTTCTGATAAACCGTCCGGAATTTTAAAATATGTCAAATCCTCTCGGAACACTTATAGCAATTGGGGGCGCGGAAGATAAGGGCACCGATCTGGAGACCGGTGATATCCGGAGAAATAACCTCAACTTTTTTGAACTGGCCATCCTGCGGCGGATCATGGAATATTCCGGGGGAATTGATGCCCGGATAGAAGTCATCACTACGGCCTCTACCATACCGTACGAAGTCGGAAACAATTACCTGAATGCTTTTGGAAAGATCGGTTGTACCAATATTGATGTGATGCATATCCGCAACCGTGCCGATGCCCTGAACGATGAATATCTCGAACGGATAAGGCACTGCGATTGCGTGTTGTTCAGTGGTGGCAACCAGCTACGGCTTAGCTCAACATTCGGCGGAACAGAATTTTTAAAAATTATCCAGGACCGCTACCAAAATGAACATTTTGTGGTGGCGGGAACATCGGCCGGCGCAATGGCCATGAGCAATACCATGATCTATGAAGGCAATGCAAGCCGCGCGCATTTTAAAGGCGAAGTGAAAATCGCCACCGGTCTTGGCTTTATGAATAATGTGATCTTTGATTCGCATTTTGAAAAAAGAGGCCGCTTTGGTCGCCTGGCACAGGCGGTAGCCGCCAATCCATCCTGTATCGGTATCGGATTAGGAGAAGACACCGGTATGCTGATCACTGAAGGCAATAAAATGGAAGCCATTGGTAGCGGGCTGGTGATCATTGTCGATGGCCATATGATCAATCATTCCAATATCGCCGATATACCGGAAGGCAACCCCATCAGTGTAGAAAATATCATCGTTCACTTTTGTGAAAAAGGGAATGGCTACCTGGTTAAAGAACGCAAATTTCTGTTCGAAGCCCGCAAAGGCTCTGTGGTTTCACACCAGGTTGATGTGGAATAACCGATTTGCTAATTTGCCGGCAACACCGCCCTCACCAGATAGTAATTTTTCTTTCCTTTCTGCACCAGCAGATAGAGTTTATGCAGCAGCATTTTTTCGGTGATCTGAAATTGCGGATCAATGACCTTTTCCCTGTTGATGGTGATACCGCCCTGCTGTATGAGTTTGCGGGCTTCACCTTTGCTCGATAAAATGCCCGACTCTGCAAGAAAGCTGGTAACGTCTATACCACTGATAATTTTATCGAGATCAAACTGGTAATTCAGCACTCCCTCCATTTGCTCTAACTCGTCGATACTCAGTTCCGATGCTGGTACATCGGCCCGGGAAAACAGTTTCTCGGTGGTTTCCAGCACACTGCTGAGGGCCTCCGCTCCGTGTACGAAGCGGGTGAGTTCTTCGGCAAGCGTTTTTTGCAGCAGTCGTTTTTCCGGCGCCTGCTGGTGTTGCTGCAGAAGAGATTCTATCGTCTCCTGAGTCAGGAAGGTGAAAATCTTTATCCATTTTACCGCATCTGCATCAGAAGCATTCAACCAGAACTGATAAAATTGGTAGGGGCTGGTTTTAGTGGCATCGAGCCATACATTTCCTTTTTCCGTTTTACCGAATTTACCACCATCGGCTTTGGTAATCAGCGGACAGGTAAAGGCAAATGCCTCCTTCCCGGTCTTGCGGCGGATGAGTTCTGTTCCGGTGGTAATATTACCCCACTGATCGCTGCCTCCCATCTGCATCTTGCAGTTCATATGCTCATAAAGCCAGTAAAAATCATATCCCTGCATGATCTGGTAAGCAAATTCGGTATAGCTGATGCCGGTTTCACCTTCAATACGCTTACGCACGCTGTCTTTGGCCATCATATAATTGACCGTGATATTTTTTCCGGCCTCCCGCAGGAAGTCAATAAAGGATATATGGCGGAACCAATCGAGATTGTTGACAAGTTTAGCGCCGGTCGCACTGTTATCATCAAAATTCAGAAAACGGGAAAGCTGTTTTTGAATACCTTCCACATTGACAGCAAGTTGCTCTTCCGTTAACAGGTTGCGTTCTTCACTTTTTCCCGTAGGGTCGCCAATCATGCCGGTAGCGCCGCCTACGAGGGCAATGGGTTTATGGCCCGCTCGCTGAAAATGCACCAGAATCAGGATGGGTACCAGGCTGCCGATATGCAGGGAATCGGCAGTAGGATCAAAACCAATATAGGCAGTAGTTGGTTCTTTCTGTAATTGTTCTTCGGTACCGGGTATGATATCCTGGATCAGGCCACGCCAGCGTAATTCTTCAATAATGTTCATGTGTATGTAGTTTCATGCCTGCTTCGAAATAGTAAACCGGGGTAATTTTCTGCTAAAAACAGCATGACTAATCCCTCTATTATCTGTCAGATCAGGACATTAGGCAAATGTACGGAATACGCCCTCTTTTCGGTTGAAAATGCAATATTTTCGCGTTCAGACCGTTCATTTCAGACAAAAATCTCAGAACCAAAAATGGTTCCCGGCAGGTGCAGCCAATAACCCTATGAAAGAGTCTTTAAACCAATCGCTTACTCAATCAGATTCAATGAAAAAAATCTGTCTCCTGCTGGGGATGTCCCTGTTCTTTATTGGATCATTTCAACCGCTGCAGGCGCAGTTCAGAAAATATTCAAATGAGTTTTTGAATATCGGTGCTGGTGCCCGCGGACTGGCGATGGGATCTGCCCAGATCGCTTCGGTCAGCGATGGAACTTCCGGCTACTGGAACCCTGCCGGCCTGGTGAATGTTAAAGATCACGCGCAGCTCAACCTGATGCACGCTGAATATTTTGCCGGAATCGGAAAGTACGATTACGGAACCCTGGCCATTCCCCTGAAAGACAATAAACGGGTACTTGGCCTCTCCCTGCTGCGCTTTGCTGTAGATGACATCCCCAATACCATATTTTTGGTTGAACCTGACGGTACGATCAATTTCAGCAATATCCAGACTTTCTCTTCAGCCGACTATGCTTTTCTTTTCTCCCTTGCACAACAGGTAGACCTGAAAAAGAATAAAAAACTCAATGCCGGGATCAATGCCAAGGTCATTCACCGCAAAGCCGGAGAATTTGCAACTTCCTGGGGATTTGGTTTCGATGCTGGTGTTCAACTGGTGGATAAAAACTGGCGGCTGGCCGCTATGGCGCGTGATGTTACCACCACCTTTAATGCCTGGTCGTTCAACCTGAATGAGAAAATGCGGGAAGTGTTCTATGTAACCGAAAATGAAATTCCAGTAAAATCCACTGAACTCACCGCACCCAAACTGATCCTGGGTGGAGCATATACCTTTTCGCTGTCGGAATCACTGAAACTGATGGCAGAACTGAACCTCGATCTGACCTTCGATGGTCGCAGGAATACGGTTATCGCTTCCGATGTGGTTAGCCTCGATCCGAAACTTGGCCTGGAGGCTGGCTGGAAAAATGTGTTTTTCATCAGGGCGGGCATCAACAATTTCCAGGAAGCCCTTGACGATAATGATATCAATAATATTGACCGGGTATGGATCTATCAGCCCGGAGTGGGAGCAGGATTCAACATATCGAATGTGCGCATCGATTATGCCTTCACCAACCTGGCCAATCAGTCGAACCCATTGTATACCCACGTTTTTTCCCTGAAACTTGACCTCAAAAAGAAGGAAAGCCAATAAATCCAACCGATGAAATTCCAGTTAAATACGCTATACAAAAATGTGCTGGGGCTGTTACTGCTGCTGTCGGCTTCCCCGATATGGGCGCAGCAGTTCAACAATGAATGGATCCGCTACGATCAGACCTATTACAAATTCAATGTCGGCGCAAAAGGACTTTATAAAATTTCGCGGGCTGCGCTTGAGCAGGCCGGTATAGGCACTGCTGCCGTGGAAAATTTAGAACTCTGGCGGAATGGGAAACCCGTTCCTTTTTATCCTTCGGTGCCTGCAGGTCCGCTACCTGAAAATGGCTATCTCGAATTCTGGGGTGAACCCAACGACGGTGAGGCTGATGCGCCTTTGTACCGGAATCCGGCTAATCAGCATACCAAAGACCTTAGCCTCATCTCCGACACTTCCGTTTATTTTCTCAGCGTAAACACTAACCGCTCAGGGTTTGTGGTTACCGAATCCGCAAATGATGTAGCATCGAACACCCTGCCGGCAGAGCCCTGGTTCATGCATAAGCTCAAAGTGAATTATAAGAGTAAGATCAATCCGGGTTATGCCGTTATTGTGGGAGAATATATTTATTCCTCCTCTTATGATATTGGAGAATTTTGGTCTTCGGCCGATACCCGTCCTTCCGGCGTGTTGCGCAACACATCCACCGGTCTTCAGGTTTACTCCAGCGGACCCGATGCCCGGCTTGAATTCGGGGCCTTTGGAAATGCGCTGAATACCCGCAACATTGAAGTTAAACTGAATGATGTTACACTGAAAGACACCATTATGGATTATTTCAGTGAAATGAAAACTTCAGTCACTTTTCCGGTAAGTCTGATTGCTACGAATTCAGCAAAAACAGAATTCTATAATCGTTCACCGGTAGGCACCGACCGGCTGGTGGTGTCCTATTTCAGTATCGATTATCCCAGAACCTTCAATTTCAGCAATCTTCGCAATTTTGAATTTACACTGCCGGGTAAGCAGGCAGGATATTATTTAGAGATCACCAACTTCAATTATGGCAATGTTGCTCCCGTGCTTTATGACCTCACTACCGGTATACGAAAGGTAGGGAATATTGCACAGACCGGAAGAGTACGGTTTGCCCTTCCCGGATTTTCAGGTGATCATAAATTTGTACTGGTAAACCAGCAGGCACCTTATTCAACCACGATCACCAGCCTTGAACCCAAAACCTTTAAGCGGTTCGACCTGACCGAAAATCAGGGTGATTATCTGATCATTACCCATCCTTCACTCTACAATGGTACCAATGGAAGAAATCCGGTAGAAGATTATGCGGCTTACCGTCGTTCTGCAGTGGGCGGTAATCATGATGTT
Source organism: Bacteroidota bacterium (assembly GCA_023409675.1). GTDB lineage: Bacteria > Bacteroidota > Bacteroidia > Chitinophagales > Chitinophagaceae > Flavitalea. The sequence goes on from JAEYRC010000346.1 coordinate 6,466, forward strand.
TCGGTGGTAGATATAAATGAGCTGGTGGATCAGTTTGCTTTTGGAATTAAAAAGCATCCGCTGTCGATAAAAAACTTTCTGCGCTATGCCCGCAGTACCTATGCAAAACCGCTCCGATTTGTTTTTCTGATCGGAAGGGGAATGGCGTATAACGAATACAACATCAACCAGAAAAAACCAGAAGCAGATCTGTTGAACCTGGTACCATCATTCGGCTACCCGGCATCCGATAATTTACTCAGCAGTGCAAGCGCATCAAGTCCGATTGCGGAAACCCCCATCGGCAG
>JAEYRC010000371.1 GCA_023409675.1 Bacteroidota bacterium
ATCGGCCACTGATGATCGGAGCTGTCGGATGCTGGCTGCTGGCTATTGGGGTAGCATTTGCACCGGCACATTATCAGCCCGCGTTCTTGTCTGCCGCGGTTTTGGTTGCCTGGATCATTCCGGGTTATTTATTGCGGCAACGATTTAAACAGGGGGAACAGGCTGAACTTCCTACGAAACTGGCATAATGAATTTTAAAGCACTTGATCCGATACTGCATTCACAACTTCGCCTGGCGGTGATGTCGTTACTCATTAGTGTGAGGGAGGCGGAGTTTACATTCATCAAAGACAAAACCAATGCCACTGCCGGGAACCTGAGCGTACAGGTGAACAAGCTAAGGGAGGTGGGCTATATTGAGGTGATCAAACAGTTTAAGGACAATTATCCGCAAACCATCTGTAAAATAACGCCGAAAGGGATCAGCGCCTTTGAGCAATATGTGCATAACCTGAAATCATACCTGGGTACATAAAAAAGGATCCCCGGGAGAACCCGGAGATCGGTGGTTTATTACCTCTGTTAAACCTAAATCCTTACCCTTAGTACTATTCTTTAATCAATTTAACCGTCATCCTTTCCTTACTGTTTATAATAACTTCCAACAGGTACAAACCTGGTGATAGAGATGAAGTTCCCTGAAGATGATACTGCTGTGTTCCTGCAGGAGCTTTAACGATCAAGCGGTTCACTTCTCTGCCGCCCGCGTCACGCACTTTCATGGAAACAACGGCCGCATCATTGAGAGTCAATGTAACGCCGATATCATTCACCGCAGGATTTGGGGTAACACTAACCATTTTAACGGCGGGGGTATTATATACCCTGACCAGCAGCAGACGGCTTACCGCCACCGTGCCATTCTGGTCGATTTGTTTCAGGCGATAATAAAGATCTTTTTTAAGGGCGAGGCGTTTGCCGGCATCATCTTCAAAACTATACCGGTTCTGGTTACCCGAAGTTCCGCTGTTGATCACCGAGCCTGCCTTTATCCATTCCATACCATCAACACTTCTTTCTATATCAAAGCGGGCGCTGTTGGATTCGAAATTGGTAATCCAGCTCAGGTGTACCCGGCCATTGTGCTTATAATAGCCGTTAAAATCAATCAGACTTACCGGTATCATTGATGCTGAAGGAAATTTGAGCAGCACTTCTGCCGGCTCACTGCACAAAGCAGCAGCGCCATCATCACAAACCTGATAGGTGAACCGGGTTTCGTCTCCTGAAAATCCGGGCTTTGGTGAAAAGATAAAATTGCCATCGGGTTGAAGCGAAATAGTTCCGTCTGGTGATGGAGTAAAAATATAAGGATGAATTGATTCCTGATCAGGATCATAAGCATTGATCAACAGGTTGCCGCTGGCTATGCGGTTAGCCTTACCCGTTATCGTATCAGCCTTTGCAACCGGGGCCGAATTACAGCCGGAGGCATATACCGGATTGGCGGAAGCAAGCAGTTCATCGATCAGAATTCCCGCCGTACTGCCCGTACTGATAAATGAAAATTTTAGTCTGAATTTTCCGGTACTTACCGACCGGAACCCGAACGTTTTACGCACTATAGTGGTATCACTTCCGCTGAGCAGCATTTTTTCGAGTTGCAGTTGCTGCTGGTTATCGCTATCGGTTAGTGAAATTTCAAGCGTATGAACTCCTGCCGTGGCTGAAGATAAGCGGTAAGAAAAGGACAGATCCAGTTCTCCCCTGATATCCAGAACGGGGGTATAAAATACATTTTGTTTACTGCCCGGTACTGAGGCGAGCGAACCGTTGCCTTCTATCGGGATCAACTTTTGATCCGTATTTAAAGTGAATCCATTGAACTCCCAGCAATTACTTTCAAGTGAAGCAAGCAGGTTTTGTAAGGGTTTATCCGGGCCACTGTTGAAGCTGGCGCTGGTTTGGCCGTAGCTGATGGATGAACTGATCAAAAATGCGATCAGGAAATTGATTGCTTTCATAATGTACGTTTCTGTTAAGGTAGCGTGCACAGCACCGGGCAATCAAAGGAATGGATTGAAATCGTACATCCTGTATGGCAGGATGGGGTATTCCATTGCATTGGAGTAAAAAGAAAAATATTCTTAATTGGGAAACTGGTACGGATTAATCAGAGGAGAATGGAACAACAAAGCTAATACCTGTTTTTTGAAAATGCAAGTCCGGTACATATTCCTTTCCATTTAAAAGCAAAAATCTGCGCAAATCAGTTTCAATTAGCAGTATCTGCGGGAAAGGCTGTTTAATAAAAATCTGCGCTAATCTGCTAAAAATCCGCGCATTATACCCACGGTTAAAACCATGGGCTATTGAAATACATTTGTATTTAATCCGCGCCCTAAACCCACGGTTGAAACCGTGGGCTATTGAAATACATTTGATTTAATCTGCACCTTTACCCACGGTTAAAACCGTGGGCTATTGAAATACATTTGTATTTAATCTGCGCCTTATACCCACGGTTAAAACCATGGGCTATTGAAATACATTTGTATTTAATCTGCACCTTTACCCACGGTTTAATCCATGGGCTATTGAAATACTTTTGTATTTAATCTGCGCCTTATACCCATGGTTGAAACCGTGGGCTATTGAAATAGATTTGTATTTAATCTGCGTTGATCCTAAAAATCTGCGGAAATCTGCGGGAACTGTATTTAATCCGCGCTAATCTGCTAAAAATCTGCGGAATCTGCGGGAAAGGCTGTTTAATCCATTCAAATCGAGTTATAAAAGTAAAAAACCATTCCTATTGCCCTCGTTTTAAGGATAACAGGAATGGTTTATATTTTAGGTGCTGCCTGCCTGGTACTATCAGCTTCAGCTTAGCTTATTCCACTAGCCCGGCGTTATGAGTTGCGTGAAAACCTTTAAACATATTTGGTTTTCCCCGGAGTGGCTATGGCATACATGCCATTTGCATCAGGAGTGACCGGAGGCATCGCATCCCAGGCATATACTTTCGGCTGAAGGTCGATGCCTGAATCAATCGCTTTATCCCATTCTATAACCTGACCACTATAGGTTGCCATGCGGCCGAGGATACTGGTCATTGTGCTTTTGGCGCCCATTTCGGTATCATCAAACGCATATTTGCCATTGGCAATGGCTTCGAAGAGTTCATCATGCTAGGTTTGATAGGGATTATTCTCTTTTTTCCGATCGAACTGATATATAGGATTACCGCGATGATCAACAATGTTGGCGGCTCCGAAATGAATCCGGCCTTTGGTACCTACGATCAGTTCATCAACCTTACTCATGGTACCCGGTATATGCCGACACTGGCTGTTCAGCACAGAACCATCGGCATAATGAAATTCAACATAGTGATGGTCGAAGATCTCGCCATGGTCTTTGCCCTTGCGGACTTCCCGTCCACCCATACCCTGGGCTTTAACCGGATAAGCGCCTTTGAACCAGTTGACCACATCAATATTGTGTATATGCTGCTCAGCGATATGATCCCCGCAGAGCCATACGAAATAATACCAATTGCGCATCTGGTATTCCATTTCAGTCTGACCGGCTTTGCGCGGGTTCACCCAAACACCATCATTATTCCACCAGGCCTGGGCCGAAGTAATGTCGCCAATCAGATCTTTACGTTTGTACAGTTCACGGTAAGAATTCTGATAATGACGCTGCAGCCCAACGACCACATTGAGTTTCTTCTGACGGGCAATCTCTGCGGCAGCCAGCACTTTTTGAATGCCGGCAGGATCGGTTGCGACCGGTTTTTCCATGAAAACATGTTTTCCCTGCTTCACCGCTTCTTCAAAATGCAGGGGCCGGAAGCCGGGAGGAGTGGTCAGGATCACCACATCAGCGAGAGGAATCGCTTTAAGGTAAGCATCAAAGCCATGAAAACGTCTTTCTTCCGGAACATCGATCCGGTCTTTAATCATCACCCCGTCTGTAGCATCTTCTGAATTGATGGCCTCGTAACAACGGTCGACCCGGTCTTTAAAGGCATCAGCCATAGCGACCAGCTTCACGTTTTTGCGGGCCAGCAATGCCTGAATGGCTGCGCCTGTACCGCGGCCACCGCATCCGATCAGGGCGACCTTAATGGTGTCATCGGCGCCGGAATAATAATTTGTTGCTCCGGCAACCAGTGGGGCAGCTATAATGCCGCCTGCCAGCATCGAAGAATGTTTAACAAACTCGCGGCGGCTGGATGGTTTAAACGTTTTCATTGAACTTATAGTTAAGATGATTATTTATTCAGGTATTTTTTAAAGAAGGCTTCCGCTTCCGCGGCGGTAGGCTGTTTTGCCGGACGAACCACCCGGAAACCCACCGTGGACGCATCGGTGAGCCACCATTTGCTTTTTGGAATCTGCGGATCGCGCTTATTCCAGCTGGCCTCCGATTTTATCCGTGCAGCAGCCCTGAGCTCACTGGCCGTACTGGTATAACCACCACCCCTAACCGACTTTGGGTATTTGGAAACCGGTCCGTTAATGGGATCTTTCACACCATCCTTCAGTCCGGAATAATAGTTTTCATTATACTGATCCAGGGTCCATTCACTTACATTACCCAGCATATCGTACAAACCCCAGGCATTCGGTTTTTTCTGTCCGACCTTATGGTATTTATCATCGCTGTTGCCGGCATACCAGGCATAATGGCCCAGTTGCGCGGCATCATTGCCGAAAAAGTAGGCGCCTGTAGAGCCGGCCCTGCACGCATATTCCCATTCCGCTTCCGTAGGCAGGCGATAGAAGATACCGGTTTTAGTGTACAACCATTTGCAATACATCAGGGCAGTAAGTTGCGACATGCTGTTCACGGGATATCCGCCCTGCTTGCCCATGCCCCAGCTCAGGTCGACATACTGGGGGGTGGGTCGGGTAACGACATCCACCAGGGTATTCCGGCTAACGCTTTCATCGTTGAGAAAGAGCAGAAATTCATCGTGGGTAACCTCATGAGTACCCATCCAGAAAGCGCTCACTGAAACGCGGCGTTTGGGCGCTTCATCGGGCTGATGACCTTTTTGAGCAGGATCGCTGCCCATAATAAAGGTACCTGCCGGTATCGGAGCCATTCTGAATTTCACCGTTGAACCGGGAATTTGCTGCACATAGGGTTTGAAACCGGATGAACTGTTTTGTTGTGCGAACCCCACAGATGCCAGAAGCAGACAACAGGCTGCTAATCGAAATTGCTTTATAACCATAATTTTTGAGGATGACAAGGTAACACATTTCGTGCGATTGAAAAACCGGCTTCCGCCGATTTCGCATGAATAAATTATCTATATTACCTGTTTTTAAGATTTTATAAACTATTCATGTGGTAATGAAAAGAAGAAAATTCATGCAGCAGGCTGCCCTGGCCGGAGCCTCCGTTTTTGCCGGTTCCGGTGCTTTAGCAGCAGATCAGTCCCCGGTTTTGGACAGCACTGCCGATAAACCCTTTAACCTGGATTATGCCATACACGATGGGATGTTTCGCAACCATGCGGGCAATAATTTCATAGACCAGATCAAATACGCACATGAGCGCGGCTTCCGTTCCATAGAAGATAACGGCATGCGCGGCCGGGATGTGGAGCAGCAGAAAAAGATCGGGGACACCCTGGCGGCATTAGGCATGCGGATGGGCGTGTTCGTAGCACACACCATCGACTGGAGCAAACCTTCCTTAACGCTGAACAATAAGGAGAAAGATGAGCAGTTTCTCCGCGAGATCACCGAATCGGTGGAAGTGGCCAAGCGCTGCAATGCCACCTGGATCACGGTGGTGCCGGGGGTGGTAACCAACAATCAGAACCTGCATTTCCAGACTGCCCATGTAATTGAACTGTTGAAACGCGCCAGTGAGATACTGGAACCGCATAAGTTGGTGATGGTGTTGGAGCCGCTGAACTTCCGGGATCATCCCAACCTTTTTCTTACCGATGTTCCGCAGGCTTATGTCATTTGTAAAGCGGTAGGAAGTCCTTCCTGTAAAATTCTGTACGACATTTATCATGCGCAGATACAGGTCGGCAATATCATTCCCTACATCGACCAGGCCTGGGACGAGACCCCTTATTTCCAGATCGGCGACAACCCCGGAAGAAAAGAACCCACTACCGGCGAGATCAATTATTTGAATGTGTTCAAACATATTCATAAGAAAGGCTTTACCGGCATTTTAGGTATGGAGCATGGAAATGCGTTTCCGGGGAAGGAGGGTGAGCTGTCGCTGATTAAGGCGTATCGGGAGTCGGATAATTTTTTGAGGTAGGGGAAAGGTGGTTTTGATGGGAAGCTGTAAAAAGAATCAATATGAGTGGTGTTGCGCAAACTGATTGTTAGGGGTCATAGTAACAAAATCTTGAAAAGAGAAATGAACCTTTCTATAATGTAAGAAATCCAAATTAATACGATGAATGTAAAAGCAGCTTACAATATTTGGGCAGACCAATATGACACGAACGAAAATAAAACAAGAGACCTTGAAGGAATTTCGCTAAGAAAAACATTGTTAGATATTCACTTTGACACTTGTCTTGAAATAGGATGTGGAACAGGAAAAAATACGGTATGGTTAATTTCCAAGACTAATAAAATTTTAGCGGTTGACCTTTCCGATGAAATGTTGACAAAAGCAAAAGCCAAAATTCAGTTGGACAAAGTTGAATTTATACAAGCAGATATAAATAGCGAATGGCGTTTTGCTAATAATAGATTATTCGATTTAGCAACGTTCAGTTTAGTTTTGGAACACATAGAGAATTTGGACGGCATTTTCGAAAAACTAAGCAAAGTTATAAACGACAACGGATATGTATATATAGGCGAGCTGCACCCATTCAAACAATATAATGGGACAAAGGCAAGATTCGAAACAGAAAACGGCTTACAAATAGTAACCTGTTTCAACCATAATATTTCTGATTTTACAAATTCAGCAATAAAATATGGATTTGAACTTGTATCATTAGACGAATTTTTTGACAACAACAATAGAACTAATATTCCACGAATTTTGACATTGCTTTTGAAAAAGATAGACAAATAAAAATTGATTTATTGTTCGTAATGCTTAATCCCGGAAGTTGCTCATGTACAAAAACTGATCTTGAAAGAGTTATAGAAGAAGTGCAGCCGGATCCTACCATGAAACGGAATACGGGAAGCCATCAAAGAATTTGAAAACGAATTGTATAAAATAACTGCATAATGCCATTTGTGAAAGTTTATATACATTTTGTTTGGAGCACTAAAAACCGTGTTCCATATCTGGATTCTAAGGAATTACGCACGAAGGTTTGGAGTCATATCAGAGAGAACGCTAAGCAAAAGGGAATTTTCATTGATTATATTAATGGCTTCTCTGACCATTGCCATTGCCTGGTTTCATTAGGCATTGACCAGACTATTCAGAAAGTGATGCAATTAATTAAGGGAGAATCTTCATTTTGGATAAATAAAAATGGATTAACCAGGGAAAAATTTGAGTGGCAGGATGAATATTTTGCTGTATCTGTTTCTGAATCCATAATAGATAAGGTAAGGGAGTATATTAAAAATCAGGAAGAGCATCACAGCAAAAAAACATTTCAAGAGGAATATGATGAATTTATAATAAAATATGGTTTTAAGAAATTCAATGGATAATACTTTGGCTAAAGCCAATATAGAAATTGTTATTATTTATTCCTCCATCTAAAGATGGAGGCAATTCAAATGGAAGCAATTTATTAGAAGGTAATTCATATGTGGAATTCATAAGAGGCAATTCGATGAATAAATTGCATTAAAATGAATAGAAATGAGGCTTTAGCCCATTCCTAAAGATGGAGGCAAATTATTAAGAGGTAATTGATATGTGGCAATTCATAAGAGGCAATTCATTGAATAAATTGCATTAAAATGAATAGGAATACGGCTTTAGCACATTCCTAAAGATGGGGGCAATGTATTAAGAGTTAATTCATAAGTGGAAATTCATAAAAAGGTAATTCATTGAATAAAATGCATTAAATGAATAGGAATGCGGCTTTAGCCCATTCCTAAAGATGGAGGCAATTCAAAGGGAGGTAATTCATATGTGAAAATTCATAAGAGGCAAGTCATTGAATAAATTGCATTAAAATGAATAGGAATGTGGCTTTAGCCCATTCCTAAAGATGGGGGCAATGTATTAGAGTTAATTCATATGTGGAAATTCATAAGAGGCAATTCATAGAATAAATTGCATTAAAATGAATAGGAATGCGGCTTTAGCCCATTCCTAAAGATGGAGGCAATGTATTTGAAGGTAATTGATATGTGGAAATTCATTAGAGGAAATTTATTGAATAATTGCATAAAATGAATAGGAATGCGGCTTTAGCCCATTCCTATGATTAGCAAACAACAAATTTGGCTTTAGCCAAATAATAAATAAACGTGGAACCTGCTTGCGGAACAGGAGAATATAAAATATTGGTGCAAATAGAATATGTAACTGCATTTAGAGCAAGCATCGTTTAACAAGGATAAGACAAGTCCTACCTATTTAAAAAACATTCAGATTAAGTATGATCAGTTTTACACCGAATGTTAGCTTCGGCACGCCCGGATTTGTTAACTTTAAATCACCCATGACCTCACTCAAAGAATTCCGCCATATCATTCTATACGGACTCATCCTCGCCATTCTGGTCTTTGTCCTGAAATGGTTGCAATGGAAATTCCTGATCGTTGATAATGCCATTGACATTTACATCGGACTGGTGGCGGTGTTTTTTACCCTGTTAGGGATCTGGGTTGCCCGGCAACTGATGAAATCAAGAGTTGAAACCCTGATTGTAGAAAAGGAGGTCCTGGTACCACAACCTGAAAAAATTATCCGTAACGAAGCCGAACTCAAAAAGCTTAAGTTATCCGACCGGGAATACGAAATATTACAACTTTTGGCAAAGGGGTATAGCAACGCGGAGATTGCCCAATGTATCTTTCTCTCCCTGAGCACGATTAAAACTCATATTTCCAATCTTTACTTTAAAATGGATGTTAAAAGCCGGACGCAGGCCATAACTAAAGCCAGGCTGCTGAAAATCATTGAATTGTAATTTCATACTTAAGTGCCTATTCTTATTTTTCAGACTTTTCATACTAAAGTATGAGCGCAATTTTATTCGCCGATATTAGATTAGTGGCGAATTTAAAATTAAACAGCATGAAAAAAACAGTACTGATCTTCAGTCTTATCATCGGAACAATCCTCTGTGTCAATATGATTGTTATGGTGAATATGATGTACAGTAACCCCGACTTTAAAGGAAATGATCTGGTCGGCTATGCTGCAATGATTGTCCTCTTTTCACTCATTTTTTTTTGGAATCAGAAATTATCGGAACCGGCAGCTTAACGGGGTTATCTCCTTTGGAAAAGCTTTTAAGACAGGAGCGTTGATTGCTTTGGTAGCCTCTACCCTGTATGTGGTCATCTGGGTATTTTATTATTATCTCTTTGTTCCCGATTTTATAGATGTATATACGACCCATGTACTAAACAGTTGCACTACTCCCGAGGAAGTTGCCATCAAAACCACAGAAATGGCCACCTTCAAAGAGATGTATAAGAACCCTCTTTTTGTTATCCTGATCACCTATTCGGAAGTATTGCCTGTTGGATTGGTGGTTGCATTGGTCAGTGCCTTCATTCTAAAAACTAAAAAACCGCAACCAAAATAATATCAGTATAACTTATCGCTTTATCTGTTAACGCAGACGGTGTGGATAAAGTATGCTACACGTTGTATCCACCGTTCACTACTTTGAAAATTTACTCTCCCCCCAAAATACTAAACCACTCCACACACCCGTTAATGCAATCGTCTAAGGGTTTTTATATAGTTATTCCTTCGGTAAAATACTAAGGTTTTTTAAAGTAAAAGACAGTAAATCTCCCGGGAATCTACTATAGGTATTTATAAATACGCCTTATATATTTGTCCTGATCCAAACCGTAGAAAAACAATCCAATGAGGAACCTTGCCTTTACGTTTGCATTATGCTATGCATTGCTCTGCCCCTTTCTTCACAGCAGCGTTCTAGCCCATGATGGGCATACCGAATGTGCTCATCCCCGGCAGATCCTGGGAAATCTGGGTGTGCTGTCATCCGGTAAAAGCGGTACCGGCGCCAATATCGACGTGGTGTATCATCGCTTTAACTGGCGCATCAATCCCGATTCCTCGGTAAAATCGATCGGAGGTTCAGTAACAACCTACTTTAAAACAATTAACAGCAATGTCAGTACCATTACCTTCGACCTTCATAATAATCTAACGGTTAGTGCTGTACGTTTTCGCGGGTCGAACCGGCCGGCTGCCAGTATCAGCCATTCCGGAAATATATTGTCCATCAACCTGGGAACATCCCTCGCATTGAACACACTGGATTCCGTAACGATATTCTATGGTGGAAGTCCGCCCAACCAAACAGGTGGCGCTGAAGGCTATAAAATTTCAGGAACCGGTACGTCCAAAATTCTCTGGACCCTGTCGGAATCCTATGAAGACCGCGATTGGTGGCCCTGCAAAGCCGATATGCAGGATAAGATCGATTCGATCGATTTTGTGATCAATGTGCCCAGTGCCTATTGGGTCGCGGCTAATGGTAAGATAAAGGATTCTTCGGTTGTAGGAAGCAATTGAGTATTTGTTTATCAACATCGTTACCCAATCGCATCATACCTCGTGGCTATTGGTATAGCACGGTATAACCGCTATCACCGTGGAGCGGTAAATATCAACGGCACTCAGGTACCCATTGTGTATTATATTCTTGCAAGTCGTACTTCCGTTAGTAGTGCACTTTCCGCAATGGATAAGGTGAAAGAGGAGTTGCTGCAATTCAGTTCGAAGTTTGGTGATTACCCCTTTAAAAATGAGCACTATGGTATGTATGAATTTGGATTTGGAGGTGGAATGGAACACCAGACGTTTTCGGGTATGTCCTATAACTCGATGTCGAGCTGGTCTGTAATTGCGCATGAAGTCGCGCACCAGTGGTTTGGAAATAAAGTAACCTTTGCAACCTGGAATCATTTATGGTTAGCGGAAGGCTTTGCCAAATACCTTGAAGTGTTAGCAGCGGAACTGGTGCCCTCAATTGGCGTAAACCCTTCTTCACACTTATCCGGTATCCGTAGTTCAGCCCGCAGTAAAGCTTCTTACAGCGCATTTATTCCCAATAGTCATGCCGGTACGGCTAATGGAATCTGGGACTCCGATTATGCGAATTCAGTATATTCCCGTGGCGCGATGATCGTATCGATGCTTCGTAGCCTAGTGGGGGATGAAAAATTTTACCAGGCCTGCAGCAACTACCTCAATGATCCTGCACTCGCCTATAAGTCGGCCACAACAGA
>JAEYRC010000395.1 GCA_023409675.1 Bacteroidota bacterium
CAACAGCGATACCGACACGGAAGTACTGTTGAAATTCATAGAAGACATTCAGAAGAATAATGGCTGTACCCTGGAGGAAGCGGTACGTATTGCCCTGAAGCGCGTTGTAGGCGCATATGTGATCGTACTGATCGACCAGGATAATCCTGATACCCTTATTGCCGCACGCAAAGGAAGCCCCCTGGTCATAGGAATAGGAAAAGGCGAACACTTTCTCGCTTCAGACGCGTCGCCGATAATTGAATACACTAAAGAAGTGGTGTATGTCAACGATTATGAACTGGCCATCATCAAGTCCGATGAACTGATTCTTAAGAATCTCGGAAATGAAAAAGTGACACCGTTTATTCAAAAGCTTGACCTGGAACTGGCCGCGATTGAAAAAGGGGGTTATGATCATTTCATGCTGAAGGAAATTTTCGAACAACCCGATACGATATTCGACTGTTTGCGGGGCAGATTAGATGCAGGAGATGGAACGATCACCATGGCCGGTGTGCAGCAGAACATCGACCAGCTTATGAATGCCAACCGCATCATCATTGTGGCCTGCGGTACAAGCTGGCATGCCGCCTTGCTGGCCGAATATATTTTTGAAGAGCTTTGCCGTATTCCGGTGGAGGTAGAATATGCATCTGAATTCCGTTACCGCAATCCGGTTATACATAAGGGTGATGTGATCATTGCCGTTTCGCAGAGTGGTGAAACTGCCGACACCCTGGTAGCCATCGAACGTGCGAAAGAACAGGGCGCATTTATTTTTGGTATTGTGAATGTAGTTGGATCATCCATAGCCCGTATTTCGCATGCAGGCGCATATTCTCATGCCGGCCCCGAAATTGGGGTGGCCAGTACCAAAGCCTTTACCGGTCAGCTGGCGGTATTAACCATGATCGCGTTGAAAATAGCCAAAGAAAAAGGCAGCATCGATCATACCCGCTATATGCACCTGCTGAAGGAGATGGAAGAACTGCCCGAAAAGATCAAACTAACCCTGGAAACCAATGATGAGATCATCCGCATCGCTGAAAAATACAAGGATTCAACCGATGCCCTGTACCTCGGGCGGGGTTATAACTTTCCGGTTGCGCTGGAAGGAGCGCTTAAACTGAAAGAGATCTCGTATATCCATGCTGAAGGGTATCCTGCCGCGGAAATGAAACATGGCCCGATCGCACTGGTTGATGAAACACTGCCGGTTATCTTCATTGCCACCAAAGATTCCTACCACGAAAAAATCGTCAGCAATATCCAGGAGATCAAAGCCCGGAAAGGAAAGGTTATCGCGGTTATCACTGCCGGAGATGAAATCATAACACAGATGGCGGATGATGTGATCGAAATTCCGGAAGCTGATGAAATCGTAGCGCCAATCCTGAGTACTATTCCGATGCAGCTCCTGGCTTATCATATCGGTGTAGCAAAAGGTCTTGATGTGGACAAACCCCGCAACCTGGCTAAATCAGTGACCGTGGAATAACGCCATACTTACTTTTTCGCTATCTTTTCATAAACCTGATTCATGAACCAGATCACCAAAAATCCGGTCGGCACCCTGGGGTATAATTTCATTCCGTCGAAATATCTTCCTAAAGGACAGGATGAATATTACCTGCGCAACCGGCAAAACACCAATGGTATCCGCTACCGGGGATTGACAGCTTATGAAATTGAAGTATTGGTTCGCAATCGAAATACCAGTGATAACTGGAACCATATCCTCGTATCTGATGCCTTTTTGCCGGAGCAGGTTCAGAATTGTAAGTTTTTTGGACTCGTGCGTATCGGCAAGCTTGAACCGCTCTACCTAGAATTCAATAATCTCCGCCGGCCGGTAGGTTTATACAACAGCACAATCATCAGTTGCGACTTCGGTGATAATGTGGTGGTGGATAATGTAAATTATATTTCGCACTATATTGTTGGCAATGAAGTGATCCTGGTAAACATTAACGAGCTGGCCACCACCGACTATGCTAAGTTCGGAACCGGTTCGCTGAAGGAAGGTGAAGATGAAAGCATCCGCATATGGCTTGAACTCTGCAATGAGAATGGAGGTCGAAAAGTGATTCCCTTTAACGGCATGCTTCCGGGTGATGCTTATTTGTGGACACGCTACCGCGACAATCCATCCATACAGTCAAGATTCCGCCAGTTCACGGAAGCAATTTCGGATAAGGCACGGGGTTACTATGGCGTTATCGGTGATCGCACCGTGATCAAGAACTGTAAAATTCTGAAGGATGTCAATATAGGCAGCGATGCTTACCTCAAAGGCGCCAATAAAATAAAGAACATCACTATCAATTCTTCGGCCCAGGCCCGCACGCAGATTGGAGAAGGCTGTGAACTGGTAAATGGAATTATCGACTATGGATGCCGGTTATTCTATGGGGTAAAAGCGGTGCGTTTTTTCATGGCATCACATTCGCAATTGAAATATGGCGCGCGGCTGATCAACTCCTACCTCGGGAATAATTCAACGATTTCCTGCTGTGAAGTGCTCAATTCACTCATCTTCCCGAGTCACGAACAACACCATAACAACTCATTCCTCTGTGCTTCACTGATCCAGGGGCAGGCAAATATGGCAGCAGGGGCAACGATTGGCTCCAATCATAATTCACGAAGCGCCGATGGAGAGATCATTGCCGGCAGAGGTTTCTGGCCGGGACTTTGTGTGAGTCTGAAACACAATTCGCGGTTTGCTTCTTTCACGATAATCTCAAAAGGCGATTATCCTGCTGAAATGCACATTCCCATTCCCTTCAGCCTGATCAGTAATGATGAAACCAATGACTGCCTGATCGTTATGCCCGCCTATTGGTTTCTGTACAATATGTATGCGCTGGCAAGAAATTCCTGGAAATATGTTGACCGCGACAGTCGCATAGAAAAAGCCCAGCACATTGAATTCAGTTTTCTTGCTCCCGATACGATCAATGAAATCATTACATCGCTGGATATATTTCATGAATATGTCGGTGATGCCTACCTGAAAAACCTGCCCCCAACCGGAGCGGTATCAGTGGAGGAAACCATACGCACCGGTAAAAAACTGTTGCAGTCAAAAGATCCTATTGTTAATGAACTTGACATCCAGGCTCCGGGTTTTGAACATGGAAACCGGCCGGTCAAAATCATCAAGGTACAGGCCGCCTATGATGTCTTCCGCGATATGATCGTTTATCATGCCGTCAATCAGCTACTGTCTTACCTGGAAGAGGAAGGGTATAACAGCCTGAACGACCTGATCGATGAACTACCTGCGCGCATGCCCCTTAGCGCCTGGAAGAATGTTGGCGGGCAGCTCATCCCTGCAATTGAACTTGATAGGATGATAGGTAAAATTGAAGCCGGAAAAATTCAGACCTGGGATGAGGTTCACGAGTTTTACGGTGAACAGGCAACACGCTATCAGCGCGACAAACTGCTTCATGCCCTGGCTGCTTTACAGACGTCGCACCACATCAACCTCAAAAAAGCCGACAACCAGCAACTTACTTCACTGCTCAACCACAGCTTTTCTATAAAGAAAAAGATTGTGGATAATATCTATCAGTCGCGTGCTAAGGATTACAGCAATCCATTCCGCTCAATGGTATACGACACGCCGGAAGAAATGGATGCTGTGGTTGGAAGTCTTGAAGACAACAGTTTTATTTCTAAAGAACGCAACGACCTGGCAGCCTATAAAAAATCTGTTAACCGGATTATTAAAAACCTTCGGGCCGAACCCGTAAAAAAAGCGGTAAAAAAATAATTTTTTTAAAGCACCTCTCCGGAGTAATGAATTACGCATGGTTCAACATGGTACCATTAGCGGCTTTGAATAAACCGGATTGTGATGGCAATCAATACCTATGCTTACTGGAGCTAAAAATATTTACTCCTGCCGGATAATTGTTTGAATGAAGAAGATTTCGTTTTCTAACAATACTACCTATACGAATTATGTTAATGCAACAAAAAAACCAACGATTCGGGTCGTTGGTTTTTTGTATACGTAGTGTATGCTATTTCTACCTGCTTCGAACAAAGCGTACAGCAGATACTCTTTGTTCATTGAAGTATACCGATAAAGTATATACGCCAACCGGCAGCGCACTGATATCCAGTGGCAGTGTGTTCAGGCCTTCCCTCACCTGCAGGTCACGGGCGTGCATGAGCTGCCCGGCAGTATTGGAGATGCCTATCCGGTAGCGGCCAGAAACGGCTGCTGTCAGGGACAGGTTGGTAATGGTATTTGAAACGGATGGATTCAGTGCTGCATATATACCGGAGCTTGATTTATAATAAACGACAAGCACTTTACTCAGTCTTGCAGATCCATCAACATCCAGCGCGCGAAGACGGTAGTAATTGGCGCCTGTCTGAAGATTCGGATGACTGAAGGTGTAGCGGGTAATCCCGTTTTGCGGTTCCACAACACCTATAGATGAAAAACTACGGTTATCGGAAGAATACAGCACTTCAAACGAAGCAGGCGTATCATCAACTGAAATTTCCCAGTCGAGTTTTGCAGTTGTACCCTCACGAACCGCATTGAATGATAAAATGGTTACCGGCAGCGGATTCTGGGTGTTTGTTGATGCCAGGGTGAAATTCCCGAAGAATGCAGTGTTAAAACTGATGGTTCCGGACGCAGATGTACCTGTAGTACCGGTTTTGTTCACTTCCTGCCACTGACCCTCAATAAAATTCGCCAGGGTCAGGCTTGAAAAATCACTCACGCCGCTTCGCTCATTGAAAGAAAGTCGAACCGACTTGGTGGCATTTCCCGATTCTTTATTTATTGTCCAATATTCAACATTACTGATATGGTGAAGAGGCTCGCGGAGATTATTACCAAACTGCGATTGCGGGCTGCCCGGGAAATATTCGACCCGGAAAGAATCCGTTGCTGCGCCGCCGGATACTTCATTTAACTGAACAGGGGTATAATTATCTACTCTTCCAATCGGAAAAGTAAAATTCGAAACGCCAACTTTACGCAGGGGACCATCTATGAAGCTGTTCCTGCTTCCTCCGCTGACAGTCGCGCCTTCTTCTATGGTGAACAGGATATTTCCCACTGAGGTTATTTTTCCGTTTACCAGTTGAATATTCCCTCCGGGAGCAATTGACGTCGCGCGTGACAGGCTCACACCGTCAACACTGGAATTGTTAATGATAAGGTCGCCGGTGATCAGTTGTGGTAGACCATTTCCGGTAAATTGACCGAGCGATGAGCGATATTCGAATGTATTGATATTTTCTTCATCGTAAAATCGGTTTACCGTTACCGTTATGTTTCCGCTTTCCAGGCTTGCCGTAATACCATCCGAAGAACCGATCACCAGGTGACCACCCCGGCCATAATAAGTAGCGGTACCTTCAATAACACTGTATTCATCCAGGCTCAACACACTTCCGGAAACAAGTTCAACGGAACCGGCACTGCCAAGATCTTCATCGGTGAAGGAAACTACCGCGTTATTGGTCATATGCCATTCTCCGGGAGAATTCAGCTGGCCTATACTCAGCATGGATAAAACTGACTGGTTGAGCATCATAAAGGCGCCATCAAGATTCACCACACCTTTAGATCCGTTGGTACCGCAGAAAAACGCGGGGCCGGCAAACAATCCATTGCCGGTACAAACAGCGGTACGACCAGATTTGCGAAAGACCACTCCACTGCTGTTCAGGGTTCCACCTGCAACAAACAATTCAACATTCGGGAGATCCAGATCAAAGTTTCCGGAATTAAACGTTCCGGAAATGATGAAGTACATGCCTTCTCCCATGGAGAAATGCGCGCTCATATTCACTACAGCATCGGGCATAACCTTCAGGCTCGCATCGAAAATGCCACCCACCTGCAGATCCTGAGCGGAGCTTCCGTTTAGTACCAGCATACTGTAGGGGCTGGCCGTAGTAATGGTACCCGGTGCGGATATACGCACATCACCCTGCACATGCACTTCGTTGTTAGGCAGAAAATCGGTACTGCCTAAGTCAAACACTCCGCCGGAAACAGAAAGGTTTCCATTTACCAGCATCAGCGCAGGTTCGGAATTGGTTAAACCTCCGGTCTTTACAATAAACCTACCCCCTCTTATCTGTAAATCTCCGTCAACATCCAGTTGCATAGACGATTCATTGACCAGGGCAAAACTGTTTGATGCAGGACCGGTAGCCTCAATGATCAGGTCACCTTTTATAAATTCAAGAGTGCCTTCCTGGTTCCACTGTCCACCAATATTACGGGAATAATTTATGACCAGATTTCCCCAGTCGAAGCCCATCGGCAGCCAGGTGTTATTATCCGACCAGTTCCGGATCTCTATTGTGGAATTTGGGGAGAAAGTGTTGGTTCCGCTGAAGATACCACGAACATTATCACCAAAACCATTGTTTCCATTATCTGCCTGGTTATTGTGAATGTACTTTCCATTATCTAGCAGCTCAAAAACTCCGGTAACTGTAACACCATGATCAGCCTGTAAGATTCCACCCGATTCAATGCGTAATACGGTGGCAGAGCCGGTCAGTGTCCAGGCTGCCGTAGTGGTTAGCTGGTGGCCATTTTGGATTATGAATACATCTCCATTGGTTGTGAAGTTTGCCGGTGCAGTTCCCCCACCATTTCGCTGCGTATTCCAGGTCGTCAGTGTGTTGGGTGAACCCGATTGCTGCGAATAATAATCCGTAGCATATACAGAAAGGTTAAACAATAAAAGTGACAGTAGAAGTAAACGTATATACATATGCCTAATATTTTTATCTGGGAAGGATATTATACAGGCATCTCAGGGGAATTGGAGTTAGAGTTTCAGGAATTGCCGGGGGGAAGTCCGGAACTTCGAAGATAATCCAAATATGTGATACATAGAAGTTGGAAGACCGGATATTGAAAATTCAACACGGTTATTTCCTTTGTTTAAAATGCGACTGAATGGTTTTTGGGTTCGTCCGCTTATATCGCTGATAAAAAATTCCATCCTGCAGTTTTCAGGTACATACACTTCAGCATACAGTAACCCGGTTCCAGGCAAATATCGGGCATGCGCTATCCGGGCATGAGATGCCTGCTCAATATTAAAGAGCTGCAAAACATCAAACAATTGGGTATGATCACCATCCCTCCATCCTAGTCTCACACTGTAATTTTTATCATCGGGAAGGCGTAGCGGATTGGTTGAATAATTCGTACCGGAATGAACCGGAATCCTGATCCATTCTTCGAAACTATCCGCTGTCGCGGAACGGTAGAGAATAAAGCTGCCGGAAGTAATAGGTTCAAGGGTTTCCCAGCTAAATCGCCAGGCATTATTATGCACCTGATACCTGAAATTCTTTATATACAGCGGCAAGGGATTTTCTGAGTCCAGTGTACCGGCCAGGGTAAATAACATCTGCTTCGATGAATCCACTTTTAACGGATGACTGGTTACTGTTCCTGCAGCTCCCGGGCTGCCGGTGGTTTCGACATTGCCGGCATTTTCCCAGACTGTATCGGTTAGTACTGCTACGGCTAGCGATTGCATATCGGTAACACCGCTGCTGTTTCCGTCATTGAATGAAAGGGTTAGCCGGATGCTGTCGGAATGATGCCCCGATAGCCTGGTCTTCCAGTATCCATAGGCAGATATGCGGTTCAGGCCCGGACCTAAATCTGCCAGCAAGCGCGGATTGTCGGCGCTAAATTCCATCTCTACTGACCCGGAAAAATCCTGAACTTCCGCCCAGCGCATGACAGACCGGCTTCCGACAGGAAACAAAAAACGTTCTTCCTGCTTTATACCATGTTTAATCACCGGGCCATTGATAAAAGAAGCCTGAAGGAGGGTATCAGCCATTATCCCTGCGTCTGGCGATAAGATCACCGGGCATTCAGCGCTGGTGATCAATTCTCCTGTAATCAATTCAAGCCGGTATGGAAGTAAAAGAGGAGCAACAAGTTTCACCCCATGTTCATTCTGCACCCGAAAGCGAACCTGGTTTTCAAGGCTTCCGTTCATTTCTACCTGTTGCTCCTCTTCTCCTGCTAATATTATTACCGGGGCTGCCGTTCCTGAAGCGGTGATCAACGCACTATCGGATTGAAAAATATCATTCCGGATTTCCAGGGCAAGGGATCTTGCTGTGGTGCCAAGATCGAGTAGTCCCCTATGCTGAATAAAATTTCCGGTTACATGCAGTGTATCCGAACAGTTCATTTTTAGCTGTACCTGATGTTGAAGAACCAGGTCACCCAACACCCTGATCTTACGTGTTCCTGCTGCTGTATATACCGCTGCTCCTCCGGCTGCAGCAGCGTTAATGACAAGCGTTCCGTAGGTTAGGTCACTCACCGAGAGAGTACTGGAAGCAGCCGGAACATCAAATTCAAAAATACCTCTGTGGGTAGTACTATCATGGATCAGCTGTGCCACCAGCGCCGCGTGACCGCGACGGGTTCTGTGAATATATCTACCGCCATTTTGTATCCGCAGGGCGCCCTCTGATACTATTGGAGATCCGGTGGCTGCCCCGGACTGATTGATCAACTCTCCTCCTGCACCGATATTCAGCGCCAATTCCGGAGATTCGAGCAGCAGACCAGGGCTGGCTGTATTTTCAGCGGAAAGGACAAGCTGGATATTTCTTCCTGCAGCAGGCCGTATTTCCAATTGCGAAATCCGTATGGCGCTGTCTCCGCCAGGCAAACGAACCATATAATCATCCGAAACATAGGCATTATCAAGGATAACCACATCACCGGTCCCCGGAACCATTGCTTCCTCCCAGTTAGCCGCTGTATTCCATCGGCCATCAAACCCGTTGCCGGTCCAGCGCCGCTGCGCGACGGATGTCAGGCAGCACATCATCAGCAGCATCCCGGTAATTCCGGTAAACATGTATCGATTCCCGTGATGTTTTAAATACTGCCCGATCATCTGTTGCAATTGTGGCACTAAAACTACTCCGGGGATAAGAACCGCAAATGAGTATTCCCTCTGCAACACATGATATTATCCTCAACTAAAAACGACAAACCCTCCTTGTGGTAAGGAGGGTTTGTCGTATAGAATTCAAAACTCTTATTGTTTAACGAAACGGATAGAGCCGGTTCGCTGGCCTTCATAATAACCGATGACCTGATAGGTGCCCCGGGCCAGTGCCTGAAGATTCAGCCAGATTTCCTGGTTACCCTGCAGGACCGACTCGGTCTGGCGGTGAATGATTCGGCCATGCATATCCGTTACTACGAACTGCATCGTCACATTCCGGGAAGAACTAACGTTCACCCTTGCACGATTTAATACTACGGTTGGCATCATAGATGTGAGTAATACGCCATTACCGCCATTCATTACCGCGATTACTTTAGAGTACGAAACCGTTCCATCAATATCGAACATTTTAAGCCGGTAGTAGGATGTTCCCTGCGGAAGCGAATTATCACTAAATTGATAATCTTCCAGTCCTGGCGCTCCGGCCACAACGCCCAGCGAACTGAAATCGCGGCCATTTCCGGAACGCATCAGCTCAAATTTTTCGGGTGTGCTTTCATTTGTAACCTTCCAGGTAACAAGCACGTTATTACCGCTGAGTTTGCGTGCGTTGAAAGCAAGCAGGTCAATAGGCAGCGCGCTCTGATTTGCGCGTCCAAGGGTAAAGAATCCGAATTCAGTCTGTTCTGCTGAAATAGCGGTTCCGGTAGTGGAATTTCCGGGAGCGATCATTGTACCATCAGCCCTTACCCAGTCTGTACCATTATATCGGGCTATAATAATTCCATGATTAGCAGTAGCTCCGGGGTAAGCGCCATTCAGAGAAATACCCAGGGTAGCATTTGCAGAACCGGAGATACGCTGCACCTCCCAGTATTCGGTATCGCTCACATCCTGAAGGGGATTAACGACCGATTGATCAGCATATCCGGAACCGAAATACTGAACCTGGAACCAGGTATTGTTATCGGAAGTAGGAACGATATTCACCATTCTCAGCACTCCACCACCACCGGTAGGGAAACGGAAATTGTTGGTACTCGACATCCGCCTGCGCACGGGACCGTTCACATAACCATTATTGGCCTCTCCGGTAACTGCCCGGCTTGAACCAATACCTGAGTTATTGTAAATACTGAGCACATTGGTGGCAGTGGTATTCAGAATGCCTCTATTGGGAGATGCAAAACTGAGCCTGCCTACTGTAAGCGGAGTGGC
>JAEYRC010000284.1 GCA_023409675.1 Bacteroidota bacterium
ACGGCCATCAGGAACGAATAAAGAAGAAGGAAGAGGAATGCCTGCAACAGATAATGCAGATCATATCGAAGAAAACCTTAGGGCTTCTGAAAAGTACACCGACGGTCAAAATAACCCCAGGGAAGACATGCGGGAAATGAATCCCAACAGAAATACCGATAAGGATGATGCCACCAATGCCGGTGGATACAAGCAATGATTCAACAGTGTAGTAGAATTTTCCGGAATAATTAACTTTTAAAAACTAAAAATTCCGGAACTTCCGCTCTTTGTGGAATACTATGAGAACATTTTTGATACGGACCTGTTTTACCTGTTGTTTATTGTTAGCATCCGTTTTATTGGTACAGGCACAGCGCCTGGATTCCCTGTTGAATATATTGGATACCCGTTATCCGCAGGAGAAACTGTACCTGCATTTTGACCGGGCAGCTTATAATCCGGGAGAAACGATCTGGTTCAAAGCCTATTTGTATTCAGGAGCATTTCCTTCACCGTTCAGTAAAACCTTATACACCGAACTGGTAGATCAACAGGGGCGTGTGCTGGAACGCAAGACAGCGCCCTTTTTTCAGGGTGGTGCCGCAGCGGCATTTGATCTTCCTGCCGATATCTCCAGTTCTACGGTGTTTGTCAGGGCCTATACTACCTGGATGCTCAATTTCGACTCCTCATTCATCTTTGAAAAAGCACTGCCCGTATTAAATGTCGCTAACGAAACAAAATCTGTAGCGTCCAATACCACAGCCGAATCTCTGCTGGATTTCTTCCCGGAAGGTGGTGACCTGGTAGAAGGTATCCCGTCCAGGGTTGCGTTTAAAGCTACGGATAAGCGCGGTTTTCCGCTCCGGATCACCGGACAGGTAGTGAGTTCTAAAAATGAAAAGGTAGCAGACCTTGTTCCCCTTCACGATGGAATGGGTATAATTTCGTTTACCCCTGTACGTGGTGAAAAATATACCGCAAAATGGAAAGATGAAAAGGGTAAGGCGTATACTACAAATCTTCCAGCAGCATTAAAGTCAGGGGTGGTGCTTGAAATTAATAACGCGTCGAACGGTATTAACTTCAAGATTAATAAGCATGAAACGGCTGATTTGAATGCCGTATATGTTGTTGCCCATATGCATCAGCAGTTACTTTACCGGGCAAAAGCCAACCTGCAAAGCAGTCCGGTTATCAGTGGCGTTATTCCCACTGAAAATTTACCAACAGGAATTGTACAGGTAACCGTTTTTACGGAGGATGAAAAGCCGCTTGCCGAACGGATCGTATTTGTACGGCAGGATGACTATTATTATATAACTGACCTCAATATGGCGCTACGGGGTTTGGCGCCGCGAGGAAGGAATGTAATTCAGATTGATGTGCCGGACACCATCCGTGGAAATCTTTCCGTAGCGGTTACAGATGCCGATCTCAATCCGCCGCTTCGGGGTGAGGATGATATCTTTTCACACTTACTGGTTGCCGCCGATATCAAAGGATATGTGCATAATGCCGGGTATTATTTTTCGAGTGATGTGGATTCGGTTCGCAAACACCTCGACCTGGTAATGATGACCAATGGCTGGAGACGTTTTAAATGGGAAGACGTGCTTGCGGGCAGGTGGCCGGAAATCCGTCATCTTCCGGAAGATTATCTTTCGATCAATGCCGCCATTACCGGACTGAACAGAACCGTACTTTCCCGCCAGGAAATGACCGCTATCGTGGATATAAACGGTAAACAGGAGATTATCAATATTCCATTGGATAGCTCTGGTAAGATAAGCATACCCGGATTGATATTCTACGACACCGCTAAAGTGTATTACCAATTTAATAACGATAAGGACCGGATTCTCACATCATCGGCCAGCTTCGCGTTTACCAATGGCCTGATCAATAAGGAAATGTCGAAAAGCATTGAGGCCGGATTACTGGCCCGGCTTCCTATACCCGATTCGCTGACGGAAGCCCGTAATAAACGTCTGGCTGAGCAGCAGATCGAAATTTTTGAAAATGAGAAACGCCGGGTGCAAACACTTGATGCAGTGGAAGTGGTGGCACAGGGAAAATCATTGAAAGAACGCATGGATGAGGAGTATACTTCCGGACTTTTCAGCGGCGGCGATGGCTATACCTTTCTGACAGAAGGTGATCCCTTCGCGGCGTCCTCCATGACCGTACTCAATTACCTGCAGGGTAAGGTTGCCGGATTGCAGATCGTGGTGAATGGTCCTCAGGCTTCACTTTCCTGGAGAGGTGGTACACCAACCCTGTTCCTGAACGAAATGATGAGCGATGTAAATATGATCCAATCGATCCCAATGACGGATGTTGCCATGGTGAAAGTATTCCGTCCGCCATTTTTTGGCGGAGCCGGTGGCAGCAGCGGTGGCGCTATTGCCGTCTATACCAAAAAAGGCCAGGCATCCCAGGATCCGAAGTTTAAGGGACTCGATTTTGCCAAAGTGCCGGGATATACACCACCAAAACAGTTCTTTGCTCCCGACTACTCGCAATATGACGAATCGCATACCCAAACCGATCTGAGACCAACGCTATACTGGAATCCCTTCATTCTTACGGATAAGGATAACCGTAGGTTCCTGCTCACATTCTATAATAATGACATTACCAAACGGATACGTGTGGTTATTGAGGGGATCAATGAGAGCGGGCAGATCACGCGTATAGAAAAAATATTTGAATAGAATCAAATGCTCTTATGCTAAAGCTAATTGCTTATTCTATCCTTATTTGCTTTCTTTATGCATGTTCTTACAAAACAATTCAACTTCCACACAGGCAGCCCGATGCTATTACGGGCACTGCATTTTATCAACAGGCCGTTGCTTTTAATTGGCAGCAAAGGGATTCTTTTGTTGTAAATGAAATTTTGGCGGGCAACATACCTCCTTTTCTTAAAAAGTTTGTCCCCATACATGTGCAGATCACTGATTCCGCATCTGGCAAAGTGATCAAAGCAACTTATTACGTGGCGCCAGATTATCTTAGCGTGGGTAGTGCCGATGATTGGGCCCGGGTCAATATTACACCTATGGCTGCCCAAAAAATTGCAGATAGCTTTCACTGTTTTCTACCCACCACCAAAATGGTAGATGATATATACCAGGCCGCTGTCGTAAAACTGGCACCGGTACCTTTATATGCCTTCCGTGACAGTACGCCAACCATGTATCATCATCACCTGATCATAGAAGGACAGCGTAAAGGACGCCAGGGATTGATAGGCGGCATAAAAAAAGATATCGTTCTTAGTGGTAAAGTTCCCAGACATAATAAACCCGACAGGGTAGCTATTTATGGCTGGCATAAATTGGATGGGAAGCCCATTCAGCCCCTATACACAGGACATGTTAACTGGTATGTTGATTATAGCCAGGGCATACGGCTGGTATATGAAAAACTACAGGTAGATGGCAAGTGGATGACCTACACAGAGCTATTACAAGACAGGGTTTTGCATAAGCTTCTGTGCAATGAGGAGTATTGCGACTTTTACAGATATGAATACTAGTTCTGCCCGTTTATAATTGATGCGATAAATCTTAATGCAACTTCCTTCTGAATAATAAATGCCAGCATACTCAAGTGGTTTGATATGGCAGGACATCGGGCAAATAACCCATGATCACGGAGTTTATAAAACTTCATTGCTCCACTTCATCCTGAAAAAAATCTGTTCTGTCAGAACTGATGAAAACCCATGGAAACAAATTGCAGCACTTCGGGAAGCGATTCGCGCCAGTAGGTCCAGGTATGCGCGCCTTCACGGATCCTGAATTCGTGCGGAATATTCTTTTTCTTCATCAGAATATGGGCAAGGCTGTTGCCTTCATATAAAAAGTCGTCATCTCCGCAATCGATATACCAGCGAACGGATTTCTTCGTAGAATCGGGCATATCTTCCAGCATTGCCAGGACACTGTGTTTTCGGAAATAGTCTGTCTTTTGGGTTTGCGAAAGATTAAGATTTCTGCGTTGAAGCATCTGCTCCGCTTCCTGTTGATTAAGGGGGCCCAGGTATGCGCTTAACGGACAGGCCGCTGAAAACAAGTCGGGCCGCCGCAAAGCATATATGAAGGATCCGCCTCCACCCATAGAAAGCCCGGCTATAGCCCTGAAGCGCTTTTCCTTTTTGATCCGGTAAGTTTTTTCAACAAAGGGCATGAATTCCGTAAAGAAAAAATCTTCATAATTCCATTCACCATTCGCGTCATTGAAATATCCACGGGTGCCGGTATTTGCATCCGGCATGATGATGATCATCGGGGTAGACTTACCGGATCTTATCGCCTCATCGGTAATACGCTGCACTTCACCGAACTGCACCCATCCGGTCTGATCGTCACCGGCGCCGTGAAGCAGGTATAATACAGGATAACTGCGCTGACTGGATTCATAATCCGGGGGCAGGTATACGGCATACTTCCTCTCCATTTTTAAAATCTTACTGGGCAGGGTAAGAGCATCAAAAACTTTTCCCTGCTGTGCATGAACAAGGCAGGGCAGCATTACCAATAAAAAAGCAATCAGTCGCATGAGAAAAAATTTACTATAAGATACAGAAATTATGCACTCAGTCGGAAAGATAATTTAGCGTCGGGGTCGGTTGGCAATATAAAGCCCTGCCAGTACCAACAGTGTTCCTGCCCATGTATACCAGGTGATCGGTTCCCGCAGTAGCACGGCAGCATAGATAAAACCAAAAACAGGGCAGAGGAAAAGCCAGAGTGAAGCCTTGACCGCATCGCGGCGAACCAGGTAGAACCATAACTGCAGGGCAATGATGGATACCGGTACGATCAGCCAGCTAACGGAAAGCCAGAACCGCGTATCCGGAGTCCATGATTTTTGTTCCGAAGAAAACCAGGCCAGGGGCAGAAGCACAAGCCCTCCGAGAAAAACCTGCCAGGCATTGATGATAAGCGGCGAAAGTGTCCATTTTATGGAAGTATAATAAACGGTAGCGAGGGAAACCGATATCATCGCGAAAAAAAGGATCAGCAACCCGCGCAAGGTAGCATGGCTCGACAATAGGAGCGGATAGGTGGCCAGCAGTACGCCCAGAATACCGAGGATGATGCCGGAAATTTCGGCTTTCCCAATTCCGCGCTTGAGCCAAAGTGCGGAAAATAAAAGAATAAACAATGGATTGGTGGCGGTTGATAAGCTTCCGATACCCGCCGAAACTTCCCGAATGGCATACACAAAGGCGCCCAGGTAAATAGTTGTATTCAGCAGGCCGAAAATCAGTAACTGCTTCCATTCTGTTTTTGTAGGAAAGCGGGCGCTTTTGTGCTGTGCCAGGTGAGCATAAATCAGCATCAGCCCCCCCGCGATAAGAAATCGCGTAGTTGCCAGCACCAGAGGTTCTGCCGACTGCAGCCCGAATTTGGTGGCTACAGAGGCTGAAGCCCACAATATGGAAAATAACAGTCCGGGTAATATATAATTCATGCAACTGCTTCGGGGGCCGAAATTAACGCAATTATAGGCATACCTCAGCGGAGATTTCCTTTGTTACGACCCTGAGAAATTCTTTCAACTTGGTTAAAAAACCCGCTTTTCAGCCTATCTGAAGCAATTGTAGCATGCAAATTGATAATATTAAAGGACCTTTGCACCGTGCAAATGACTATCAGAAGCGCTTAAAGAAAACTATTATGCAGATTCATTATAAACGTAATATTCACTTCACCCGCCTTATTAAAGCTGAAGGCAGGCTGCGGGAGTTCAATTTCAGAAAGCTAACCGGATCAGATGGTGAGCCGGTATTTACAGTAGATGTAAGTGATGATCGCGGAAACCGTATTCTTTTCCGTATGAACAAAACCGGAAATGAATGGACCATTGAAAATCAGAAACAGCCGGCTTGGATCCTGGAGAATGAAAAACAGTTTCATTCCATTATTGAAGAAGAACTGGGTCAGGCGGGATAGCCGGTATCCTTTCTTTTTTATCTACAGCCCATCAATAACAGCATCATCTTTCAATATAATTGAACAGTTCATAGCTGCTCATGTGCACAGGTTTAGCATCCTGCTGTTTGCTTTTGGCGTATATTGTGCATCATTATCACCAATCATATGCTTTCAGTAAACAGTATTTTACGGAACAAAACCAAGCCCTTCAATTCCATATCTCCCGATACGCTGGTATTTGACGCGCTTCAACTGCTGAATACCATTGACCTGAGTTACCTGGTAGTGATGCAAAATGATGAGTTCCAGGGGATTTTCAGTGAACGGGATTATACGCGGAATGTCATTCTTAAAGGCCGCGCCAGCCGGGATACCATCGTTGGAGATGTTATGACCATTGCGCTTCCCCGTGTAGAGATTACCGATAGCGTAGAACATTGTATGAACCTGATGACCAGTCGGGGTACCCGCTACCTGGTTGCCTTCAATAATGATCAGTTTCTGGGTATTATCACCATTCACGACCTCCTGCGTCACGTTATTGCCAACCGCGAAATGGTTTTTGATCACTCCATCACCGAGAAGCTACTGGATAGCGACGAAGGGTCTAAATTTTACTAGAATACATACATTTTCCTCCTTCCATTCCTATTCGTGAACCCAAAAACAGGTTATTTCCATTAACGGAAACATTCCAAAATATGGATTTCAATCCGAATAATGGAAAAAATACAATTTATAGAATAATGTAAAGTGTTGAAAAACATTTGTTTATGTTTTGGCCTCAGCCTTGCCTCACTCTGGCATCTGAAACAGAATGTATATGAAAAAACTTTACACAAAAATATTCTTACAGCTTGTCCTGCTAGTTTTTACACTGAGTGCATCTGCTCAGACCAAAATACAAATCTCCACTTCAACTACCTGGTCGGCTTCCCAGAAAGAACCCTTTCTTTATGGTCAGTGTATCGACTGCATCATTGAAATTGCACCGGGAGCAACTCTTACCATCAATAAAAACCTGGCTTTTTCAAAAACCATCTTTAAGGGAGGTAACCTGGTTGTAAAGAGTAACCAGATGAATATCTACAATGGTGGAACCACCGAGTTCAATGATATTGATGTATCGTTCAGCGGTACAGCAGTACTGATGGGGTCGGGACCTGTTTCGGCCAAAAATGCCCGCTTTAAATTTGAGCAGAACACCAAACTGGTGGGTCAGTTTTCCCTGAATTTTGACAATACCATTTTGTCTTTCAAAGACAGGGCAAACCTCGAATTTACCGGCAGTGAGGTAAACCTGCGCAACAACAGCCGCATAGAGATCGGTGATGGAACGAGCAACAGTCAGTCGATGTTCTGGATGAACGGTCAGCGACTGAACATCTATGACGGATCTAAAGTTGCCCTGGCAACCAGCTATAATAAATACAAATCATGGGGAAGTTTTTATATCATGCCTGAAGGCAGATTTGTTAATACACTCAGCAACAAACTGAATTGCGGTACAGGTTTTCCAAATGCCTGCGCGATGGATGAATTATATGGTCCAATCATGTTCGACCAGAAAGGCATCAGTACCTTATCCATCCTTCCGGTTAAATTAACCGATCTAACCGTTCGCGCTACAGCGAATCAGGTTCAGATCAACTGGGCTACAGCACAGGAACAACAGTCTGACCGTTTTATCGTTCAGCGCAGTACCGATCAAAACAACTGGATCGATGCCGGTACCGTAAAAGCTGCGGGTACTTCAACCATCCGCTTATCCTATTCCTTCACCGACCGCCATGCTGTTGCTGGTCAGGTATACTACAGGCTTAAGATGGTGGACCTTGATGGTTCCGTGGAATATTCACCGATCCGGCAGGTGCTTATAACTGCTGCCGAAACCAAAATCAGCATTTTTCCAAACCCAACTACCGACTATATTCAGGTCAACAGTGCCGGCATCAAGGGACAGGTAAAGATTGAATTGCTTAACGCTTACGGGCAGGTGGTACAAACAAAACAGCAGCCTGGTGGAAGTATCGCTACACTATCAGTTGGACAGTTCACCAAAGGATCATATTATGTTCGGATTACGGATAATTCAGGTAAACAGGAAAGTCTGAAGCTGATGATACGCTAACGCATATCATTAAACGCCCCGGTGGAAATCAACGGCCATCATTATTGATCTCCAGCCAGTTTCCATCGGGGTCCTGAAAGTAAATCTGTTTAACACCATCCGTACGGATGGTGATTTTTTTTGCTTCACCGGGCCAGTTACTCCAGTCAATCCCGTGTTGATTGAGCGTATGTATGAATGCGTCAATATCCCTGACACTGAAGCACAAATGGGTATTTTTATTTTTTGGTTCAGGATCTAAAGGAACTTCTATAAGGTGCAACTGGCTTTGGTCGCCCATACTGAACCAGGTATGTTTTCCGTCTTTAAAAGGTTCGGGAATGGTATCCAGCGAAACAATATCGCGGTAAAATGCGGTGCTTTTACTGAGGTCACTTACCGCCAGCGCGATATGATTGATACGGGGTTGATGTTCAGTATTTTTTTTCATTCCAAA
>JAEYRC010000065.1 GCA_023409675.1 Bacteroidota bacterium
ATGAACCGGGACTAGGGGGTACCCTGAATGATCCGTTTTAAACATAAAAAAAGGGCCAGGATAGAAATCCAGCCCCGTTTAAAATCCAATATCCTATGAAAAACCAAATAATAGACGTTCAATGCGCTTGTTTTGTTGCACAGAATAGATAATTTATTTTTATCTTGATTCCAGAACAACTGCTGAATGTTCATTATCACACAGTTAGTAGTATTTATTTGTTAATTATAAGGTTCTGATACCGTATAAAGTGTAGTAGCATGGATTTATTTTCTCAGCTTTCGGATCTGTTCGGCGCTCCCAAAATTTCATTTAATCAGATCGAAGGCGTTATGAGCAATGCGCCCGAAATTATCATGTGGGCGGCGCCATTTATGTTCTTTTTTGTGTTAATTGAATGGTATATCAGTTACCGTCAGAATAAAAAGTATTACGATAAACGGGAAACCTTTGCCTCGATCTGTGTGGGTATCGGAAACGTGCTGATCAGCTTTCTGCTGAAAATGACCCTGCTAACCATTGTCATCTGGATGTATAACCTCATCCCATGGCGTATGCATTTCAACTGGTGGACGTTCATTCCCTGTTATATCATATTTGATTTCTGTAGTTACTGGGCGCATCGCATATCGCATCAGCAACGGTTCTGGTGGGCTACGCATGTGGTGCACCATAGCGGAGAACATTATAACCTGACAGTGTCGTTCCGCCTTAGCTGGGTACAACATATCAAGATTATATTTTTTCTTCCTGTAGCGATCATAGGATTTCATCCGGTCATCTTTTTTATCGTGAACCAGATCGCTGTATTGTTTCAATTCTGGGTACATACCGAATATATACGCCGCCTGCATCCGGTGATCGAATATATCTTTGCAACGCCCTCCAATCACCGTGTACATCACGGATCACAGGAGAAATACATAAACAAAAATTATGGCGCTACATTCATTATCTGGGACCGTATGTTTGGCACTTACCAGAAAGAAGAAGAACAGGCCATTTACGGTATTACCACCGATATAGAACATAAGGCCAATCCCTTATACGTGAACTTTCACGAATACATGGATATGTGGAATGATTTCAAAAAAGCCAAAGGGTTCCGGAAAAAATTCTTTTACATATTCGGTGATCCAATCGATATTGCGGTAGAAAAAAAGGCGGCCGGCGAAAAGGAAATTCCTTCCCCGTTAGACGCGTTGAACCGGGCCTGATTTATCTACCTCAAAAACAACCTGTACATGAAAGCATCATACCCTGCACTGCTCACCCTGGCAACAGTATTTTTTTCCTGCACCTCTCAACGGACACCCAGCGGCACCGCTACGACAGGAGATATGTCTGCGCTTCGGGTGTTGTGTTATAATATTCATCATGCTAATCCCCCATCCAAAACCGGATTGATCGATATTAACGCGATAGCAGCCGTTATAAAAGATCAGCAACCCGACCTGGTTGCTCTACAGGAAGTGGATATGAATACGATCCGCTCCGGGAAAAATCTGAACCAGGCCGAAACGCTTGCCCGGCTTACCGGGATGAACTTTTATTTCGCCCGTTCCATTGATTATGAAGGCGGACAGTATGGTATAGCACTCTTATCGCGCTATCCGATGACCAATGCAAAGAAATATGCCCTGCCTACAGCGGAGGGGACAAATGGTGAACCCCGCAGCCTCGCTACGGCTATTATTAGCCTGCCCAATAATAAGCAGGTGTTGTTTGCCGGAACCCACCTCGATGCACAGCGTAACGATACCAACCGGGTTCTGCAGATCAATGCAATTGCTGAGATTTTGAAAAATGAAACACTTCCCGTAATTATCGCCGGAGATTTCAATGCTGAACCTAATTCCAGGGTTATGCAGATCTCCGATCAATACTTTCAACGGACCTGTACCGGAGACAACTGCGGCTTTACTATCCCCGTCATCAATCCGCGCAAGACCATCGATTTCATCGCATTTACACCTGGGAAATTCGATGTACTCAGCCATAAGGTTATTGATACCGCCACCTACGCGTCGGATCATTTACCGGTATTTTCCGTGCTTAGGCTGAAATAAATTTTTATAAACATCCTGACAGAATTCTCATATTAATGATCTGTATATGAAAGCGCCTTCATTTGTAGTAGTCATAAGCATTTTCGCGTTCCTGGTATCCTGTGCTGATCAGGCTGAAACACCGGATGTACAGGCAGATTCAGTACAATTGGAAGCAACACCATCAACTGCGCCAACGCCGCCTGTACCTGTTGTCGCGGCCGAAGATTTGCCATCTGTTCCTGATCGCCAGCCGAACACTTTAACCCAAGCCGAACGGGAGGGAGGTTGGAAATTATTGTTCGACGGGCAAAGCCTTACCGGCTGGAAAATGTATCGTCAGAAGCCTAATAATTCCTGGTCGGTTCGTGATGGGGTATTGTATTGCAAAGGCAGCACCACCGATAAATCTGATCTGAGAACCGATATTATTACGGAAGACGAATTCGGGAATTTTGAACTTCAGATCGAATGGAAGATCAGTGCCGGAGGTAACAGCGGACTGATGTACCTGGTCAGTGAAACTGCTGAAGCGGCATATTTGACCGGACCGGAATACCAGATGATTGATGATCAGGGTTTTCCTGAAAAACTGGAAGACTGGCAAAAATCCGGCGCCAACTATGCGATGCATCCACCTGCCGAAATCCGTTCAAAACCGGCAGGGGAATGGAACCATACGCGGGTGGTAGTCCAAAACGGAAAAGTAGAACACTGGCTCAACGGAGCGAAAGTTGTGGAATACGAATTCAATTCTGAAGACTGGAAAAAACGCAAAGCAGAGGGGAAATGGAAGGATGTTCCCAGCTATGGCGTTAATTCCATGGGTCAATTTGCCCTGCAGGATCACGGAAGCGAAGCCTGGTTCAGAAATATCCTGATCCGGGAAATCGAATAAATAAGCTTAGTCTTATTACACGTTTGATGCCTTAAGCTTACGGAAGGCCATGCCAATGAAATGGATCAGTTGGGAAGCAGATAACGATTCTTCTGAACTCGCCTCTGCCGCCAGATCGCCGGCAAGTCCATGCAGGTATACACTAAGACTTGCCGCATCTTCCGCGCTATAACCCTGAGCCCTGAGTGCGGTGATAATTCCGGTCAAAACATCTCCTGTTCCTCCGGTAGCCATTCCCGGGTTTCCGGTCATATTAATCCGCATTGATCCGTCCCGACAGGCAACAAGCGTATATCGTCCCTTCAATACCACTACGACCTGATATTTTTTCGCCATCGCCGATGCTTTCATCATGCGTTCAAAACCGTTTGCGCTTGCTCCAAATAAACGGTCAAATTCCTTTGGATGGGGAGTGAGGATATTCCCGCCCAGCTGATGCAACAGGTTTTGCTGCCTGCTGATACAATTCAGGGCGTCAGCATCTATAACCATGTTGGTTAACCGCTTTTGAACCAGGTCACTGACAACAGCAGCCGAAGCTGAAGAAGTGCCCAGCCCTGGCCCAATACCAATTGCAGACCAGTTTTCAGGATTTTCAGGAAGCGTGCTTATTTGTTTTTCTTGTGTATCGGTAATGACCATAGCTTCGGGTACCGCCGTCTGAAGTATGGAGTACCCGCATGCCGGAGCATATACGGTGATTAATCCAACACCGCTGTGCAAACAGGCCCTGGCTGCTAATACCGCAGCACCGAATTTACCATACGAACCGGCGATAAGGAGGGCATGTCCAAAAGTTCCTTTATGGGCGAAGGGTGGGCGGGGTTTCAGCAAACCTAGCATACTATCATGCTGCAATACCGTATAATTCAATTGTATGGTAGACAGGTAACCGGGGTGGAGGCCGATATCCAGAACATGTACATTCCCGGTGTACTGAGCATGCTCGGCAAAAAGAAATGCGGGTTTAAAACACTGAAAGGAAAGAGTATGACGTGCATGAATAACCGCTTCTGAAGGTGCAGGTTCATCAGCGGGAAGTCCGCTGGGGATGTCGATGGTAATGATTTCCGCGGATGCGGCATTAATATGTTGTACCACTTCAGCGGAAAGATCTACCAGCGGTCTGTTCAGACCGGTACCGAAAAGCGCGTCGATAATAATATCACGCTGATCAATAACCGGAATAGTTTCGGCTGAAGAAATAAATCGGATACCGGCATCCAGCTCATGTAAACGGCTGAGGTTTAACTGAAACTCAGGGGTTCCCAGGTTTCCAAATTCCAGGATATAAATGTTAACCGGGCAGTCTTGCTGCATCAGCATTCGTGCCAGTGCCAGGCCATCCCCGCCATTATTTCCTTTTCCGCAAAAAACCGAGAAGGAGCGGGAAAGGTAGCCGTTATAGCTGAGCCAATTGAAACAGGTTTGTGCAGCACGCTCCATCAGCTCTGCCGGTGCAATTGGTTCATGCTCCATAGTGTATTCATCCCATTTCCGAACCTGCTCTGCCGTGAGAATATACATAAGTTGATTTATAGTTTAAAGATACAAAAGCCCCTTGGTTGTATATAGGAAACCAATAGTATAGATGAAATCAAAACCGTAAAATCGCGTACCAGGCAGGCAAATGAAAGAGTATATTCGCTGTTATGAAAACTGCGGAATACCGGAAAGCAAAGCGCCTGCGCAGCGGATTCAATATGATGTTGAGTTTGTTCTGGACGATGCTGAACGGAATTCCTGTATTGTACTTCAGTTATGTTTATATCCCGCTCCGGCTGACGATTTGGGTGTTGATTGGCGCCTCCATCACATATTTTCTTCCCCACCGATGGCTCGACCGGATGCGGATTAGTGCCAGCGATCGAATATATAAGATGCTTGGCATTAAGACAGTACGGAAATTAACGCAGGATGGTGATTGGGTGAACCGCTATATTAAGATCCGGTATCCAAATGCTGCTTCTACGCCGAAACGGCAAAAATTCAGGCATCTGCGGCAAAAGTTTTATTTCCTGGAAAAATTCCACCTGCACCTGATGGTTTATTTCTTTTTTGCCACGGGTTATGCCTTGTATCTCGAAAAATACCTGTGGGCTGTGGTAGTACTGGTTTGTAATGTGCTGTACAACATTTACCCGGTACTTCTTCAGCAGTATAACCGGATCCGTTTGCGGAGATTATGACCTTACATTAAATAGATAGATGGCTATTCTTCTTCAAAATAATTACCGAAAGCATCGGCGAGAGAACGGGTATTATAAACCTGTTTATAATCATTGTTCGATAGGGCAATGATCGTTGCATTTTCATCTACCATCCGGTAAAAGGCGGTGCGGTTACCATGCCACCAACCCTGATGATAAATGAATTTTTTTCCATTGGGCAACAGCATCAGCCGCCATCCCAGCCCGTAATTGTTAATGCCTTTTTTCTCAAAACTGTACCCGTTGTATGAAGAATCAAGGATAGCCGGAGAGATGAACATACCGCTGTTCAATGCCTGGTCAAATTTCAACAAATCGCGGGGAGTACTGTAGATGTTCTTATCGCCATAAACCATGTCCAGAAAATCGAACGCATAGCGGTTGCCGTTATAGAAGAAGGATCCCAGTGCCCTGAGGCTGTCCGCCGGGGTATACACATAGGTATCATACATGCCCAACGGTTCAAATACCGACAGGCGCATATAATCACTGAATGTTTGTCCCGATACCTGTTCTATAACCAGTGCAAGCAGTGCATAATTTGTATTGGAGTAGCTGAAGCGACGATCGGGCGACCAGGTCTGAATTTTTTTATGATTCTTAATGATAAAATCTAAAACGTCCTGATTGGTCATGATCACCTGCCGGTTCCAGCCCATCTGATCCATATAATGAACATAGTTGGGAATCCCGCTTCGATGATTAAGTAACGACTTCACCGTAACGCCAGGCAGCGGAAAACCCTGCAGGTATTTTGATACGGTATCCTCCAGCGATAAGCGACCTTCTTCAGCCAGTTTTAATACTGCGATAGCGGTTAAAGGCTTTGAAACGGATGCCAGATGAAAAGATGTTGCAGGTGTAATACTGTCACGTTGAACGCGTGGATCGCGATAACCAGTATATTTTTCAAAAATGATCTCTCCATTTTTTGCCACCAGTATGCTGCCGTTAAATCTTGAGTTGCCAAAGATGCTGTCAACAAAATGTTCCACAATCTGTTTGTACTGATCTCGTTCAGCATGCGGGAGGGCAGGGGCTGCGGCTATCACCGGCCCACCTTCTGTTTCGGGTTCTTCCGGTTCATAAGATGAACAGGCGGCCAGGCTCAATACTAATCCTATAATGAGGTGTATACGTAGATTCATCTTTTTCAACACTGGTACAAAATTACCGGAAACTGATGAGGACAGGGGCAGTTCCTTTTTTTCGTTCCGAATTTAATAGACATATTTGCAAAACCCGTACCGTTTTAACGTAATAAATGTACTAAATCATATGGCCGAGATTAAAAAAACCAGCTACCCTAAAGAAAAAGTTAATATTCTGTTATTGGAAAATATCAGTGACCTGGCGGTTAAGCAATTCAAGGATGCAGGTTATCAATCGGTCAGAAAATTATCGGGAGCATTATCGGAAAAAGACCTGATCAAGGAAGTGAAGAATGTGCATTTACTGGGTATCCGTTCAAAAACCCAGATCACCCCAAGAGTACTGGAAGCGGCAACCCGTTTGCAGGCTATCGGCTGTTTTTGTATTGGCGTTAACCAGGTTAACCTGCAGGCGGCAACCAACAGTGGGGTAGTGGTCTTCAATGCTCCTTATTCCAATACCCGGTCTGTTGCTGAACTGGTCATCGCTTCATCGATTATGCTTATCCGTAAGATTTTCGATAAGAACAAAGCGGCACATGAAGGCATCTGGATGAAAGATGCCCGTGGCAGTTATGAACTTCGGGGGAAAACATTAGGCATCATTGGTTATGGCAATATCGGCACCCAGGTGAGTATACTCGCTGAAGCCCTGGGAATGAAGGTGATCTTTTATGATGTGGTAACCCGGCTTCCTTTGGGCAATGCCAGCGCACGCAAATCCCTTAAAGAACTGCTGGCTGAAGCCGATGTGGTCACCCTTCATGTACCGGAAACTCCGTCAACCAAAAACCTGATCAGCAAATCAGTGATTCGTCAGTTTAAAAAAGGCGCTATCCTTATCAACTATGCCCGTGGAGAAGTGGTGGATCTTGACGCGCTGGCCAAAGCGCTTCAGGAAGGTGCCATCAGCGGTGCGGCAATTGATGTATATCCGGTAGAACCGGAAAAAAACGGCGAAGCTTTTACATCACCTCTTCAGGGCCTGCCCAATGTTATTTTAACGCCGCATATTGGCGGATCGACTGAAGAAGCGCAACAGAATATCGGGGAAGATGTTAGCATGAAATTATTGCAGTTTCTGGAAACCGGTATGACAATCGGCTCTCATACCGTACCGCCACTCAGCCTGACCCCGGTTGAAGGAACTCACCGGATCCTGCATATCCATCGTAATGTACCGGGTGTGCTATCAGCTATAAATACACAGTTATCCGATAATAACATCAATATCGTAGGACAGAGCCTGAAAACCAATGAGCAGATAGGGTATGTGGTGCTGGATATCGACAAACGTCTATCAGCAGCAGCCTTCGAGCTGTTGCGGCAGGTAAAGGATACGATTCGTGTACGGCTTTTATACTGAGTCAGATAAGTTTTTCCTTACGTGCCCTGGCGCGGAATGAAACGGGTTGCTGATCATACAGTTCACGGGTGAGCAGCTTCAGTTCGGGCAGAATTTCAGGATGTTTTTCAGACAAGCGTTTCAGTACAGTCAGGCAGTTGACTTTAGCGGCCACAGCAGTAGCAGGGGAGGCTAACAAACTGAAACAGGTATTCATTATTCTGCCCTCCTGGGAAGGACGGATAACAGTATATTGAAGAAGACCGGTAATATTACGGTATACGGCGGGGTGATGATGGGGCTCATCCAGCAATTTCACGAGGCGCGACAGGTAGGGGCTTAACTTTTCAGGATACTTTTCCGAAAGCAGGTACAATGGCCACACTCCGCGCTGCAACAGCAAAGGATCTCCCGATACAAGGAGTTCAGTCAATTGCTTCAGCATCCGCTCATTTCCCGCAATCAGATCCATCACCATCTGGCTGCCCGGGCGGCCCCTGATGGATAGTATCAGGCTTTTCAGGTCCTTTTCCATAAAATTGCATGTCGGAATTTCAGGATTCCTGTTGAATAATTTTTCCGAAAATAAAGAATCCTTTCTATGCGGGCAGCAGCGGCCATCAAACTCAACTATTTTTATCTTATAGCAGGCTGTATCTGGTTCAGTGCCTGTACGCAGCAACCTGCCGCGCTGGTTTTTCAAACCGATTTTGGTGTGGAGGATGGAGCCGTCAGTGCCATGAAAGGCGTAGCATACGGGGTTGATAAAGACATCCGGCAGTTTGATCTGACGCATGAAATTCCTGCTTACGATATATGGGCATCGGCTTATCGGCTACATCAGGCCGCAGCCTTCTGGCCGAAGGGAACTGTTTTTGTATCTGTTGTAGATCCGGGAGTAGGAACTACCCGCAAATCGATTGTGGCTAAAAGCCGGTCAGGACATTACTTCGTTACGCCCGATAATGGAACCCTGACGCTTATTGCCCTGCATACCGGATTGCAGGAGGTGCGTGAAATTGATGAATCGGTTAACCGCAGAGTGGATTCCTATGCATCGCATACCTTTCATGGTCGCGATGTTTATGCTTTTACCGGGGCAAGACTGGCAGCAGGTAAGATTTCGTTTGAAGAACTGGGAAGCATAGTGGATACCGGAATTCTGGTGAAGTTATCCTATAAGGCCCCTCAACGGCAGGCCGATACGTTGCTAGGAACCCTGATGGTTACCGACAGCCGTTTTGGAAACATCTGGTCGGATATTCCCGGCAGTATGCTTGAGCAGTTGGGTGTGAAGCATGGCGAGTTGATACAAGTAAGAATTTATAATAAAGATCAGCAGGTTCATTCGGCAAGCCTTCCATTTGTTCATACTTTTGGAGAGGTGCAGGAAGGGCAGGGGCTCGCCTACCTGAACAGCCTGTTGAATTTTTCACTAGCCCTCAACATGGGCAGTTATACGGATTCCTTC
Source organism: Bacteroidota bacterium (assembly GCA_023409675.1). Lineage (GTDB taxonomy): Bacteria > Bacteroidota > Bacteroidia > Chitinophagales > Chitinophagaceae > Flavitalea. The sequence continues at coordinate 9,124 of JAEYRC010000065.1, forward strand.
GGGATAAAAAACGGCCCGGACTGGACCATCCGAATAACAAAACAAACAAAAGCTATCGATCATGAGTAACCGGAATAAATTTACAATACCCCTGGCTCTTCGTGGGCTTTCGAAGCGGAATAATGTGGAAATGCTGGTGGTGGGTGGAGATATCGGCGGCACGAAACCCAACCTGGCCGTTTATGAAGCACTGAATGGGCTGCTTACGGTGAAGCATAAAGCCAGCTATCCTTCGGCCGATTATACCTCCGTGCTAACTATGCTGGATGGATTTTTAGCGGAAGCAGGAGTGAGTCCGGTAAGCATCTGCCTTGGCGTTGCCGGACCGGTAATGCACGGCAAAGTGAAACTGACCAATCTATCGTACACTATTGATTCGGAAGAGATTGCCCGACATTATGGACTGGCATCCGTAACCCTGATCAACGATCTGGAAGCAACAGCCTATGGCTTACCACAACTGGATCGGGACCAGGTGATCACGCTGATTGGAGAGGAGGACATTCAACCCGGAAATATGGCCATCCTGGCGCCGGGAACCGGTTTGGGTGAAGCCGGACTGTTCTGGGATGGTGAATGCTATCGGCCATTTGCCACAGAAGGTGGGCATTGCAATTTCGCTCCGCGCACTGATCTGGATGTAGAGCTTTTTCAATGGCTCCGTAGCCAGTATGGGGTGGTTAGCTGGGAAAGGGTTTTATCGGGACCGGGTATTGCGTCTATTCATCAGTTCCTCGTAGAAGTTAAAAAGCGTTCGGTATCCGCAGCCCATGCAGAGGCGGTGCAATATGCCAGCGAAAGTAAAAACCTGCCTGCGCTGATCAGCGGCGCGGCCCTCGAAAACGCGGAACCGGTCTGTATTGAAGCAATGCAACTGTTTGTGCAGTATCTTGCGCACGAATCGGCAAACCTGGTGTTGAAAATGAAGGCGACCGGCGGATTGTTGCTGGGTGGCGGAATACCACCTAAGATCAGTTCATTACTCACCAGCGGGCAGTTTACCGAAGCTTATCTTGATGCGGGTGCGATGCGGCACCTGATCGAAGATGTTCCGGTGTATATTATCAACAACGATCGGGCTGCACTGCTGGGTGCCGGCAATTTTGCGGCATACGGGAAAGCCTGACAACATATTTACTCGAATTCATGGCCAGAAGGAAATACCAGGAGGGGCAGGACACGGAAAATAAAGCCAAACTGACCCGGGAGAGTTTGAATGAAGCCCTGCAAATGTTTGCCTACATCCGTCCGTACCGCGGAAAATTTATCATAGGTCTGGGATTTTTGGTGCTATCCGGGATCACCACTATGGCCTTTCCCTATCTTTTAAAGCAATTGATCGACAGCGCGGAAGCGTTGAAAAATGGCCTTGCCGCTACAGATCCCGGCACCATAGCCTTGCAGATTGGCGGAATATTGCTGATACAGATGCTGTTTTCCTATATGCGCATCTATCTTTTTTCAACGGTAGGCGAAAACGCCGTAGCCGCCATGCGAATAGATGTATTTCAACGGATGATCTCGATGCCAATGGACTTTTTTTCACAGCGCCGGGTAGGTGAATTATCGAGCAGGATCAGCGCTGATCTGTCGCAGATACAGGATGCGGTGACGGTGTTGCTGGCCGAGGTGTTGCGCGGATTACTGACCCTGTTGATCGGATTGGGACTGATCCTGTATATATCTTCTGAACTGACCTTGCTCATGCTGTCAGTAGTGCCTGTGGTGGTCATTACGGGGGTGCTCTTTGGCAAGCGGATCCGGAAACTCTCCCGCGAAACACAGGATAAACTGGCAGATTCCAATACCATAGTTCACGAAACCCTGCAGGGTATCAGTAACGTAAAAGCGTTTTCCAATGAGTGGTTCGAGTTGAAGCGCTATGGTAAAAGCCTTGAGGCGGTGGTGAAGATTGCTGTTAAAAACGGCCGTTTCCGTGGACTTTTTGTATCCTTTTTACTACTGAGTGTTTTTGGCGCGATCGTGCTGGTAGTTTGGTATGGAGCCGGGCTGATGCAACAGGGCGAACTCAGTTTTGGCGACCTCACCGCATTCGTGGTGTATACCGCATTTGTTGGAGGAAGTATGGCGGGTTTTGCCGATCTGTACAGCCAGTTACAGCGTACAGTCGGAGCCACCCAGCGGGTTCGGGAAATTCTGCGGGCCGAGCCGGAGGATGTTCGGGAAACCGTGCGGGAAATTCCCCGCGAGTATCGGATAAAAGGTCAGGTGCGTTTTGAAAATGTATCCTTTCATTATCCGTCAAGACCTTCCATAAATGTAATACAAAACATCAGCCTGGAGGCTATGCCGGGAGAACAGATCGCTTTGGTTGGTCCGAGCGGAGCCGGTAAATCTACGCTGGCCAATTTGCTGCTTCGTTTTTATGATCCTTCTTCGGGAGCAATTTATTTTGATGATCAACCGGCTACATCGATTCCCTTATCGGTGCTGCGTGATCAGATGGCACTGGTACCTCAGGATGTATTGTTATTTGGAGGAACGATTCGGGAAAATATTGAATATGGCAAACCCGGAGCCTCAGAACAGGAAATCATTCGAGCTGCTGAAGCTGCCAACGCTCATGAATTTATAGAACACTTTCCTGAGGGTTATGATACCATTGTCGGGGAACGCGGCGTAAAACTATCAGGTGGACAGCGTCAGCGTATAGCCATTGCCCGGGCAATGCTAAAAGATCCGGCAATTCTTATTCTGGATGAAGCGACCAGTTCACTGGATTCGGCATCGGAAAGCCTGGTTCAGGAAGCGCTTAATACATTGATGAAAAACCGAACCTCATTCATCATCGCACACCGATTATCTACCATCCGGAATGCCAGCCAGATCATTGTACTGGAAAAGGGAAAAATCCGGGAGTCCGGCAGCCATGCTGAACTAATCGGATTGGAAAACGGATTGTATCAGCAGTTGAGTCGTTTGCAGTTTGAGGTTTCCTGAGACAATACATTTCCCGCTACAAAATCAATACATTTCCCGCGGATTTCGCTGATTTTGAGCAGATGAGCGCGGATTGAATACAACAAGACATTTCCCGCAAATTTCGCTGATTTTGCACAGATGGGCGCAGATTGAATACAATTCAAGACATTTCCCGCGGATTTCGCTGATTTTGAGCAGATGGGCGCAGATTAAATAGCCTATTAAATTTCCTATAATTTATATTATGTTAAATAGGTAATATTAAATAAAACGGGATATCTTATCGATACCCCGTTTTATTATTTCTATGAGAATTAGTGGTCTTTCTCTACATTATTGAATTTCTCGGTATACTCGTCGGCTTTATCCTTATTCTTCTGTTGTTCGTAGATCATGATCAGCAAGTCATATGCTTCTTTCAGGAAACGTTTTTCTTCAGGTTTCAGTTTACCCTGGCTTCCCAGTGATTGGTCAACTTTTTCGAAATATACTTTTGCTTCATCATATTTTTCGTTGGTTAACCCTCTCAGTCTTTCTTTCTCGGCTGTTTGCGCCGCGGTCAGTCTTCCACCATCTTTAGGTCGGATGGTACTGTTTTGTAAACTGATATCTACCCCCTGGTTGTAAAGGATTTGTCCAAGTACCAGGTTTGCATTTGGAAAATCAGGTTGCAGTTTCAACGATTCTTTCAATTGTTCTACAGCTTTCCCGATCAGTTCTTTTGAATTTTCCGGCCGGTTTGCAGAATCAGCATCATAGGCGGTCTGATACAATTCAACAGCATAATTGAAGCGGTTCAGGTGATCATCAGGGTTCTTCTGAATCACTTCTTCGTACTTTTTGAATAAGGATGTTTTATCGGATTGTTCCCGCAGCATTTCCAGTTCATATACTCCCCAGAATTCATCTTCCGGAAATACTTCCTTACCTAAAGTCAGGTAATGTGTAGCGGAATCAATTTCACCTTTTCTCTTATAATGATCTGCCAGCCATTTGTAAATCTCAACATAACCTTCATCTTTGGCTTTAGCATTGGCGATATTGCCATAGAAACGTGCGGCCTCTTCAGGCTTATTGGCTTTCTCCGCAGAAATTCCAGCATACAGCGTAGTAACTGTATCCAAACGGGTATCAGTGATAAAACCATTATCGGCCATGAATTCAAAAATTTCAAGACTGCTTTTGAAATTAGTCAGGGCATCGTTGAAATTATTCGCGTTGTAAAACGAGGCGCCATCCTGTGAGAAGCTGCTGTAGATATCGATAACCGGCTGGCGGTTGTCGAGCGTTAGCTGAAGATGCCGCTTAGCCGAATCTTTCTGCTGTTCCAGTTCATTGTATTTCAACAATGATTCCCACGCGGTTTTACGATTTTCTGATTTCGATGCTGCCAGCGTGCTGTCTTTCATCAGCGCATTGTAGATCTGTGTTTTTACATACCATGCATCAGAATTATCGGCATTTTTTTCTATAGCCAGAAAATTATCAATTTCTGTTTTCGCCTCGGCAAGTTTTTGTTTGGTATAAAGATCTTTTGCCTTATTCAGTCGCTGGGAAAAACCCGATAAGCTTAAGGCAGCAAGAAAAACCGTTAAAAGAATTGATTTCATCATTGGTGATTTTGTTTATTATAGATTAGATCGTTGTTTCCGGTTCAGTACTGTCTGAGTCCGTTTCCGCACCTGGTAAAGATGCATCCGGTGTTTGATCGGTTGCGTCGGCTTCAGTATTAACGGAATCAGTCTCGGTATCCGTTTTTAACATTTCTTCTGTTTCTCCGGGAATCGGTTTTTCATTTTCCACAGTTACGTCCAGCTTGGTAATGGCTGCAATTTCATCACCTCCGTCAAGCCTGATCAATTTCACCCCTTGTGTAGCACGCCCCTGCGCACTGATGGTGGTCACAGGCATCCGAATGGTTACGCCGCTCTTGCAGGTGATCATCAGGTCTTCCATTGCCGTTACTGCCAGGATGCCTACAAGCGGGCCCGTCTTATCCGTAACACTTATCGTGCGCACTCCTTTACCGCCGCGGTTGGTAACCCTATATTCTCCGATCTCCGTTCTTTTTCCATAGCCTTTTTCGCTGACTACCAATACGGTACGGGACTTATCTTCTTTTCCGACACATATCATGCCAATCACTTCATCTTCAGAATTATCAACTTCTATGCCTGCCACGCCGATGGCTCCCCTGCCGGTGGTACGCACTTTCGACTCCGGAAAACGGATGGCTCTGCCACTACGCACAGCAAGCATCACTTCCATATCTCCATCCGTTAAGCGGGCTTCCAGTAACTGATCCCCTTCCAGAATGGTGATGGCATTGACCCCGGTTTGCCGTGGACGGCTGAAATCGGCCAGGGCGGTTTTCTTAATGACGCCTTTTTTAGTACACAGCAGAATATTATGCCCCTGAACAAAATCCAGGTCATCGAAGTTTTTGATATCGATGATAGCGCGAACCTTGTCATCTGGCGGAATCTGGATCAGGTTCTGTATGGCCCTGCCCTTGCTCGTTTTTTCCCCTTCCGGGATCTGGTAAATATTAAGCCAGTAACATCTTCCTTTTTCAGTGAAGAACAGCATGGTTGAATGCGTGGAAGCAACGAACAGGTGTTCAATGAAATCTTCTTCACGGGTTTTTCCTCCTACCGCGCCACGGCCACCGCGCCGCTGTTGGCGATATTCGGTTGCGGATGTACGTTTGATATACCCCAGGTGACTGATGGTTATCACCACATCTTCCTCTTTAATCAGGTCTTTGATGCTGACTTCATCATCAAGATAGGTGATCTCCGTTCTGCGGGCGTCTCCAAAGCGCTCCCGAACTTCAACCAATTCGGTTTTGATCAGGTCATAGCGCATGCCTTCATCATTGAGCAGGTTGTTGAGGTGTGCGATCAGTTTCATCAGCTCATCATATTCCGCCTTGATTTTCTCCCGTTCCATACCGGTAAGCCGCTGCAGGCGCAGTTCCAGGATGGCTTTGGCCTGAATCTCATCAAGTCCCCAGCCAGCGGATACCAGGGCTTCGCGGGCCAGGTCTGGCGTGGCGGAAGCCCGAATCAGGGCGATGACTTCATCAAGATGATCCAGGGCAATCAGATAACCGCGAAGGATATGGGCTTTCTTCTCCGCTTCATTCAATTCATACTTTGTACGGCGTACCACAACCTCATGCCGGAATTTTATGAATTCAACGATCATCTCGCGGATGCTCAGGGTGCGTGGCCGACCATTCACCAGGGCAACATTGTTTATGCCATAGCTGGTTTGCAGTTCAGTGTATTTATACAATTGATTTTCGACAATACTCGCATTGGCGTCGCGTTTCAAATCAATTACAATCCGGGTGCCCTCTTTTTGGTTGGATTCGTTATTGATGTGTGCGATACCTTCAATCGCTTTTTCATTTACCAGTTGTCCGATCCGGTCGCATAGCGCATCCCGGTTAACCTGGTACTGCACTTCGGTGATAATAATGGTTTCGCGGCCACTTGGTTTCACTTCTATGGTCAGCTTACCGCGTACCACTACCCTTCCTCTTCCGGTATGACTGGCCGCTTTGATACCCTCCATACCGTAAATGATTCCGCCTGTTGGAAAATCCGGCGCTTTGATGTATTCCATCAACTCTTCAGCGGTGATTTCGCGGTTGTCGATGTAGGCAATACATCCATTGATCACCTCCGTGAGGTTATGCGGCAGAATATTGGTGGCCATCCCTACGGCAATACCGCTGGCGCCATTGATCAGCAGGTTGGGAATACGGGTGGGAAGAACTATTGGTTCCTTTAGCGAGTCGTCAAAATTAAGCTGAAAATCTACGGTATCTTTTTCTATGTCTTCGAGCATACTTTCGGCAAGGCGTTGTAGTCTTGCTTCGGTATACCGCATGGCTGCGGGCCCGTCACCATCCTGACTTCCGAAGTTACCCTGGCCGTCGATCATCCGGTAACGCAGGCTCCATTCCTGAGCCATCCGAACCATCGTGTCATAAACCGCTTTATCGCCGTGCGGGTGATACTTACCCAGCACCTCTCCCACAATACGGGCCGATTTCTTATGGGGTTTGTTATAATGAATGCCCAGCTCGTTCATGGCGAACAATACCCGCCGGTGCACCGGTTTTAACCCGTCACGTACATCAGGTAAGGCGCGACCAACAATCACCGACATCGAATAATCGATGTAGGCGGTCTTCATTTCTTCTTCAATATTTACCGATACGATTCGGTTAAAATCATTGGTTTCATCGGGTTTAATCGTATTGTCTTCCATGAATTAATTATCCTTTTAAAGAATTTGCAGCGCGGGAAATTGTCCCGGTGCAGGAGGCCTGCAAATTTACTGAAATAAGGGAGGAAAACCTTGTAAATTAATGTGTTCTGAGTCCTAAATTTTCCACCGGATGTGAATTATGAGGAAGGATTTTGCGACCAATATTTCTGCAGTGACAGATAGTAAGCAATGCTTTCACCGACCGGGTCGGGTTTTAACTATAATTTTACATTCAATAAATTGATAATCAATGGTGTTAGGGTAAATTTATGGGTGAATTGTATATGGCTGATTCAGCCGGTTGGTCTTGTAGGCTCGTTGGGCTCTGGAAGTTGAAACCGATTAACCTGGTGGTTCAGAATACCTGTCAGGCGCCAGAAACTTCTTTCGAAGTTGTGCAATTTGGCTTAACAGATCACGAAAACCAGGGTGGCACGCTGTTTTTAGCTATAATCGTTCTGATTTATCATTTTTATACCTGTGCTTATGAACCAGTATCTGTTGCTGCGCGATAACAAACAATCCGGTCCGCATAGTGTGGCCGATTTGCAAAAAATGGGTTTAAAACCATATGACCTGGTTTGGCAGGAGGGCAAAAGCGCCGCATGGCGTTATCCCGGTGAAGTCGACGAATTAAGCGCATTTGCACCTCCGGTAGAAGAACAGCCCTTCGATCGATTTTATAAAAAACCCGAACAGCAAAGTCAGCCAAACAGCCAGCCTGCTTCTGCCCAACAACAGTCTGTCAAACTACCCTCTTCAACTGGAAAGGTCGTTGTGACGTTGCCATCCGGTATTACGACGCCCATTGGCGACAAACGGAAAACCCCGACTGATAAATCCGTTCAGCAACCCGAACAGGTTCAAAAGATTCAACATACACTTGTCGTTCCTCAACCAGATGTTGAAGAACGTGTAAGCAATATAGCCGAACAACAGCAGGCTAATGCGCATGTCCCTTTCCGTGAGTCGGCTTCTTACACAGAACGCACTGTTCCGATTACGCAAATTCAGGAGACCCGTTCACGTATTAAAGCCTGGCAGTGGATGGCTGAAGCCAGCTTTGGCATTTGTTGTTTGCTGGCAGTTTTATACTACAACCAGCGGGCTGAAAATAAAGCCCTTCAACAGGCGTCAGCCAATAGTCTCCCGGCAAATGTTCAGCCTGCGGAACCTTTGCAGGTTCATCAGGTTGTTACAGAAAATACGCTAACTGAAGCATCAGAACCTACATCATCTACCGAATCAAATTACTTCATCCCTGAAGTGACGGATTCGCAGGAAACAACCGCGACCAAAAGCGCTTCCACGGAAAAACCGGTGACTACTGCTGTTCCTCCGGTTCAAAAGGAGAAGTCTATAGTCGCTACTGATATCAAACCTACGGATTCAATGGACGGGCGCCGGGCAATTGTTCGCGAATCATCGGTTCGGGAAGAGTCTGCTTCGGAGGCCGGACCAATCCGGAAGCCAATATCAGAAACGGAAAGAAAAAACCTGCTCAAACTGGTTGCACTCGACAACAATGAGTTCAAAGTCGGCGCCTTTGGGGGTGTATCTCAACTCCAGCTCACCCTTTACAATAAGAGTCTTTACCAGTTATCGAAAGTTGAGGTACAGGTTGATTACCTTAATATCGATAAGAAGGTGGTGAAATCGCAAACTGTTTATTTCGAGTCCGTAGCACCCGGAGAGCAGCTTACACTCGAAGTACCAAAAAGCGGCCGCGGTGTGGATATACGCTATCGTGTTAAAAATGTATTATCGCAGGAACTGGGATTGGCAATAGCTGATTAAGCGAATGGTATAATTGTTTTTGATGGTGCTGTCTTCGGGCAGCATTTTTTTTGTAGCGAATCTATTTTAGTCAATATGCTTTGGCGATAGATTAAGCAATGCGAAGCATGTTGCGAAATAGGCCTTTTATGTAAGTGAGCAACTTATTGACCTGTTAAAGAAATCCTGTTTAATATCTACCGCTATAAATTTCAACGCATTAGCACCTGCTATATGTTATTTCTGCCTGCCTAACCGGAATTGGCATAATAGTTGAAAAATATACTATATACCGCTGAATTTGTACATTAATGAGGGCTCTATAGCCTGAATTTTAAAATATATTCTTATGAAAAAATCATTTCTTGCCCTGATGGCAATCATAGCAGTAATTGTTACACTGCATTCTTTCAGAGCTTATCAGACCAGTTCTATTACCGGAAAGGTAGTACCACCGGAAGGAGTAGAAGACATCCGTGCGGTAAGTGCGACAGACAGCCTGCTTACAACAGCAGAAAGAGGTTTATTTCTTTTTAATGTTAAGCCTGGTACCTATAAAATCTTCATTAACGCAAAAGATCCGTACCGTGATGCAACACTCGACAGCGTAGTGGTGAAAGAAGGCCAGAATACTGACGTTGGCGAGGTGCGACTGGTGCAGTAAACATCAGTTGAACAGAGTTAAAAAATCAATGGCACAGGTTGCTGTTGATTTTTTTTTGTGCATACAGATTGGTACTTTCGATGCCGTTTGCAGTTATGCCAACGGATATTCTCAAATTTTATGAAGCAGATTTTAGTTTTTGGCGCGGGAAAGTCTTCCACAGTTCTTATTGAAGATCTCATACAGCAGGCACAAAAATATTCGTGGAAGATCATTGTCGCAGATCATGACCTTCAGCTTGCCCGATCGAAAGTGAAAGATGCACCCGGGACTGAAGCGATCGGAATGGATATAACGGATACGGTTAAACGCGATCAGCTTATTGAACGTGCCGACCTGGTCATATCGCTGCTGCCACCTGCGCTTCATCTGCTCATCGCTCAAAGTTGTATAAGTTCCGGAAAGAATCTGCTGACAGCTTCTTATATCGACAAAGACATCCGCGCACTGCAAACTGAAATCGAGCGTAAAGGCCTACTTTTTTTGTGTGAGATGGGTCTTGACCCGGGAATTGACCACATGAGCGCGATGCAGCTTATTGATGATATTCAGAAATCCGGCGGAAAAATACGTTCATTTCATTCACATTGCGGCGGACTGGTAGCACCGGAAAGCGATGATAACCCCTGGCATTATAAGATCAGCTGGAATCCGCGTAATGTAGTAATGGCTGGCCGGTCGGGAGCAGAATATCTTGAAAAAGGTGTTGTATGTCAGGAGCCTTATGAAAGCCTGTTCAACCCTGCCCGGCTGGTGAATATACCGGGTCTAGGTGAACTGTCCTGGTATCCAAACCGGGATTCACTGAGTTATATCGACCTGTATAAGTTACAGGGTGTAGAAACGTTCGTCCGAACCACGCTGCGGCATCCTGAATTTTGTCTTGGCTGGAAAAACATTATTGAGCTGCGCCTGACCGATGATACCCTATTCTATGAAACCGATGGGATGACGTTGAAAGATTTTTTTCAGCAGCACCTGGAAGCCTGTGGTTTTTCTGACTGGATCAAAACAAATTTTACCGCGCGTTTTGAAGATACCCGTGAATTACTGGAAAAGCTCAATGAACTGATTGTAGCAGAAAAAACTGCAAATGACGATGCCAAAGCATTGCTGCAGGAAATGATGATGGTAAATTCCAGTGGTGATCTTGAAAAGGTTTCGCTGGATGATGTAAAGGAAAAAGCGGCGCGCACCGTAGCCGGACAAATGCAGGAAGCGAATGTATCATTGCATCAGCTCATCTTCCTCGGTATGAATGATGCACAGACCTTCATTAATAAAGGTCGCTTCAGCGCGGCGGATGTGCTTCAATTCATACTGGAACAAAAACTTCCGCTGAAACCTTCCGATAAAGATATGATCGTGATGCTGCACCAGATTCGTTTCGACCAGCAGGATGTATCGTGTTTGGTGGAAAGCAGTATGGTCATTAAAGGGGAGGACAATGTGCATACCGCAATGGCCAAAACTGTTGGTATGCCCCTGGCTATTGCTGCCCGGTTGATCCTAAATGGTGAGCTAAACATAAAAGGATTGCATATACCCATTATTCCTGAAATCTATCAACCTGTTTTGAAAGCGCTGGAGGAATCAGGAATCCGCTTTGAAGAAAAAATTTTGCCGGGATAAACTTAGCGCAGGTTTAGCAGGTATTGTTTTAAGTCGGCGATACCCTCCCCTGCCGGCTTTTCTATTTTAATGAAGCTGGTATCGGGCAAATACGGGATCGATTTATCGAGAATAAATCGTTTTGCCGCAGGTGGTGCGAAATCAACCAATCCTGCTGCCGGATAAACCACCAGGGAGGTACCAATAACCACCAGGATATCGGCCTGTTCAACAATTAAAGCAGCGTTTTCAATCAGGGGCACCGGCTCCTCGAACCATACAATGTGCGGTCGCAATTGCGCGCCGTCTTCTGCCAGATCTCCGGGTAAAATGTCATCACTTACAGGATAGATAAGTGACGGATTTTTCTCACTGCGCATTTTTAAAATCTCGCCGTGCAAATGCAGTACGTTTGATGATCCCGCACGTTCATGCAGGTCGTCGATATTCTGGGTAATGATTTGAACATCAAAATGGGCTTCAAGGTCGGCCAGACCATAATGAGCGGCATTCGGTTTCGCTTCCCGCACATTTTTGCGCCTCATGTTGTAAAACTCCAGCACCAATTGAGGGTTTCGCTTCCAGGCTCGCGGTGTGGCAACTTCTTCAATGGCATATCCTTCCCATAGCCCACCGGCATCGCGGAAGGTTTTTATTCCGCTTTCGGCACTGATGCCGGCTCCGGTTAATACCACCAGTCGCTGTTTATTCATAAACACCGGTATTTAGCTGTATTAAGAATAGTATTATTTTGCCGCCGCCATTTCCATCAGAATCTCCCATTCTTCATCCGAAACGGGCTGTACCGACAATTGTGAAATCCGCACCAGGGCCATTTCCGCCAGGCGCTTATCGGCTTTAATCTCTGCCAGGCTAACGGGTTTGGGTAACCGCTTATAGGGTTTCAGGTCAACCGTAACCCAGGCGGGGTTTTCGGTTGTGGGATCGGGATAGGCCTCCCCGGCCACCCGGGCAATGCCAACCAGTTCAAGGCCTTTATTGCTGTGATAGAAAAGAACCTGCTCGCCTTTTTTCATGGCCCGCAGATTATTACGTGCCGCGTAATTGCGTACACCTTCCCAGGAAGTCTGTTTATCTTTTTCCAGATCATCATAGGAATAAACAAAAGGTTCTGATTTAACCAGCCAGTAAGCCATTGCATGTAGTTTAGATCAAACAGAATATTATTTACCAGCCCGAGGCCAGCACATCGACAATATGCATGGTTTGTAATTTGAGTCCTTTTTGCCGGATATACCCATCGAGGTGCATCAGGCAACTGTGATCGGTGGAAATGATGCAATCGGCACCGGTATTCAGTGCATTCACCACTTTCTGATCTGCCATACCTATAGAGATGGGCTCAAATTTCACCGCGAAACTTCCGCCAAAACCGCAGCAGGTTTCCACATCCTGCATTTCTGCCAGCTCCAGGCCGCGCACTTTCGACAGGAGCACACGGGGTTCCTGTTTGATGCGGCATTCCCGCAGGGCGGCACAGGAATCGTGATAAGTGGCTTTGGAATTGAATGTAGCGCCCAGATCGGTTATTTTCAGCACATTTACCAGGAAGTCTGAAAATTCATATATGCGGTGCTGCATGTCTTTTACCGCATTGTGTAACGATGAATTGTCGAACAGCTTTCGGTAATAATTCCGGACGAAGCCTACACATGATGCGGAGGGCGCGATAATATAGTTACTGCCTTCAAAATCCTGCATGAACTTGGTACAAACTTCCCTGGCATCGTCCTGGAACCCCGCATTAAAGGCAGGTTGTCCGCAGCAGGTCTGATTGGCATTATAATTCACGGTGCAGCCGGCTTTCTCCAATACCCTGATCATATTAAATGCCGTCGACGGATAAAGCTGATCGATAAAACAGGGAATGAATAGCTCAACATGCATACATCTCGTATTTGACGCGGTTGTGAAAACCGTTTAATTAAAACTTCGGGATAACTGGATCATTTTTACCGCGGTAATGGCGGCTTCTTCTCCTTTATGACCATGCTTACCGCCCAATCGATCGGTAGCCTGTTCGGCAGTGTTCACGGTCAGAATGCCGAATATTGTTGGAACCGGTAGTTCTATGTTTAGCTGGGTGATGCCCTGTGTTACACTCTGGCAAACATATTCAAAATGCGGCGTATCACCGCGGAGCACACATCCCAGCGCGATAAAGGCGTCGGGTTTTCGTTCCTCCGCCTGCATGGTCCAATATTTCTTCACCACGAAAGGAATCTCCACCGCACCGGGTACGCGTAATACCTGAACGTTGCTGATGCCCATGGAAGAGAATACACTGAAACAGCCTTCTTCCAGCTTGTCTACCACCGCGGCATTCCAGTCGGTTCGCACAATAATAATACAGGCATCCGTAGGAAGGATGCCTGTAATGTTTAGCAGATCACTGTTGTGTATATCGGCCATAATTATTTCTGAATCGGATTATTCATATGAACCCAGCCGGGCAAGATATTTATCGATATCACGGCCATACTGGCTGGTGGGATATTTTTCTTTGATGCGTTTGAACATATCCACTGCTTCTTTGTTTTTATTCAGATCCTGGTACAACAAACCGGCGCGGAAAAGATATTCAGGAGAATTGAAAATGTCATTCTCATAAAGGGTTCCGGCTTTTTTATATTGATCAGCAGCTTCGGCATTTTTGCCCTGCTCGGCATATGCATCGCCCAGCAAACCGGTAGCCCGGATGTTGAGCAGCTCATCATCACTTTTGAAATCGTTCAGGTATTTTACCGCATTGGCAAAATCGCCCAGCTTCATATAACAGGAGCCGGCATAAAATTTCGACATATTTGCGGCATCTGTACCAGAATAGCGGTCAATGATCTTCAAAAAACCCAGTGTGGTGCCATCTCCATTAAGAGCAAGGTTGGCAGAATCCATACGGTACAATTCTTCAGCGCGCCAGATAGCCTCAGCGGCTTTAGCTTCTTTTGGCGCTTTTACAAAATGATTATAGGCAAAATAACCACCTACGATCAATACCAGGGCGGCAAGTCCGTATACCGCGTATTTTCCAAATTTATTCCAGACATCCTGATGTTCACGGGGTGGATGAACCGTTCGGTCGGATGAGGTTGTTTCCGGAATTTTCACTTCTTCAGTTGCCATGTAGGTATGTATTGTTGTTTTTGGTTAGGGTTATTTTTAATCGACAATAAACGGATAGTCCGGGGTTTTGACAATATCCTTCAGTACTTCATCATCATTTGGCCAGGGCGATTCCTCGGCAAATTTCACCGATTCTTCCACGGTTTCATTTACCCGTTTGTCAATCGCGTCAATTTCTTCCTGGGTGGCATAATTGTTTTCCCGAATGGTTTTCAGGATCTGTGTTAAAGGATCCCGGCCTTTATATTCTTCCACCTCATCCTTGGTGCGGTATTTCTGCGGATCAGAGATAGAATGGCCTTTATAGCGGTAGGTTTTGAGTTCAAGCAGCGTAGGTCCGCCATTTTCACGGGCGCGTTTTACGGCGCGGGCTACCGCTTCATGTACAGCTTCAGGGCTCATACCATCAACCGAGTCACCGGGCATGTCATAGGCGTCTGCCAGTTTATAGATGTCTTTTACATTACTGGTGCGCTCCACCGAGGTGCCCATGGCGTAGTTGTTATTCTCGCAGATAAATACCACCGGCAGTTTCCAGGTCATGGCGATATTAAACACCTCATGCAACATACCCTGGCGTGCAGCACCGTCACCAAAAAAGGTCAGGCACACATTATCGGTACCCTTATACTTTTCAGCAAAAGCGATTCCCGCACCGGTTCCGATCTGGGCGCCCACGATTCCGTGACCCCCAAAAAAGAATACATCTTTTCCAAAGAAGTGCATACTGCCTCCCTTCCCTTTCGCGCAACCGGTAGCCTTTCCGTAAAGTTCAGCCATACAACTGTTGGCGGTAACGCCTTTGGCCAGTGCCAGTCCATGATCACGGTAAGCGGTAATAAAAGGGTCTTCCTGGCGGGTGGCTGTCATACAACCTGCAGCGATAGCTTCCTGTCCAACATAAGCGTGAAAAAATCCGCGGATTTTTCCTTCCATCTTATATTTTTCTTCTGCGGTAAGTTCAAACTGCCGGATAAGCTGCATCAGCTCGTACCAGTACAGATAGGTTTCTTTTGAGAATTTTGTAGCCATTGCAAAATTTGAGCGGCAAAGATAAGGGTTCAGATGCAAATTTTTCAAGGAATCGGTGCCAAATTAACGGCATTTTTTTCAGCTATAATAGTACTCTAACTTCCCCTGAATCAAAAGGTTAAATCTTTTTCAGTCGACATGTAAGGCTTCATATCAAGTTTGATTCCCTCCTTACCGGGCCAGGTTTCGGTTCCGGATGTTTTGTATTCCTTCATCCTGATTAAAAATATATGGTCACATCACTGGAGCTCTATAATCTGCTTTTGTTTGAACTGTCGCCCGGTGTATCTTGCAACTCTTGCTGCGATTACACCATATAGCGTTAACTCATTTTAAAAACTACCGGCAAACGGAATTTGATTTTTCCGGTCGTATTATTGGTATTTCCGGACCGAATGGAATTGGTAAGACCAATTTGCTCGATGCCATCCATTACCTGTGCTTTTCCAGAAGTTACTTCACCCGCACCGAATCGCGGAATGTACAGCAGGGTATGGAGGGCTTTCGGCTCTCCGGAGATTTTTCGATGAACGGGGAAACGATTGCCGTTACCTGTATTTTGCGGGAAGGAGGAAGAAAAGAGATGTTATGGAATTCGGAGAAGTATGAGAAATTCTCCCTCCATATCGGTCGGCTGCCCTGCGTTGTGATAGCACCTGATGATGTCTATATCATTGCTTCCGCCAGTGAAGAACGCAGGCGGTTTTTAGATACCCTTATCGCGCAGCTCAACCCCGCTTACCTGCGCGAACTGATTGATTACAATAAGATTTTACAGCAGCGCAACAGTTACCTGCGCAACCTGACGGGCATGAGCGCCGATCACCGGTTGCTCGATGTATACGATAATCAACTGAGTACGCTTGGCAGCTCCATATTTATTCACCGGCAGAATTTTTTACAGGATTTTATTCCAGAGGTTCAACGCAATTATTCCCGTATCGCCGGAAAATCTGAACCGGTGGAGTTGCTGTACCGCAGCCAGGCCCGCGAGGGCGACCTTTTCCGGCAGCTCGGCGCCAGCAGGCAGAAGGACATTCTCACCAGGCGAAGCAATACAGGAGTTCATAAAGATGATCTAGAAATTTTACTGGATGGTCAGCCTTTTAAAGGACACGCGTCCCAGGGACAGCGAAAGAGCCTGTTGTTTGCCCTGAAGCTCTCCGAATTCGGATTTCTTAAAAAATTCAAAGGTTTTTCACCCCTGCTCCTGCTGGATGATATTTTTGAGAAACTCGATGAAGAGCGTATGAAGAATCTGTTGCAGACGGTTTGTCACGAACATGACGGGCAGATTTTTATCACCGATACCCATGCCGGCCGCATTGAACAGCATATCCAGCCTTTAGGGATGGACATGCAGTCGCTGGCCTTACCCGATACTACTTCCTCTTTATCATCATTTAATGTTTAAGGATCCGGATTACACCATGCAAACTGAACTCACCGCCCTACGCCAGCAACTACACGGACAATTATTTTTTGATGATTCAACCCGTGGGCGCACCCAGGTTATGGCCTATTCTACCGACGCGTCTGTCTATCAGCAACATCCACTGGCTGTTGTCATACCGGAAGATGCGGAGGATATCCGGCTGTTGATTGACTTTGCCCGGCGGCATAAGGTTACGCTAATTCCCCGCGCTGCCGGAACCTCTCTGGCCGGCCAGGTGGTGGGAGACGGAATTGTGGTGGATATCTCTACGCACTTTACCCGTATTCTTGAATTGAATGAAGCGGAAAAATGGGTCAGGGTTCAGCCCGGCGTTATCCGTGATGACCTGAATGTTTACCTTAAACCCTTCAACCTGATGTTCGGTCCGGAAACATCCACCGCGAACCGGGCAATGATCGGAGGAATGACAGGAAATAATTCCTGCGGACTGCACAGTATCGTTTGGGGATCAGTACGGGATCACCTGCTTGAAGTAAAGGGATTTCTTGCCGATGGAACAGAAGTAACTTTTGGCAGGGAAGACGATCTTACGGATCCGGGGAACAGTCTGAAAGCAACTGTTTATACTGGATTGATGGAGCTGCTTAGCGATCCGCATAACCAGCACCTGATCCGGACAAACTTTCCCAAGCCTGGTGTGGTAAGACGTAATACCGGGTATGCGCTGGACAGCCTGCTCGACATGCAGCCTTTCAATCCGCAGGGCAGACCTTTTAACCTTTGTTCTCTAATTGCCGGCTCAGAAGGAACGCTGATGTTCATTACGGAAATCAAAATCGGTTTGATTCCGCTCCCGCCTAAAAATATCGCCCTGGTTTGTATTCATTGTGCAACGCTGCAGGATGCTTTTCTGGCAAATATTACCGCGCTGCGCCACAAACCCATGGCATCCGAACTGGTTGACCGGTATATTATGAATTTCACCCTGCAGCATCCGGAATATTATAAAAATTGCTTTTTCATTGAAGGCGATCCGGCCGCCATTCTTATGGTAGAGTTTATGGCCGGCACGCTGGAAGAAGCCGATCTGCAGGCAACGCAACTGATCACTGAACTGCAACAGCAAAACTTAGGCTATGCATGGCCGGTATTGCATAATACCGATACCCGTTATGCCTGGGATGTTCGTAAAGCGGGACTGGGCCTGCTGCGTAACCTGCCCGGGGATACGCAACCCGTGAACCTTATTGAAGACTGCGCGGTAGATCCATTGGAACTGCCCCAGTATATTGCCGGTGTTCAGGAAATCCTTGCGCGCTATGGCGTGAACGCGTCATACTATGCCCATGCGGGCGCAGGAGAGATTCATGTGGAACCGATGATCAACCTGAAATCCGAAGAAGGGGTGCATGTCTTTCGCCGTATCCTTGCGGAAACTGTTGAACTGGTTAAAAAATTCCGTGGATCCTTGTCTGGCGAGCATGGAGATGGACGTTTGCGGGGAGAGTTTATCGCGTCGGTAACCGGTGCTGAAACTTATGCGTTATTTGAGCGGGTGAAACATCTGTTTGATCCGCATGGTGTTTTCAATAAAGGTAAGGTCACCGGCACACCCCCCATGGATGAGCATTTACGGGTAAATCCAGGTCAGCGAAGCAAGTTGCAGGAAACCCTGTACGACTTCAACCTGCCGGGTGGAATGCTGGCTATGGCTGAAAAATGCAGCGGGTCGGGCGATTGCCGAAAGACTGAAGTCACCGGGGGCATCATGTGCCCGAGTTATATGGCTACCCGGTCGGAAAAGGACACTACCCGTGCAAGAGCAAATTTGCTGAGGCAATTCCTTAGTGCGCCTCATGATGTAGATCCGTTGAATCATGAAGAGCTCCGCGAAGTTCTTGACCTGTGCCTGAGCTGCAAAGGATGCAAAACGGAATGCCCCTCGGCGGTGGATGTGGCGAAAATGAAAGCTGAATTTCTTTATCAGTTTCAGCAAAAAAACGGTTACTCCTTCCGAACCAGGCTGATTGGAAACTTCAATGCACAAATGCGCCTGGCATCAGCCGTTGCGCCATTATACAACCTGGTTGCGGGTACTCCCCTGTTCCAGCGGATGATGAGCAAAGTGATTGGGTTTCATCCCGACAGGTCTATGCCGAAAGTACATGCTCAAAGTCTGCGTAAATGGTACAACCGACAGCCGTTTGAGCGGCAGGGAAAAAGAACAGTGTATTTTTTCTGTGATGAGTTCAGCAATTATCTTGATGTTGAAATCGGCAAAAAAGCCATTCTCCTCCTTATTCGGTTAGGCTATAACGTTATTATGCCCCCGCACCGGGAAAGTGGCCGGAGTTTCTTATCGAAGGGAATGCTTGCTGAAGCCCGGAAACTGGCGGTGGAAAATATCCAATGTTTCGCGCCGCTGGTGTCGGACGACACGCCGTTGATCGGACTGGAGCCCTCAGCTATCCTGAGTTTCAGAGATGAGTATATAGACCTTGTGCGTGGTGATTTAAAGACCGCCGCACAGCAACTGGCCCGGCAGGTATTTACGATCGATGAATTTCTGGCCAATGAAATTGAGCGCGGGCATATCAGTTCAGATCAGTTTACAACGGAAAAACGCAGTATTGTTTTGCATGGGCATTGTTATCAGAAAGTGTTATCAGCTCAGCAGTTCACCTATTCTGTTCTAAGTCTTCCGGAAAATTATTCTGTACAGGTCATTCCTTCAGGGTGTTGTGGAATGGCTGGCTCATTCGGTTATGAAAAAGAGCACTATGGCGTGTCTCAGCAGGTGGGTGAACTGGTTCTGTATCCGGCTATTCGCAGGCAAGAGGAAGACGTACTGATCGTGGCGGCCGGAACATCCTGCCGGCATCAGATCAAAGACGGCACCGGACGCATTGCCCTGCATCCTGTTGAAGTGATGATGGATGCACTGAAAAAATAGTCGTAAAAAAAGTGGGTGTTGATTATTTAATGACGACTTCGCGGATTACATTTTCCTTAAGCGCTTCATTTACCCGCTGGCGGATCTTTTCTTTCTGATAAACGAGTTCCTGCTTGAGTGGCGCTACGCTGGTAGTAATAAAAAGGGTTTGTCCGTGAATCTGAATTTTATCGGTGTAGCGGGCAATAGTTTTACCCATCAGGTTTTCCCAGATATCTTCAATCTGCAGGGCCTGAATAGATCCCTTATACCGGCTGTTCTTCAAAAACTGTTGCATTGCCTCTGCTATCGAATACTCACTCATACATACTGATTAAAGATAATCGAAGTTATTTTTTTCCGGGAATATCTACCCTGAACCGCTCTATTCCTTTCCTGTCCTGCAGGGTCACAAAAGCTGTTCTGTAATCTGATCCGCCAAAGGTAATATTACTGACTTTTTTTCCTTTCAGGGATATTTCCCGTATCTGCTGACCTTCCGGGTTGAATACGGCGATCGTTCCTTTTCCATACCGGGTGACATAGAGGTTGCCGACACTGTCGCATTTCATTCCGTCAAAACCATGATCATCAACGGTAACGAACAACCGCTTATTGAGCAGGTTACCCGCTGCGTCAAGTTCCAGCGCCCAGATTTTCCGCTGCACACTTTCATTTACATACAGGATCTTTTCATCGGGGCTCAGGCAGATGCCATTCGTTGTACCCATATCCGGACTGAACAGTACCGCCTTCAGGTCGGTGCCGATTTTCCATACCTGGCCTTTGGAATTCTTCCAGTCAGGGTCTGAAGCATATACGATACCGGAGGAATGAATACACAGGTCATTGGGCTGATTGAAGCGGCTGTCGTGGCAATATACCGAAAGGGCTTTGGTGCGGGCATCGACTTCCAGAATGTTATGCCCCCGGAAATCAGCGATAAGCATATTACCGTTCGACCTGAACTGAATACTGTTGCCGGTGCTGGCTTCAGAAAGTTCTACATACAGCTCAACACGGCCATCGGGATGAACTTTTCCGACTGTGCCGTCTCGCAGGTAATTCACCACAAACAATTCTCCGGCAGCATTCACTGCCGGTCCTTCAATATTTGTTGAAAAGAGATTTTCAGCAGTATGATCTTCCGCGGTGAATAATGCAGTTCCTTCACCGGGCTGCTGGGGTACCTGTTTGCGCTGGCAAAACGTAAATGCCATCATAAGTAGGATTGCCGACAAGCTTTTTTTGAACATCTCCTGGTAATTTATCAGTGTTTAAGGAATTGACTCAAGCGCGGCTTCGGCATGAATAAGATCAGCATAACTCCACTTGCCGGCAATTGTTCCCTGACGCACGAGGTATAAGGTCGGATTTGCCCGGGCCGCTGTTTTTATGGCCACAGCATCACAACGCAAAGGGGTTAATCCGGGAAGAACCGTGCTGCTTCCATCTATGCTGATATTGGTTACCAGGAAAGCGGGGATATTCTTATTGCCCGCCTGTTGAATGATCCTGTCGAGCACTACTGACCAGTCACCGGTTCTGATTTCATCTTTCATAAACAGGAACAATTGATAGCGGTCTTCGGAAAGCAGCGCGGTGGTGGTGTCGGTACCCTGTAAGGTAAACAATGAAAAATCTTTAATCGGTGGAGCTGCATTTCCTTTACGAACTACCTTATCGTAACGCTTTACAAAGGTGTAAGTCGCGTCATCAAAATCTTCGGGGAATTCCTCTGCAGTAAATTCTACTTCTTTGCCTTCCTTCTCATATACAAAAGTGATCACGGTACTGTCGGCCATGGCGCCTGGTGGAATTTTCATCTTCTCCAGAATATTATTCCCTTTTTTATAGGGCAGGCAGTCTACCACCGGCAGATGCAGCAACACATACCACTGGAACGAAAAAGAAACCACTGCTGTAAAGAACAGCAGGATCAGGTTTACCCGGTCGCTTAATGCCGGCCTGATCGAATGGCGGTAAATGAAAATGGGAAGAATCAGCAACAGCAGCAGCAGGTCTTTGATAAAGGAATGATGTGCCTGCAACGGAATACAATCGCCAAAGCAGCCACATTCCTTAATCTTGCCGGAAAAAAGCGCATACCCGGTAAGGAAAGTAAAGAACACTATCAACAGCAGTAACATCCAGCTGAAAAATTTCATTTTCCAACCCAGCAGCACGGCTACTCCCGCAATAATTTCAAAGGCAATCATTATAATTGAAAACGCGAGCGTAAAATCATTGAGGGCATGCAGGTTCCAGACTTCAAAAAATTCCTGCATCTTATACGAAAGCCCCAGCGGATCATTGGCTTTGATCAATCCGGAAAAGATAAACAGCACCCCTACAATGATGCGTGAAATGGTCAGAAAAAGTTTCATCAGCAGTTGTTTTTATTCGGGCTAAAAGCGCACGTCCTATCCGCTATGCTTGCCTTCTTCAATAAGGATCAGGGCAAATAACGCGTAATTGATAATATCAGTATAATTGGCATCAATTCCTTCACTGATCAGGGTTTTACCGTCATTGGAAATGATCTGCTTCATCCGCAGCAGTTTCATCAGGATGAGGTCGGTAAAGCTTTCCTGGCTCATATCGCGCCAGGCTTCTCCATAATCATGGTTTTTATTTTCCATGGTTTCCCTGGCTGATGCGATATGGCGGTCGTACCATTCGGTAACCTGCCGTGGATCATGTTCCCGTTCTTCTATACCACATTCAAGTTGAATCAGTCCGATCACACTGTAGTTCACCATCCCGATGAATTCTCCCGTAATATCATCTTTAACCCGTTGATCGCGCTTTAACTGTATTGTTCTGATACGCTGGGCTTTAATGAAAAGCTGGTCAACAATCGATATAGGTCGCAGTACACTCCAGGCCGTACCGTAATCACTGATTTTCTGTAAAAAAATATTGCGGCAGCGTTGTACGGCCTGGTCAAATTGTTCAAGGGTATTCTTCATCCGGGTTGATCCGATTTAGCTATTTTTAATATTAATAGGCGAATTTACACTCCAAATTGTAAAGATACCGAATGATGTTTACCCTTAACTGTAACGGACGTTTGCTGGTGATCCGCCAACCGGTAGTCATGGGAATCCTGAATGCCACACCTGATTCATTTTATGCCGCAAGCCGCCATTCAGCAGAAAGCGCAGCGTTAATGATGGTTGAAACCATGATGGAAGAAGGCGCTACTATAGTTGACATTGGTGGTCAGAGTACGGCTCCGGGTAGCATCAGGGTTTCTGAAGATGAAGAACTTCAACGGGTGATCGGTATCATTGAAGCGGTTCATAACCGGTTTCCGGAGCTCATTCTTTCTGTCGACACCTATTATTCTAATGTAGCCCGACAGGCGGTACAGGCCGGCGCGGGTATTGTTAACGATATCAGCGCCGGTACGCTGGATAGCAATATGCTTACTACGGTGGGCAAACTGAATGTGCCCTACATTGCCATGCATATGCGGGGAACACCGCAAACTATGAATACACTGGCACAATACGACAATGTTACAACAGATGTACTGGATTATTTCATACAGCGAATGGATGATTTTAAGCGTGCAGGTATCAAAGATATCATCATCGACCCGGGTTTCGGTTTTGCCAAAACCATTGCGCACAATTTTGAGCTGCTGCGCAATCTTGACAAATTCCGTATACTACAAAAGCCCCTGTTAGCGGGGCTTTCGAGAAAATCAACGATTTATAAAACACTCGGCATCAAACCCGATGAATCCCTGAATGGAACAACGGTGTTGAATACCCTGGCCCTGATCAACGGTGCCAGCATCCTTCGGGTTCATGATGTGAAGCCCGCGATGGAATGTGTCCGGTTACTGATGGCATCAGGGTGGATAAAAGCATCCTGATGCCATCCGGAAAGCCTATTGATTAGGCTCTCCGCCGGGAAAACGGGGTTGTTGTTGTGCGGGGGCATCCTGTACATCAAGGATTTCCACTTCAAACATCAGGTTTTCAAATGCCTTGAAGGGAGCGCCCGGAGGAGGATTTCCTCCATAAGCCAGCATCGACGGAATATAGAGTTTTCCTTTTCCGCCTTTACGGAACAAACGCAGTCCGTCATCCCAACCTTCAATCGCGCCCCGCTGACCAATAACCAGCATATACGGTTGTGGATGACCGAAAGTTGAATCAATATTGGAATCAAATACTTTGCCTTCGAAAGTTTTTCCGTTATAATTTACTGTAACTGCTTTGCCGGAATCAGCAAGTGGTCCTGTACCGGGTTCATCAATCACCACAAATGTTCCTTTTTCTGTTTTCTGCGCCTGGATATTGTTATCGGCCAGATATTTTTCGATCGCCTTCACTTCAGCCGTACGCTGAGTGGTGAACATATTTTCCTGGTCTACTTTCAATGAATCTTCAGTTGGGAATATTTCAAGTACCCGGAATGCGAGGGTCAGTCTGTCTCCTTTCTTAACAAAGGGAGGAACCTGGGTTGGATCCTTGTACAGGCTGTCCATTTCCATTACCACCACTACACTGTCGCCTTTACGCAACAGGCTGAACACTTCCGCGGGGTTATAAACCGGACCAACACTGTCTACCCGTGTATAGGTTGGCATACCTTCACCACTCGACACCAATACCGAATCGCCAATCTTTTGGGTAAAATGCACTTTAAGAAATTCTCCTGCTTTAACAACAGGGCCTTCACCC